>CAZQTO010000018.1:0-23663 GCA_964596375.1 uncultured Zetaproteobacteria bacterium | reverse complement strand
GGGGACAACAGAGCAAGTCTGTCGTTGTTCAGCACAGCCTGTGTGAGCCAGTCAGTCCGCTTCAACACCTCCGCCTCAACATTCGCCATGCCGACTTCCTCGAACAGACTAATCGAGGCGTCCAGCGCATGGATGCCGAGCATGTTTGGGCTGCCCGGTTCGAAACGGCGGGCGCTGCTCGCCACTTCCCAGTCGTGCCTGTCAAAATTGCCGGCGTGTTCGATCATGTGCCAGCCGTATTGGCACAGCTTCAAATGTTCACGAGCCGCAGGATGCGAGTAGAACACTGCCAGACCCTCAGGACCCAACATCCATTTATGCCCGTCAGCGACAACGAAATCGGCACCACAGGCCACGGCATCGAACTGCAATGCTCCGAGACTCTGGATGGCATCAATGCAGAAAAGAATGCCTCGTTCCCTGCATGCTGTGCCCAGACGCTCAATATCGAGCCGAAGACCACTGGCGAACTGGACGGAAGAAACGCTCAGCAATCGGGTTCGCTGATCCATGCAGGCAATGATCGCTTCTTCCGGATCAGCACCTGATATATCGGCCTGCCGGAATTCCACACCCTGTCCGGCCAGCGATTCCCAGACGATGCGATTGGAAGGAAACTCCTGATCTGTGGAAACAACATTGTCGCCGGACTGCCATGCCAGACCGGCGGCAATGAGTGAAAGCCCTTCGGAGGTGTTTTTTACGAGCGCGATATCATCCGGGGATGGTGCGCCAACCAACCAGGCCAAGCGCCTGCGCAAGGACTGCTCGCACTGCATCCAGCGCGGGTAGTCCTGTGCTCCCTGCTGCATATTCTCATCGGCGAACTGTTTGACAGCCTCGGCTGTGCGGCGCGGCCACACGCCGACTGCGGCATGATTCAGGTAGAGCAGGCCATCGTTGAGCGGAAACTCATGCGCAATTCCGCGCATCAATCCGAGCTTGCCGGGCTCTCCTCAGCCGCTTTTTTGCGACGCGCGGGTGCAGCTTTCCTCTTCGCAGGCGTCTTCTTCACCACAGGTGCTGCTGTCGGCTTGGTTTTAGAAGCGGGTGTTGCCCGCTGTTCAGCGAGAACGGCATCGCAAGGCCAGTCAGCGAAGGGATACGGACATTCGTCCGAATTGTATGTCAGGTAACGCAGCACCTGATAAATATACGATGCGATTTGTGAACCCAATGACAGAGCCCTGTCATTCCTGTCACCGGTAAGCAGCACGCAAAGAAACTGGAAAACAATCACCATAACCAGCACCACTTCCGCGACACTGTAGAAGACAGCAAACAGCACCATAAAGAGCAGGCGCAACCATGAGTTTCCATCCTTCAGGTTCTCTTTCAGACCTTCCTTATCTATACCCTTATCCATCATTCACTCCTTAGCCCAGCAAGGGCGCTATCACCAGCGACACAATCGCCATTACATTGATCAGAATATTCATCGATGGACCCGATGTATCCTTGAACGGATCGCCGACGGTATCGCCGACCACTGTTGCCTTGTGCACATCCGAGCCTTTGCCGCCGAGATGCCCGCTCTCGACATACTTTTTGGCATTATCCCACGCACCACCGGCATTGGCCATAGTCAGGGCCAGCAAGACACAGCATACCAATGCCCCGCCAAGCATACCACCCAGGGCCTCAGGACCGAGACCGAAACCGACCAGCACGGGGGCAACCACGGCCAGCATGCCGGGAAGCACCATTTTTTTCAGGGCGGCATCGGTGGCAATGCTGATGCAACGGGCATGATCAGGATGACCTGTGCCCTCCATCAAGCCCGGTATTTCGCGGAACTGGCGGCGAATCTCCTTGATCATCGCAAAGGCTGCATCACCAACTGCCGTCATGGTCAGGGAGGCGACCCAGAAGGGAAAGAGTGCACCGATAAACATGCCGACCAGCACGATCGGACTGGAAAGATCGAGGTTGAAACCGGGTATATTAGCTGAAACCGTCTGCACATAAGCAGTGATGACAGCAAGGGCTGCGAGGGCTGCAGCTCCGATGGCAAAACCCTTGCCGATGGCCGCCGTGGTGTTGCCTAACTCATCAAGCGAATCGGTGATGCGCCGCGTTTTCTCACCCATACCCGACATCGCGGCAATGCCGCCGGCATTGTCCGCAATCGGGCCGTAGGCATCGATGGCCATGGTCATGCCAACGGTAGCGAGCATGCCAACAGCAGCGATACCAACGCCGTACAGTCCGCAAAGATTGGTGGAAATGAAGATAATGCCGGCAATGGTCAGCACCGGGACAATCACCGACTGCATACCTATCGCCAGCCCCGCAATAATCACTGTGGCAGGGCCTGTTTCACCGGCCTTGGCAATCGCGCGCACAGGTTTGTCGGCCGTATAGTATTCGGTGATCAACCCGATAATGATACCGCCAATGGTGCCGGACAGAACAGCTCCCCAAACAGCGACAGCAATACCGCTCATGGAAATGACGAAATAAGCCGCAACGATAAACAGCACTGATGCACCAATCGTGCCGGCGCGCAGTGCCGCCTCGGCCTGACGCCCCGAGAACATCCTTACGATACCAACCCCAATGAGCGAGCAGATGAGTCCGGTCGAGGCCAGCGCCAGAGGCAGAAACATCAATGCTTGCTGCGTGCCAAGCGGATCGAGAATGTCGGCGGCAAGTGTCGATGCCATGGCGATGGTGGCAATGATCGCGCCACAATAGGACTCGAAGATATCGGAACCCATACCGGCAACATCGCCAACGTTATCCCCTACATTATCGGCAATCACACCCGGATTACGCGGGTCGTCTTCGGGGATTCCGGCCTCAACCTTGCCGACCAGATCCGCGCCGACATCAGCACTCTTGGTGAAGATTCCGCCCCCGACACGTGAGAACAGCGCGACCGAAGAGGCACCCATGCCGAAGCCGTGAATAGCGTGGGCGGTTTCAGGGTCACCGCCGTAGAAGAGATAAAGGGTGCCAAGCCCCAGCAGTCCGAGTGAGGCAATGGTCAACCCCATGACGGAGCCACCGAAAAAAGAAATGGTCAGAGCCCGTGACCCGCCGTGATCCTGCGCCGCGATTGCTGTCCTGACATTGGCCTTGGTGGCCGCAAACATGCCGCAATAACCAGCCAGCGCCGAACACACAGCACCAACCAGAAAGGAGATCATCGTATTCAGACCCAGGCTGAAGGCGAGCAGTACGGCAACGATGAGCACAAATCCAGCCAGGATGCTGTATTCGCGTTTTAAAAAAACCATGGCGCCGAGATGAATGAGCGCGCCAATTTCGGCGACCTTCCCCGAACCTGCCGGATAGCGCAGCACCACCCGATAGAGAGTAAATGCGGCAATCAGTCCGACCAGACCCAACAGCACCGGCATGCCTGTCAGTAACATAAGCTCTCCCTTATCAAACCAAGGCTCAACGACAGCCTATCAGTTCAATCTTTGCCCATCAGTTCATCTTTGCCAATCCGTCGCATCTTTTCAACTGTTGTATCGTGCACAAAAAGAAAGCGGCGACCTGATCCGGTCGCCGCCCTCTAATGTGTTAACCCTTCAAAAGGCCGATCAACCCTTACCTTCAGCCTTATAACGGGCGATGGATTCCATGACTTCCTTCTTGGCTGCCGCTGCATCGTGCCAGCCAACCACCTTCACCCATTTACCGGATTCAAGATCCTTGTAGTGCTGAAAAAAATGCTGGATCTGATCAAGCAGAAAGCGTGGCATATCTTCCGGCCCTTTCACATGATCGTACACCGGCTTAAGTTTCGAACACGGAACCGCCAGCACCTTGGCATCCAGACCCGCCTCGTCTTCCATGAACAATACGCCGACAGGGCGGCAATTGATCACGCAGCCGGTGATCAGCGAGAAGGTGGAAACCACCAGCGCATCCACCGGATCGCCATCCTCGGAAAGGGTGTTGGGCACAAAACCGTAATTGCTCGGGTAATGCATGGCCGTGTGCATGAAACGATCGACAAAAAAGGCGCGTGACGTCTTATCGAGCTCATACTTGACCGGATCGGCGTGCTGCGGCACCTCGATAATGACGTTGATATCCTCGGGCGGATTATTGCCGGGAGGGATTTTGTCGATGTCCATGACGACTCCTGAAGTCTGAGATATCCCTGATGCTTCAGGGAATAAAAAATTCAGCTGCCATTGTAAACAAAGACCCATCCGGCACAAGCCAAAGCTGCACAGCCCGGCTATAATCGGCCAATGATCACCGTCAGCATCTCACGGCAAATCCTGATTCACCGCAGACCCAGTGGCGTATGCGTGCAATACCCGGTTTCGACAGCCGCAAAGGGCAGTGGCAATGTAAGAAACAGCCTGCAAACACCGCTTGGCAGGCATCGTATTGCCGCCTTGATCGGTGAAGACCTCCCCTCTGGAACAGTCTTTGTCGCTCGCCAGCCGGTCGACATCTTTGATGAGGAGCGTGACGACCCGAAAGAAGACTGGATCCTGTCCCGTATCCTGTGGCTGGAGGGAAACCAGACCGGCATCAACCGACGCGGCCGGGTGGACACCCTGTCCCGCTATATCTATATCCACGGAACACATCGCTCGGATCTCATCGGACAACCAGCCTCACATGGCTGCATCCGCATGCTCAATGAAGATGTCATCGATCTGTTTGACCATGCCCGCGAGGGTGAAATCGTATACATCCGTCCCTAGGGCATGCCGTTTGTGGTCGGAGGACGGGCAGGTTAGTATGCCGTCTCTTCAAATCACCGGATGAGGAGTACGCCTTTGTTTAAACGAATTCTGGTTGCCAACCGCGGCGAATGCGCCATCCGCATTATCCGTTCCTGTCGCGAGCTGGATATTGAATCGGTTGCCATCTATTCGGATGCCGATGCCCACGCTCTGCATGTGAAAAAGGCGGACCGTGCGGTGATGATCGGGCCTGATCCGGTCAAGAGCTATCTGAATATCCACCGTATTGTGAATATTGCGCTGGAGTCCGGTTGTGATGCAGTGCATCCGGGCTATGGCTTCCTCTCCGAAAACGCTGATTTTGCCCGCGCAGTCGGCAAGGCAGGCTTGACGTATATCGGCCCGTCGCCAGATGCTATTGAGGACATGGGCAGCAAGATCAAGGCGCGTGCAGCCATGATTGCGGCTGATGTTCCGGTCATTCCCGGCTCTGAATTTGCGCTTAACAATGTGCAGGAAGCAAAGGCAATGGCCAACGACATGGGCTATCCGGTCATGCTTAAGGCTGCTGCCGGTGGTGGCGGTCGCGGTATTCGACGCTGCGACGATGATGAACAACTGCGTGAGAACTATGAAATCACCCAGCGTGAAGCCATGGCGGCTTTTGGTTCGGATGAGCTATTCATGGAGAAATGCATCGTCGAGCCGCACCATATCGAATTCCAGATACTGGCCGACACGCACGGCAATTGCGTACATCTTTTCGAGCGTGACTGCTCCATCCAGCGACGCAATCAGAAGCTCATCGAAATCGCCCCCAGCCAGTATTTGACCCCCGAGTTACGTGAAGAAATGGGTGCTATTGCTGTGAAAGCAGCCAAGGCAGTCGGCTATGCCAATGCCGGCACCGTCGAGTTTCTGGTCGATAAAGACAAGAACTTCTGGTTCATGGAAATGAATACCCGCCTGCAGGTCGAGCATCCAATCACCGAGGCCATCACCGGCATCGACCTGGTTGCTGAACAGATTCGCATTGCCGCAGGCCAAACCCTACCCTTCACCCAGAAAGACCTCACGCACAACGGCTTTGCCATTGAGTTCCGCATTAATGCCGAGGATCCGAAGAATAATTTCCTGCCCACTCCCGGCACCCTCACCCGGTATTTCTCACCCGGCGGGCCAGGTGTGCGCGTCGACGGCTGCGTTTATCCCGGCTACACCATTCCACCGCACTATGATTCGATGTGCGCCAAACTGACAGTGTGGGGCTCCACATGGCCACATGCGGTTAGTCGCGCGCTACGCGCCCTGAATGAATACGACATTCGCGGTGTGCGCACCACCCTGCCCTACTACCGCCATATTGCCGCCAGCGCAGATTTCGCGCGTGGTGAATTTCACACCGGCTTTATTGATCAACACCCGGAACTGCTGGACTACAAACCTTACGAAGCGCGTGAAGATATTGCTGCAGCCGTGGCCGTGGCCATTGCAGCACACGCCGGCTTGTAAACACAGTACCCGGCAGACAGACCAAGAAAAAGGAAGCAGGCATGACAAACGTAAAGAAGAAACTGGCAATCACCGAACTGGCTCTGCGCGACGGTCACCAATCACTGCTGGCCACACGCATGCGACTCGACGACATGCTGCCCATCTGCGAGAAACTGGATGCCATCGGCTACTGGTCCATCGAGGCTTGGGGCGGCGCCACCTTCGATACCTGTCTGCGCTATCTCAAAGAAGGCCCCTGGGTCCGCCTGCGCGAACTGAAAAAGGCCATGCCGAACACCCCTTTGCAAATGCTGCTGCGTGGCCAGAACCTGCTGGGTTATCGCCATTATGCCGATGATGTGGTCAAGAAGTTCGTCGATATGGCAGCAGCCAACGGCGTGGATGTCTTCCGCATCTTCGATGCCATGAACGATCTGCGCAATGTCCGTACCTCCGTGGCGCAGGTAAAAAGCAATGGCAAACACGCCGAGGGTGCCATCAGCTACACAGTCAGCCCTGTACACACACTGGAGCACTATGTTGATCTGGCCAGAGGATTCGAGGATCTGGGGTGCGATACCCTGGCAATCAAGGATATGGCCGGACTGCTGACCCCGACATCCACACGTGAACTGGTTCTGGCCATCAAAAAGGCTATTGCGATTCCGGTGCACCTGCATTGCCATTCCACCTCAGGCGTGGCCGAAATGGTGCAGTGGGAAGCGGTGCATGCCGGCTGCGACATCATCGACACTGCGATCAGCCCTTTAGCCGGCGGCACCAGTCACCCGCCCACCGAATCCATGGTCGCTGCTTTTGCCGGCACTGAATACGATACGGGGCTCGATATCCTTGCACTGCAGGACATCGCCGCCTACTTCCGCGAAGTGCGCAAAAAATATGCGCGATTTGAATCGCATGTAACAGGTGTGGACACACGCGTCTTCGTGAATCAAATCCCCGGCGGCATGATCTCCAATCTGGCCAACCAGCTGCGCGATCAGGGCGCACTGGACAAGATGGATCAGGTGCTCGACGAGATTCCGCGCGTGCGCAAGGACTTCGGCTACCCGCCGCTGGTCACCCCGACCAGCCAGATTGTCGGCACGCAGGCCGTGCTGAATGTCGTTTCCGGCAAGAAATACAAGGTCATCACCAATGAAACCAAGGGCTACCTCAAAGGCATGTACGGGCGCGCACTGGGTGAAGTCAATGAAGATGTTCGCAAACTGGCACTTGGCGATGAGGAGGCTATTGATGTGCGTCCTGCCGACCTGATTGCACCGGAGTTGGATGCCCTGACCCGTGAAGTCGGAGACAAGGCCAAATCCATCGAGGATGTGCTGTCCTACGCTCTGTTCCCCACCGTGGCGCTTGAGTTTTTCGAGGAACGCGAGGCTGGCGCTTTCAAGCCAGAACCGCTTGATTTACCTGAAGATGTCAGCACTGCTGCACAGCCGGCAAACGCGTCTGGTCTGGCCCCTACCGAATTCAACATCACTATTCATGGTGAGGAATACCACATCAAGATCGAGGGTTCCGGACACAAGAGCGAAGATGTCCGTCCTTTCTACGTTAAGATCGACAATGTGCTGGAAGAGGTCATGGTTGAAACCCTGACCGAGGTGGTCCCCACAGCGGATGGCACGATCGATGCCAAAAAGGCATCCAAGGGATCCAAGCGGCCGAAAGCAAGAAAGGATTCCGACGTCACCACACCGATGCCGGGACGCATTGTGGCCATGCATGTCGAGATGGGCAGCAAGGTCGTGGCCGGCGAAACCGTACTCGTGGTCGAGGCCATGAAGATGGAGAATCCGGTATCAGCCCCTGAATCGGGTACGGTCACAGCTATCCATGTTTCCGTCGGCGACAACGTCAATCCCGACGAGTGCCTGATAGAGATCGGCTGAGGGTCCTATTTCCAACGCCTTCTGAAACCGATGTCGTTACAGCAGTCTTCACAACACTGGCACCCCCTGCGCAACCGTGTGCTGGCACTGGCCGCCATGGTGCAGGCCTCGCATCTGGTCCAGGGCCTTGCGCGCAAGGGTCTGGCCGACAGCGGCGAGCTGGAGTGTGCTATCGACAGCATCCTTGCCTCACCCGGCACCGAGACCATCCATGCCGGCCACCTTTATCCAAGCCCGCAGCGATTACGCACCGGCCTTATCCTTTTGCAGCGTCTGTTGAACGGTGAAGAACTCGGAACTGATATCAAGCAAGCCAAAGAGCTGATGGCTTACTGTGCTGCGATGATGTCACTCGAACGTAAATTATCGCGTGACAGGGAAATGCTCGGAAAATTGGGTGATGGCATCAACCGCATCAAAAAACAGCGGGACTATTTTGGCGAGGCCATGCATGAGAATGTCATTGCCGCCATTGCAGGACTGTACGGCGAAACCATCAGCACCATGAGTCCTCGCATTATTGTGCATGGCAAGCCGGAACTCTTAAGTCAGAGCAATCATACCAACAGGGTGCGCGCCCTGTTGTTCTCCGGCATCCGCGCCGCACATCTTTGGCGCACTCATGGCGGCAGCCATTTCCATCTGTTGCTGAGACGTCGCTCTCTGTCCCGCGAAGCTCGGCAACTGTTGCACGACTGCGATCAGGCCTGAAGTCCACAGCCTTGCGATTCATGCCAGTCGACCGTCCTGAAATAGACGGCTAAAGAGGGATACGGACGAACTTCAACATTACCGCAAACTGAAGTTTTCTATTCCCGACTAAAATTGAGGGGATACAGAACTGAAACCGAGTGGTAAAATTCTTGCAGTTATCAACTTTACCCACATTGAGGAAATCACCATGAAAATCACATCGGGCATTAAAAAAACCGTTGCGACTATTGACGAACACCACACTGTACTGGAAGCAGCCAAATTGATGACCGAGAACTATATCGGTTCGGTCGTGGTCACCAGCCATTCCAAGATTGTCGGTATCTTTACCGAGCGCGAGCTAATGATGCGCGTGGTCGGCAAGGACCGGGAACCCGGAACCGTCAAGATCAGGGATGTGATGCATACCGATCATCTCAAGATTGGTTCGGATGCCACCTGCGATGAAGCTCTGCACGTCATGGAAGATAAACGATGTCGTCACTTACTGGTATTCGATGGCGATGAGTTCATTGGGCTCATCTCGCTGCGCGATATCGTTGTCCTGACCCTGCACGAGAAGGACGACCTCATCACCCAGCTTGAGGGCTACATCTCCGCCACTTAAGCAACTCCCAAACCGGTGATGACTGCGGGGGGCTTATTCCCCCGGTCTTCATCTTTTATTAACCTGTATATGCAGACTGTCTGTGTCGCATCTTGCTTGCCAGCCCAGCTGACAAACACTGCTGCCGACCGGAGTCACGAAGGTTTAACGGCGCATGCAAAACAAACATAACCGATCCCTTTTTGCCGATACCCAGAGATATCGCCATGCATGAAATGTCCCTGTGCGAAGGCGTGGTGCAGTTAATCGAGGAACAGGCACACACGCAAAACTTCAGCAAGGTCAAAACCGTGTGGCTTGAAATCGGTGAGCTTGCCGGTGTTGAAACCGAGGCCATGCGCTTCAGCTTTGCTGCTGTTGCCAGGGATACAGTCGCCGATGGCTCGAAACTCGAAATCATCAATATTCCCGGCCGCGCAAGGTGCCCGGTCTGCGCCCGCGACGTACAGGTGTCAGCGCGCTATGATGATTGCCCGGTCTGCGGGCATTATCCGCTTGAAATCATTGCCGGCGAAGAAATGAGAATCAAAGAACTGGAGGTGCAGTAATGTGCACGACTTGCGGTTGCGGCCACGGTGAAACAAAGATCGAAGGCCACGAACATGACCATCATGACCACAACCATCATCACGATGACCACCACCACGATCATCATCATGAAGCTCACGGGCATAGCCATGGGCATGGCGTGATTGCTGCTGTGCATGCGCCGGGCATGAGTAAATCGCGCATTGTAAGCATCGAGCAGGACATTCTGAGCAAGAACAATGAATATGCTGCGGCCAACCGACGCCAGTTTGCCGCGCGCGGCATGCTGGTGCTGAATCTGGTATCCAGCCCCGGATCCGGTAAAACCACCCTGCTTACCAATACGCTGAGCCAGCTAAAAGATGAACTGCCGATGGCCGTTATCGAAGGCGATCAGCAAACCGTTCTTGATGCCGAGCGTATCCGCGCCACGGGTGTTGCGGCCATCCAGATCAATACCGGCAAGGGCTGCCATCTGGATGCCCATATGGTCGGGCATGCATTGGAAACCCTCTCGCCTGAGGAGCAGAGCGTGCTGTTCATCGAGAATGTCGGCAATCTGGTCTGCCCTGCCGCTTTCGATCTGGGCGAGGCGCATAAGGTGGTCATCCTGTCGGTCACCGAGGGCGAGGATAAACCCCTGAAATATCCGGATATGTTCCACGCCGCCGACCTGATGATCCTGAACAAGATCGACCTGCTCCCACATCTGCAGTTCGATGTGGATGCCTGCCTTGGCTATGCGCGGCGGGTCAATCCCGGCATCAAAATCCTGCAGCTATCCGCCACCAGCGGCGAAGGCATGGAGAACTGGTTTGCCTGGATCAGGGCCGCACATGGGCTGTCATTGACTGGCTCCTCAGCGACAGGAAAGGGGTAAAGCGATGTGCCTTGCTGTGCCTGCCAGGGTTGTTGAACTCAACGGCGACAACGCCATTGTCGATCTCGATGGTATCCGCAAAGAAACCTCCACCCTGCTGCTCGATGAGGTGGCTGTTGGTGATTATGTGCTCATCCATGTCGGCTATGCCCTGGAGCGCATCGATCCGCTTGAAGCCGCGAAAACACTGGCGCTCTTTGCCGAACTGCGTGCCCAGGATGCAGAGGCATGAAATACGTGGATGAGTTCCGCGATGGTGACACTGCCCGCGCACTGGCCAGAGTTATCCATGCTGAAGTAAACCCCGAGCGCAACTACCGCTTGATGGAGTTCTGCGGCGGGCATACCCACGCCATCTTCCGTTTCGGTATTGTCGATCTGATGCCCAAGAATATCCGTTTCATCCACGGCCCCGGCTGCCCTGTCTGCGTACTGCCCGCAGGACGCATCGAAGCAGCCATCAGGCTTGTCGAAGAACAGGATGTCATCCTCTGCACCTATGCCGACCTGATGCGCGTGCCTGCCGGCAAGCGCGACAGCCTGCAAAAAGCCAAGGCGCGCGGTGCCGATATCCGCATGATCTATTCAAGCAGCGATGCTTTATCCCTTGCCCGTGAAAATCCGGAGAAGCAGGTGGTGTTCTTTGCCATCGGCTTTGAGACAACCACCCCGCCTACTGCTGCCGCAATCAAGATCGCCCAGGCCGAAGGGCTCGGTAATTTCAGCGTGTTCTGCAACCATGTCGAAACACCGCCCGCGATGATGCATATCCTGACTGCGGGCGATGCGAAGATTGACGGCATCCTCGGCCCGTCGCATGTCAGCACGATCATCGGCAGCAACGCTTATGCTGATTGCTGTGATAAATACCATGTGCCGCTGGTCATTGCAGGCTTTGAACCGCTGGATGTGATCCAGTCTGTACTGATGCTGGTGCGCCAGATCAATGCCGGGCAGGCCGTGGTGGAGAATCAATACACCCGTGCAGTCAGCGAAACCGGTAACGAAAAAGCCAAGACACTGATGCACGAGGTTTTCGAGCAGCGCCCACTGTTCGAGTGGCGCGGACTGGGTGTACTGCCCGATAGCGCGGTACAGATCAGAGGCGAATTTTCCGACTTCGATGCCGAGAAACGCTTCACCATGCAAGAGATCGCAACCGCCGATATCAAAGGATGCATCTGCCCGGCGGTGCTGCGCGGCATGAACAACCCGGACGAATGCAAACTCTTCGGCTCCATTTGCACACCTGAAGATCCGAAAGGTGCATGCATGGTTTCTTCCGAAGGGGCATGCGCAGCCTATTACAGCTATGGCAGATACAGAGCTGCCGAGGCAAGGACATGAGCAAGCTGGACATCAAAAACGGCGTGATCGAAATGGGCCACGGCAGCGGCGGCAGAACTTCAGCCACCCTGATTGATGAGCTGTTTGTCCGCCACTTCGATAATGAACTGCTGGATCAGGGCAACGATCAGGCTGCATTTCCCGTTCCGGCCGGTCGCATGGTCATCAGTACCGACGGGCATGTTGTTACACCTTTATTCTTCCCCGGTGGCGATATCGGTTCACTCTCGGTACATGGCACCATCAACGATGTCGCCATGTCCGGTGCAGAACCCCTTTATCTTTCCGCTTCATTTATCCTTGAAGAAGGCTTCCCGCTCGCGGATCTGGAACGCATCGTCATCAGCATGGCCAGAGCAAGCAAGGATGCGGGCGTACCGGTTGTTACCGGCGATACCAAAGTGGTCGAACGCGGCAAGGGTGACGGTGTGTTCATTACCACCACCGGCATCGGCATCGTTCCCGATGGCATCAATATTTCAGGTGACCAAGCAAAGCCTGGCGATGCCATCATCGTCAGCGGCTCCATCGGCGATCACGGCATCGCCATCCTCTCCAGCCGCGAAGGGCTGCAGTTCGGCACGACGATTGAGTCGGACTCCGCCGCCCTGCATACACTGGTAGCCGCGATGGTTGCCGCAGCACCACATATCCGCTGCCTGCGTGATCCTACCCGCGGCGGTCTTGCCACCACGCTCAATGAACTGGCGCGACAGTCCAAAGTGGGTATGCGCATTCAGGAAACGGCGATCCCGATCAGGGCCGAAGTTAAAGGTGCCTGTGAACTGCTGGGGCTCGATCCGCTGTATATCGCCAACGAAGGCAAGCTGGTCTGCATCGTTCCCGCCAAAGATACCGAACAGTTGCTGGCGGTTATGCAAAGGCATCCACTGGGACAGGCCGCCACCATCATCGGCAACGTTTGCGAAGACGCGCAACAGATGGTGGTGATGGAAACCGCTTTCGGCGGCAATCGCGTGGTCGACTGGCTGGCCGGCGAACAGTTGCCGCGTATCTGCTAAGGGCGAGATGAGCATGGCAACTTCTATTCGTGTCCGGGGACAGGTTCAGGGCGTCGGCTTTCGCCCCTTTGTCTGGCATCTGGCTACGCAATCCGGCATCACCGGCAATGTATGCAATGATGCTGAAGGCGTGCTTATCCAGGCATGGGGTGACAGTGCCACGCTGGCAAACTTCCAGAAGCAAATACTGCAACAGGCACCGCCACTGGCACGCATCGATAGTATTGAATACTCGCCGTTTGACGCTGAACCTACTTCCAAAACGTTCACCATTGAGGCAAGCCCCGATGCAGACGTTGCCACAACCGCCTCGGTGACTCCCGATGCCGCCACCTGCCCGCACTGCCTGATGGATATCCTGAATCCCTCGGATCGTCATCATGGCTATCCCTTTACCAGTTGCACCTACTGCGGTCCGCGCCTGTCCATCGTTCGCTCCATTCCCTACGACCGGGCCAATACCAGCATGGCACCTTTTCACATGTGTGTAGCCTGTCAGGCGGAGTACGACAATCCGGCTGATCGCCGTTTCCATGCTCAAACCAATGCCTGCCCGGAATGCGGCCCGCAACTCTGGCTGGAGGACGACTCAGGCAACAAATCAGATCTGACCTCATCCGAGCAAATCATTTCGCGGACTGCCTCCCTGCTACAAGAGGGTCATATTGTTGCCATCAAGGGCATAGGCGGTGTGCATCTGGCCGTTGATGCCGGCAATGACGCTGCTGTCAGCCGCCTGCGTACCCGCAAACAGCGTTACGCCAAGGCATTCGCACTGATGGCTGCCGATATTGAATCCATTGCCCGCTATGCAGTAGTTGAAGAAGCCGAGGCTCAGTTGTTGGCCTCCACGGCCGCGCCAATCGTACTGCTCGCGCGCAATCCTGATGGCGAACAACTACCCGAAGGGATTGCCCCCGGACAATCACGACTGGGCTTTATGCTCCCCTATTCGCCGCTGCACAGCCTGCTCATGCGTCAATTGAATCGCCCCATTGTGCTGACCTCGGGCAATCGCTCCGATGAGCCGCAATGCATCGACAATGACGATGCCCGCAAGCGTCTGTCCGGCATCGCCGATTATTTCCTGCTGCACGACCGCGATATCGTCAATCGGCTGGACGATTCGGTAGCCGCCGTCATGGATGGCAAAGCACGCCTTCTGCGCCGCGCACGTGGCTACGCCCCCGCCCCCATCCTGTTGCATGACAGCTTTGCAAACGCTCCGCGCGTGTTGGCCATGGGCGGCGAGTTGAAGAACACCTTCTGCCAGCTCGACAAGGGCAAGACAACGATCTCGCAACATCTCGGCGATCTGGAAAACGCAGCAACCCATAGTGATTACCGGCAGGCCCTTGGCCTGTATGCGCAGATGTTCGGCTTCGATCCTGAAGCCATCGCCGTGGATATGCATCCGGACTATTTCTCCACACGCCTTGGCCATGGCATGGCTGATGATTCCGGCCTGCCACTGATGACGGTACAGCACCATCACGCCCACATTGCCGCCGTACTGGCTGAGCACAGGCTTCCGATTGATACCCCCCCTGTGCTGGGCATTGCGCTTGATGGCCTTGGTTTCGGTGAGGATGACACGATCTGGGGCGGCGAGTTCCTGCTCGCTGATTATTCAAGGGGCAAACGACTCGGCTGTTTCCAGCAGTTACCCATGCCGGGTGGTACGCAAGCCATCCACGAGCCATGGCGGAACACCTTTGCCCATCTACATGCGCTCGGATGGAAAGACATTGAAACAGCTTTCGGCGACAGCGACATCGTGCATTTTCTCTCCGACAAGCCCGTCCCGCTTCTGAACGGCATGATTGAAAGAAAGGTGAACTCCCCCCTCACCTCATCCTGCGGCCGCCTGTTCGATGCCGTCGCAGCAGCACTTGGCATCTGTCGTGAGTATGCGGCTTATGAAGGACAGGCTGCTATCGAGCTGGAGACCCTGGCTCAGCACGCCTACAACACAAACTTGCAGTCATATCCATACCGCTTCGATACAGCAGCCGACGGCATCATGCACATCAATTGGCAACCCATGTGGCAAGCGCTACTTAAAGATCTGAAACACGGCATTGATCGCCCCATCATCTCCGCGCAGTTTCATCGTACTGTAGCCACAGCTATCAGCGAAATGACTACACAGCTATGCGACAAACACTTAATTAATGTGGTCGTGCTTTGCGGCGGCGCATTCCAGAACAAACTGCTTCTCGAAACAGTAGCATCCGATATACGCCAGAACGGAAAACAGGTATTGATACCCCGGCATCTTCCCCTCAACGACGGTGGCATCTGTCTTGGTCAGGCGGTCGTGGCCGCAGCGAAACTACTAAAGGACAAACCAACATGATTGAAATACTGCTGATGGGTTTTCTTCTGGGTATGCGCCATGCCATGGAGTCCGATCATGTGGCTGCCGTAGCCTCACTGGTCACCAAATCACCATCGATGCGCGAATCGCTACGCCTGGGTTCGATGTGGGGACTGGGCCATACGGTGACGCTGTTTATCTTCGGTTCGGCGGTCATGCTGCTCGACCATATGATTCCGGAACGCATGGCGATGATGCTGGAATTCGCCGTCGGCATCATGCTGGTCATGCTGGGCATCGACGTTGTGCGGCGCTTTATGCGCGAAAAGGTACATTTCCATTCCCATCGCCATGCCGACGGCACCCTGCATTTCCATGCCCATGCGCATAGCGACGAGGGCACACATACAGCTTCCGCTCACAGCAGCGTCAGCCATGAGCACATGCATACCGAACACTTCCCGCTGCGCCCCCTGCTTGTCGGCATCATGCACGGCATGGCCGGTTCCGCTGCCATGATCGTACTGACCCTGCAAACGGTGCATTCCTTCGGCATGGGTCTTATATATATAACGCTGTTCGGTCTGGGCTCGATTGGCGGCATGGCCGCGCTTTCCATGGCCATCATGCTGCCACTGCGCCACTCGGCCAGCCGGTACGCCAAGCTGCATCAGTATCTGCAATTCGGCATTGGTACAGCAACGATTATTCTGGGCATCAGCCTGATGCTTGAGATTGGTATCAGCGGGCAAATACTTTGAAATATTTATTTTTAAAAACAGGCAAAAAAACGCTATCCCCCCTTTTTTTTACGGTTGAATTTCTATACCATGCACACGCTTTTAAAGGAGACCCTCATGCATTCCAATAACGGGCCGGACAGCAACGCCGGCTCCCCTGCGCAACAGTGTGGAGACAACCATCTGTTGCACCGGCTTTACGAGCTGCAACAGAAGTTCCAACATATCCCGAAGCAGGCCATCAGCGAACTGGCAACCGAACTGAACCTGCCCATCTCCCAGGTTGAATCGGTGGTTGATTTCTATTCCTTCTTCCACCGCATTCCGCGTGGCCGTTACGACATCCTGTTCAGCAACTGCACCAGTTGCGGCGATACGGCAATGATGCACACGCTGTGCGAACGACTGGGCGTTTCTCCGGGTGTCACCCGCGAGGATGGCGTGGTCAGTATCGCCTCCACATCCTGTATTGGCATGTGCGATCAGGGCGCAGCACTGTTGGTTAATGGGCGCACCATCACCCGGCTCACCAAACGCCGTCTTGAGCAAATCGCCGAGCAGATCGGGACCGACACACCGGTTGAAGACTGGCCCGTCGAATGGTTCCGTGTACACGACAATGTGCGCAAGAACGGCCTGCTGCTTGGCACGGCCTTCGAGGCCGGTTCAGGCCTGCAATCCGCCATTCATCAGGGTCCGGAAGAACTGCTTGAGGAAATCGTCAAGTCAGGTCTGCGCGGTCGCGGTGGCGCCGGCTTCAGCACGGGTATGAAATGGAAGTTCTGCCGCGCAGCCACAGGCGATGCGCATTATGTCATCTGCAATGCCGATGAGGGCGAACCCGGCACCTTCAAGGACCGCATCCTGCTGACCAGCCATGCGCACGAAGTGTTTGAAGGCATGACCCTGTGCGGCTACATCATCGGTTCCCACAAAGGCTACCTCTATCTGCGCGGTGAATATCGTTACCTGCTGCCGGAATTGCGGGCCGTTTTGAAACGTCGCCACAAGGCCAAGCTGCTGGGAGAGAACATTCTCGGGAAGAAAGGCTTCAACTTCGACATCGAAATCATCATCGGTGCCGGCGCCTATATCTGCGGCGAAGAATCGGCGCTGATTGAATCGATGGAGCAGAAACGCGGCGTACCGCGTGTTCGTCCACCTTTCCCGGTCACCAAGGGTTATCTTGATCAGCCCACCGTGGTCAACAACGTCGAAACGCTGGCTGCCGCCGCACAGATCGCCGTGCACGGCAGTGGCTGGTTCAATTCCCACGGTTCGGATAAATCAGACGGCAGCAAGATATTGAGCATCAGTGGCGATTGCGCCACGCCCGGTGCCTATGAATATGCCTTCGGTGTGAGCATTCAGCGTATCCTCGATGACTGCGGTGCGGAGCATGTGCAGGCGGTACAGGTTGGCGGCCCATCCGGCACCCTGATCGCACCCGATGAATTCGAACGCAAGCTCGGTTTCGAGGATCTGGCCACCGGCGGTTCGTTCATGATTTACGGCAAGGACAGCGATCTGCTCGAAGTGGTGCGGAATTTCGCGCATTTCTTCGCCCATGAAAGCTGCGGCTTCTGCACCCCCTGCCGGGTGGGCACGACACTGCTGAAAAACAGTCTGGATAAAATCACCAGTGGTCGCGGCACCAAGTCGGACGTCGATGAGATGTACCGCATGGCCACGCTGGTCAAGCGCCGTTCACACTGCGGCCTGGGCCAGACTGCCCCCAACCCCATACTCGATGCGCTCAAACGCTTTCCTGATGTTTTTGAAAGCCGGCTGGTGCACGACAGTGAATTCGAGCCGCACTTTGATCTGGATGCGGCACTTGAAGAAGCACGCCAGATCAGCCATCGGGATGACGCGGAGGCCCATTTAGTATGAGCAAGAAAAACAACACCACCATCACCATCGACGGTCGTGAAATCCCCTTTGAAGAGGGGCAGACGATCATGGACGCGGCGCTGGCTGCGGACATCTACATCCCGCACCTGTGCCATCGCCCCGGCCTGAAACCACACGGCAGCTGCAAGCTGTGCACGGTTGAGGTCAACGGACGCAGCGCTTCGGCCTGTACCCTGCCGGCGGCAAGCGGACAGGAAGTCAGCAACAACACCGAGGCACTTACTGAGGTGCGCAAGACCATTACCCAGATGCTGTTTGTCGAGGGCAATCATTTTTGCCCGTCCTGCGAGAAAACAGGCGACTGCACCCTGCAGGCTGTGGCCTACCATCTCGATATGCTCGACGGGCATTTCCCACAGTTCTACCCGCGCCGTGAGGTGGATGCCTCGCATCCGGGCATCGTGCTCGACCGCGATCGTTGCATCATGTGCGAACTATGCGTACGTGCCAGCCGTGAAGTGGATGGCAAGGATGTTTTTGCCATCGCCGGGCGCGGTATCGATGCCAAGCTGATCGTCAATTCGGAAAGTGGAAAACTCGCCGATACCGATATTACGACCGACGATCTGGCAGCACATATCTGCCCGGTCGGCGCCATTCTGATCAAGGAGCACGGCTATGAAACACCGATTGGCCGACGCACCTTCGATCTGCACACGATTGCCGATCCGGGTCTGGAACCGGTTATTCTGCGTAAAGGAAAGCATGCCGATGAGCACTAAAAAAGTCCGTGTAGCCACAACTTCTCTGGCAGGCTGCTTCGGCTGCCATATGTCCTTCCTCGATATCGACGAGGCGATTGTCGGCCTGATCGAGCATGTCGAGTTCAGCCGCTCGCCGATCAACGATATCAAGCACTGCCATCCCGACTGCGATATCGGCCTGATCGAGGGCGGCCTGTGCAATGCAGAGAATGTGCATGTCCTCAGGGAGTTCCGCGAGAGCTGCAAGATCATCATCGCCGTCGGCGCCTGCGCCATCAACGGCGGTGTTCCGGCCATGCGCAACCATTTCACCCTCAAGGAGTGCCTCGAAGAGGCCTATCTCGACGGGGTCGGCGTGGACAATCCGATGATTCCCGACGATGTCGAGTTGCCGCTGCTGCTTTCCAAGGTGCATCCGATCCATGAGGTTGTGCATGTGGATTATTACCTGCCCGGATGCCCACCGCCGGCCGAGGCCTTTTTGAAGGTGCTCACCGATCTGCTGGAAGGCAAAGAGCCAAGCCTGCCGAAAGAAATTTTGCATTACGATTGAATACCCGACACGTCTTTGAAAGAAGGAGATTAATATGAGTGAACAAATGCGCCGAGTGGCCATTGATCCGGTAACGCGTGTCGAAGGGCACGGAAAAATAACCCTGCTGCAGGATGCAGACAATCATGTGCATGAAGCCCGTCTGCATATTGTCGAATTCCGCGGCTTCGAGAAATTCATCCAGGGCCGTCCTTATTGGGAAGTCCCGACCTTCGTGCAGCGTCTGTGCGGCATCTGCCCGGTGTCGCATCATCTGGCTGCGGCCAAGGCCGTGGATCAGATCGTCGGTGTGGAGGAACTCACACCGACCAGCCTCAAGCTACGCCAGTTGCTGCATTTCGGGCAGACCCTGCAATCGCATGCCCTGCACTTCTTCCATCTTTCCTCGCCCGACCTGCTGTTCGGCTTCGGCTCGGATGTGGCCAAGCGCAATATTGTCGGCGTGATCGAAGCGCATCCGGAAACCGCCATCAAGGGCGTGAAACTGCGCAAGTATGGTCAGCAGGTGATTGCCGCCATTTCCGGCAAGCGCGTGCATGGATCGGCTGCCGTGCCGGGAGGCATGAACAAGTCATTGAGCCGCGAAGAGCGCAATGTTCTGCTGGCCGATATCAAGGATATTATCGCCTGGTCCGAGGAAGCGGTGAGCCTCAATGAACAGATTCACATGGCGCATCCGGAGAATCATGCTTTCGGCAAGCTGAACACTTCGTTCCTTGGCATGATCAGCCCCAAGGGCGAGCTGGAGCTGTACCATGGCGGCCTGCGTGCCCGTGCCGCCGATGGCACAACACTGTTCGACCAGTTCGATTATCGCGGCTATCAGGACATCATCCGCGAGGAAGTGCGTTCATGGAGCTATATGAAGTTCCCTTATCTGACCTCGCTGGGCAAGGAGAAGGGCTGGTATCGCGTCGGCCCATTGGCGCGCGTCAACAACTGCGATTCGATCAGCACACCGCTGGCCGAGGCTGCCCGCAAGCGCTTCAGGGCTTTTGCCAATGGCGGCTTCGTGCAGGATACCCTGGCCTATCACTGGGCACGCATGATCGAAGCCCTGTATTGCGCCGAGTCCATCGAACTGCTGCTTAATGATGAAGATATCTCAGGCGATGATCTGGTGGTCACCGGTGAGAAGCGCAGCGAGGGTATCGGCGTCATCGAGGCTCCGCGCGGCACGCTGTTCCATCACTACAAGATTGATGAAGAGGGCATGATCGAGAAGGCCAACCTGATTGTTTCGACAACCAGCAACAATCAGGCGATGAACGAATCGGTTCGCTCCGTGGCCGATCAATACATCGACGGCAACGAAATCACCGAAGGCCTGCTCAATCACCTTGAAGTGGCGGTGCGTGCCTACGATCCCTGCCTGTCCTGCGCGACGCATGCCATGGGCAAGATGCCGCTGCAGGTCGAATTGGTGGATGCCAATGGTCAGCTGGTAGACCGCCTGACCAAGGGCAGCGACGGCAGCATCGAGCGTTCTTCCTGAGTGGCAGCTTGAGCAAGGTTCCATCTGTTCTGATTTTCGGTTACGGCAATCCGGGCCGGGGCGATGATGCCCTCGGCCCGGAAGTCGTTTCTGCCATCGAGGCAGAGCATGTCGCCGATGTCGAATGCCCGCTCGTCGAAACTCAAACCGATATGCAGTTGCAGGTCGAACACGTCACCGATCTTGCGGGGCGTAAGCGCATCCTGTTCGTGGATGCCGATGTGGCCTGCGCCGAACCTTACGTTTTCACCACGCTGGAGCCGGAAAAGGATGGCAGCTACACCAGCCATGCGATGACACCGGGCGCGCTGCTGCATGCCTACAGGAAGGTATACGGAGCCGACACCCCGCCCGCCTATATGCTGCGCATCCGCGGCTACGCTTTCGAACTGGGTGATCCAATGGGCGATAAGGCACGGTCCAATCTTGCGGCAGCTATCAACTTGGTACAAAGGCTGTGCGCAGATACATCAACTCAAGCATGGCATGCCATGCTCAGCACGACTGACAAGACAGAGCCATATTGCCAGTCACGCGCTTGCGGCGGCTATACCCTGCCCACCACTATCGAAAAAACCCCTCAGGATTAATCACGCTCGGTCAGCTCAAAGCGGATGGGGATGTGCATCCAGCGGGTGACGGGAAAGCCGAAATGCGTGGCCGGGATGAAGCGCCATTCTTTCACTGCCTCGACTGCCGCTGTATCAAGGATGTCGTGACCGCTGCTTTGTTGCACCTCGATATGCCCACAACGCCCCGCAGCCATCACCTCGACATGCAATAGCACCCTGCCCTCAAATCCCCTGCGTCGTGCGGCATTGGGATAAAGCGGCGGCGGGTTGTGCAGGTAGGCTGCATGGTAGTCCGGTCTGCTGTCGGGTATCGCCGGTTGTGTGGTCGTTTCTGCCGCCTCGACAGGTTCCACAGAGACTGGCGCAGGCAAAGGTTCGGGCGGAGCTGCCACGGCCTGTTTCACGGCCCTCCTGACGGGTTTTGGTTCTTGTTCCACCGGCTGCACGACAGGTTCCGGTTTATCAACCGGCTTCACAACTTCCTCGACCTTCGCAGGCACTTCTTTCCTGGGGGAAGCGAGATTCACCAGCGTCACGTGGATGCTCCGCGCCACAGGAAATGATGGACCCTCGGACTGGCCGATCACCAGCCACAACAGGAATATATGTGTGACAAAAGCCAGAGCAACGGGCAGCAGCCATCCGCGCCAGTCGAACGGCTCCTGTTCGGACCAGAGGTCCGTCAGGCTGTGCATGGCCGGTCAGGGGATGACAGTTCAGGGCATGCCAATGGGGGGGATGGCGCAGGCCATCCCCCCGTCTGCGCGTGTATTACAGGTTTACGCTGACGTTCAACCATAGGCTGCGGCCCATCTCGTTGACGCGCGTGGTGGTCACATAGCCGGCCACCGCGCTTCCGCCCCTGCTGAGATGCTCGGCGTACAGTTTGTCGAACACGTTATCGACACCGGCAGTCAATTGGACGTCCTGCACCGGCTTCCAGCCGGCATTCAGAGAAAACACGCTGAAGCCGCCGGTTGCCCCGATATCCTGACCGGCGATATTACCCTGATTGAGCGCAAAACGTTTCTGCGCAGCAACCATGCGCAACAAAGCTCCGCCCGAAAACACCTTGTCGTCGTAATTCAGGCCCAGGGTCGTATCCAGCGGCGACATCTGGCCAAGAGGAATGTTATCGCTGGTGTTCTTGCCGTACACATAGGCCAGCGTGCCATCCAGCTTCCAGTAATCGAACGGCATCCATGCCGCGCTGATCTCTCCGCCCCAGGTGGTGGCATTGATGTTGCGGTTGACGTTAGCCAGACGCGTCATCATGCCGGCCGCTTTCGACACATTGGATTGAATCAGATTGAAATCCTTGATCCAGCTATAGAAGCCGGAGACGGATGCCGAAACGCTATCGCCATTGTAGTGCATGCCGACATCCAGCTGCGTGGTCTTTTCGGCCCTGGTATTGAAGGCGCTGACCGTGGTCAGGGTTTCCTTCTGAATCAGCTCCCAGTAATCGGGAAAGCGGGTAGTCCGGCCAAGGCCTGCATACAAAGTGGCCGGCGCTGTCGACAGATCGTACTCATAACGCAGGAAGCCGCTGACCGGGGTCTCGTTGCGCACCTGTCCATAAGTCGGGTTCACCGCCGTCGTCATGCCGGTGGCCACCGTTGCGCGATTGTCCTCGGCACGCCAGCGATCCACCCGCACACCGCCAAGCACGCGGCCATGATCGGTAACATCGTGGGTTACATCGGCAAACACCCCGTAGTTGCGGAACAGGGCATCCTGCACACGCGCCTTGCCCTGATACGGCGTCGTCAACTGATTCATGCTCGAACGGATGGTATGGATATTGTTCTGGTAATCGAAGCCCAGCCTGGCATCGGTCGCGCCACCCAACGCAAAGCCGGTCGTCAGCTTGCCACCGGTTGTTTCACGGTCCGGATTGCTCACCGTAGGGTTGGGCATCATTGCAGTGGCCGTGAAGGGGCGCAGGCTGTAGTTATCCATCACATGATCGACGTAGTTGTAATACACCTGCGCATCAAGGCTCTGCACAAGTTCTGAAAGATGTTTCTGGCTGAGTTTGAGACCGACATTGTCGCGCGAGAACTTGGCACCATCCATGGCGCGGTCGGCATAGGCGGCCTTGCCATCGCTCTTGGCCCCGGTCAACTCAACAAGGGTGTCGTCGCTTGGCGTCCAGCCGAGTGCCGCATTGGTGCTCCAGCGGGTGTAGGGTGAATG
>CAZQTO010000017.1:0-24809 GCA_964596375.1 uncultured Zetaproteobacteria bacterium | reverse complement strand
CCGATATTCATTTTTTCCCAGTACATCACCTTCCGTACTGTATATGCCTTGAGTACCGCGCTGGTGCTTTGCTGGATTCTTGGCCCCGGCTCCATTCGGCGCATGAAGCGCTATCAGGTCAAGGGTCAACCGATCCGCACGGATGGCCCGGCAACGCATCTGGCCAAGGCCGGTACGCCGACCATGGGTGGTGCGTTGATTCTGGTTGTTCTGTCCATCTCAACCCTGCTGTGGGCCGACATTACCAATCCCTTTGTCTGGCTGGCGCTGTTTGTAACCCTGGGCTATGGGCTCATCGGCTGGTATGACGACTATCTGAAGATTATCCGCGCCAACCCCAAAGGGCTGGCCGGGCGCTGGAAATTGCTGCTGCAGGTGCTGATTGGCGGGGTCGCAGCATTCGGCTTGATGCAGATGACGGATCCGGTGGTGGATGTTCCCTTCTTCAAGACGCAGTGGGATATGGGCCTGTGGTATATCCCGTTTGTCATACTCGTGCTGGTCGGCAGTTCCAATGCGGTGAATTTGACCGATGGCCTGGACGGGCTTGCCGTGACGCCTACCTTCATGGCGGCCATCGCTCTGGCGGTCATCGTTTATGTGGCCGGGCACGCACATTTTTCCTCCTATCTGCTTATTCCACATGTGCCAGGAGCGGGCGAACTGACTGTTTTTTGTGGTGCCATGGTAGGTGCATGCCTCGGGTTTCTGTGGTTCAACACCTATCCGGCGCAGGTATTCATGGGTGATGTTGGCGCGCTGGCCCTGGGTGGCGCACTGGGTTTTGTGGCCAGCGCCGTACATCAGCAATTATTATTGGCTATCGCCGGCGGATTGTTCGTGCTGGAGGCGGTGAGTGTCATCGTGCAGGTGGCCTCTTTCAAGCTGACCGGCAAGCGGGTGTTCCGCATGGCCCCTATTCATCATCATTTCGAACTCAAGGGATGGGCAGAGCCCAAGGTGATTGTCCGCTTCTGGATCATCTCATTCCTGTTGGCGCTCGTGGCGCTGTCCACGCTCAAGATCCGATGATCGCCACCCGGCCCTCCTCCTCCGACGTGGCGATCATCGGCATGGGCCGCACCGGCTGCTCGGTAGCGCGGTTCCTTGCGGCGCGCGGTATCGAATTTGTCTGTTTTGATGAGAAGATGAAAAAGCTGCCAGAAGATATTCAGGCACAGTTGCATAGCGGCAAGCTCAATGTAAGGACGTTAAAAAAGTTCAGTCGCCTGATAGTCAGCCCGGGCATTCCATGGCATCACCCGGCGCTCGAAGAGGCACGTAAAAATGGCATTGAACTGATCGGTGATCTGGACTTGTTCCGGGAAAATTTTTCGGGTGATTTGCTCGGTGTGACCGGAACCAACGGTAAAAGCACTGTGGTGCATCTGATGGGGCAGATACTGGAAGTGCTTCCGGGAGGTGTGGAGGTTGGTGGAAACATCGGCGTACCGATGCTGGAGATGCTGGACAAGGAGAAGGCATCGGCCCGCGCTGTTCTGGAGCTTTCGAGCTTTCAGCTTGAGCGTTGTCAGGGGATCCATCCGCGCTGGGCTGTATTGCTCAATATTCAACCGGACCACGCCGATATGCATGCCGATATGGCAGAATATGAAGCAGCCAAGGTGCGCCTGTTTGAGCAGCAGAGTCATGGCGATATTGCCATGCTGCCTTTGGATACGCACTGGAACGATCTGGCCTGGAGTCTGGGTGAAAGGGGCGTGCATGTACGCCGCTTCGGGCCGGTGAATGATTGCGCTGAGGCCGATGCCGGCTTGTTCGGAGAGCCCGGGGCTCGGCATATTTTTTGGACCTGCGATGGCAGGAAACATCAGGTTGCCATTGATCAGGTGCGGGTGCGCGGTGAGCATCAGCACATCAATCTGGCAGTTGCAGCGCAGGCGGCATCGGATTCCGGCGTTTCGCAAAGCGTGATTACCGAGGCGCTGACTGCCTTCCGCGGCCTGGATCACCGCCTGCGTTATGTCGGGAATGTGGCGGGCAAAAGCTGGTATGATGATTCCAAGGCAACCAATCCGGATGCTGCAGTGGCGGCTTTGAATTCGTTCGACAAGGTTATCTGGGTTTGCGGCGGTCTGACCAAGGGCTTGGGGCTGATGCCCATGCTGTCCAGCGTGCAAGAGCATGTGGCACTGGCATTGGTGATCGGTGTGGATACCAAGCCCTTTGCAGCACTGCTGGAGGAGTCGGGTGTCCCCTACCGTGTGGTAACGAATATCGATGAAGCTGTGGCTCAGGCAGGCAAAAGCAGTTTGGCTCTTCCGGTGCTGCTAAGCCCTGCCGCTGCCAGCATGGATCAGTTCAGGGATTATGCTGATCGTGGCAGAAGCTTTTGTGATGCTGTAGTTGCGCTGGAGAAGAAGCCATGAAGCGCTTGCCTCCACTGGATCCGGTCATGCTGACCTGCGTGCTTGCCATGCTTGCCGCCAGTCTTCTGATGGTAGCCAGCTCCAGCATGAGCATTTCCGCTGTGCGCTACGGCGACGCCTATCGCATTATCGGCCACTGGGCTGTGTATGTGCCTGTGGGTCTTGTCCTGATGTGGGCAGTGTCGCGTGTTGATGTGGATTGGTGGCGGGCCATGGTGATGCCGCTTTTGGGTCTGGCGATTCTGATGATGGTTTTGGTGTTGATTCCGGGCATTGGTTCGGAAATTAATGGTGCGCGACGTTGGTATTCACTGCTCGGTTTGACTCTGCAGCCGGTAGAGTTGCTCAAGCCTGTGGTTGTCATCTACATGGCTTATTATATGACAGCGTTTCCGGATCGAATGAAGAATTTCTCTACCGGGGTTGCGCCGATGATGGTGGTGCTTGGCGTGGCTGTTGTACTGCTTTTGCTGCAACCTGATTTCGGCAGTTCGGCCTTGCTTGTGGCGCTGTGTTTCAGCATGTGGTTTGTCGGCGGTGTGCCGCTCAGGCATCTACTGCTGACGGTTGGCAGTGTGCTGCCGGTTGGCGTGGTGATTATGCTGGCCGAGCCATACCGGGTGAAGCGATTCCTGAGCTTTGTCGATCCATGGGCTGATCCGCTGGGTAGTGGTTATCAGCTCTTGCAGTCGATGGTGGCCTTCGGCGTGGGTGGTGTGCATGGCGCCGGTCTCGGGCAGGGCGTGCAGAAGCTGTTTTATCTGCCCGAGCCATTCACTGATTTTATATCCGCTGTGATCGGCGAGGAGCTCGGTATGCCGGGCATGTTCGGGCTGATCCTGCTTTTCGGTGTGCTGCTGCTGCGCGGCATGCAACTGGCCCGCAAGGTTCCCGATGTGTTCCAGCGTCTGGTGGTGGTGGGCTGCGTCACGCTGTTGGCCACGACCTTTTTCATTAACCTGGGTGCGGCCATGGGTGTGATACCGACCAAGGGTATGCCAATGCCGCTGATGTCTTATGGGGGCAGCGCATTGTTCGGCTCCTGTATCCTGCTTGGCCTGATTTTTTCCGTACAGCGCCATCAGCCGATGAATGCGCACCGCGAGAAGGCTTGCGCAACGCGTCGTGGTGCCGGCAAGCGCAGCGAGGCAAGGGTATGAGCGGCATGAGCCATAGCCTTGCAGGCAGGCAGCTGTGCATCGCCGGCGGCGGCACAGGGGGTCATGTGTTTCCGGCGCTGGCTCTGGCAGATGCGGTTCGTCGTCGTTGGCCCGATGCACATGTGTCTTTTATTGGTGCGCAGCGCGGTCTTGAGGCGAAACTGCTGCCCGAGCGAGGGGAAGAAGTGCTGCTTCTGAGTATGCACAGCGTGCAGGGGGCAGGTATGGCGCAGAAGCTGCGCGTGCTGCTTTGGGAGTTGCCGTGTGCGGTGTTCAGTATCTGGCGGCAGTGGCGTCCTGTTAAGCCACAACTGGTGGTTGGCGTTGGCGGCTATGCAAGTGTGGCTGGCGTTCTGGCCGCCTTTCTTAGGCGAATTCCAGTGGTGTTATACGAACAGAATGCGGTCCCGGGCATGGTCAATCGCAAACTGGCCGGATTCAGCAATGTTGTGTTGCTCGGTTTTGCGGCAGCAGCAGCCCGCTTGCCCAAGGCGAAGTGCGAGTTCACTGGCAATCTGGTTGCACAGAAAATCCGTCAAACCAGACCCAAGGCACACCCCTTGCCGCATCTGATTGTGCTGGGCGGCTCGCAGGGGGCGCAGATACTCAATGCCACCTTGCCCGGAGCATGCCGCTTGCTGCGCGAAGCAGGGCATGTATTCCGCGTGACGCATGTAGCTGGCGCCGTGGATCGCGTAGCCCCGCTGGTTGATGCTTATGCACAGGCTGGCGTGGATGCCGAGGTGCTCGATTTCTGTCGTGATATGCCGGCCCTGTATGCCGAAGCTGATTTGATGTTGGCCCGTTCCGGCGCCATGACGGTGTGTGAGGCGGCGGTTGTCGGCCTGCCATCGATCTTTGTGCCGCTGCCGCAGGCAGCCGATAATCACCAGTATCATAACGCCGCAGTATTGCGCGCAGCCGGTGCTGCGGTGCTGATTGAGCAGCATAGCCTGAGTGAGGGGCGGCTGGCCGGATTGATCGGCGACCTTCTTTTCAATACCCGCAGGCTCAAGAAAATGAGCGCTGCTGCGCATGATGCACAGCCTGCCGACAGCGAGGAGCGCATGTTGAATGTGCTGGGTCGTTGGCTGGAGGTGGCGGCATGAAGGGACGCATACAGTGCATTCATTTCACCGGCATCGGTGGTATCGGTATGAGTGGTATTGCCGAAGTTCTACATAATCAGGGATATACAGTGCAGGGCTCGGATGCTGCCGAGAGCCCCAATGTGGAGCGGCTCCGTTCGCTGGGAATCAACGTGTTCGTTGGTCATGCAGCCGGGCAGTTGGGGGTGGCACAGGTGGTGGTCGCTTCCACGGCCATAGCTTCCGACAATGCGGAGATTGCAGAGGCGCATGCCCGCGGCATTCCAGTGATTCCGCGTGCCGAGATGCTGGCCGAGCTGATGCGTATGAAGCAGGGCATCGCTGTGGCCGGCAGTCATGGCAAGACAACAATCACCTCGCTGATCGCCCATGGCATGGAAGTGGCAGGGCTTGATCCGACCTATGTGATTGGCGGACGCCTGATTGCCAGTGGCGATAATGCCAGGCTTGGTGAGAGCCCTTTTCTGGTTGCCGAAGCCGACGAGAGTGACGGCTCCTTCCTGCGGCTGTCGCCGGTGATTGCCGTGGTCAGCAATATCGATCCGGAGCATCTCGACCACTACGGCGATTTCGATCATCTGCTTGCCGCCTTCCGGCAGTTTGTTTCATCCGTGCCTTTCTATGGGCGCGTGGTGCTGCATCACGAGCATCCCAATGTCGCTCTGCTGCGCGATGACCTGCACAAGGCAGTCACGACCTACGGACGTAGCCCGCAGGCGGATTTCCATATCATCGAAGATGTGCCGCAGGCCGGCGGGCAGAGCATCACCTTCGGCCATATAGGCAGTAAGCAGCAGGTCAGTTTCCGTCTGTCCATGCCCGGTCCTCACAATGCGGAGAATGCGCTGGCTGCAGTGGCAGTGCTGTACGAGTTGGGCATGGATATGCCAACCATTTGTCGCGGTATGGAATCCTTTTCCGGTATCCAGCGGCGATTCCAGAGCGTGCAAATCGGCGGCGGGACCTTGGTGGATGATTACGGCCATCATCCGGCTGAAGTGATGGCCACCCTGACCACAGCTCGCCTTAGCTGGCCGGATGCAGATGTGCTGGTGCTGTTTCAGCCGCATCGTTACACGCGCAGCCGCGATCTGATGAATGAGTTTCTTGGGGCCTTCGACGATGCTGCCGAGGTGGTACTGTTGCCGATTTATGCGGCTGGCGAGAAAGCGATAGAGGCTGTGAGCAGCGAGGTGATGGTTGCCGGCATGCAGCAGCGCGGACATCGCAATGTACGTTGCTGCGCTGATTTGAACGAGGCGCGCGATATTGCCATCAGCGGGTTGGCCGAAGGGCGCATTGTGCTGCTCATGGGAGCCGGCTCCATCGGTGGATTGGCCGCATCCCTGCGGCGTGATTTGCGGGAGAAGCCGCAATGAGCGATTGGATGAAAATCCTCCAGGGCTATGGTGCATGCACCGAGAATGAGCCCTTGTCCGGTCATACCACTTTGGGTGTGGGTGGTCCGGCTCGCTGGTTCTTCCGCCCGGACAATCAGGAATCCCTGTGTGCGGCAATGCTGTGTATCCCGGCAGATATTGCTTTGTTACCGCTTGGCCGGGGAAGCAATCTGCTACCGCCGGACAGCGGGTTTCCGGGCGTGGTCCTGGATTTGAGTAACCTGAACCACATCCAGGTCAATGGTACCACGCTGACTGCCGAGTGCGGTGTGCGCATGAGTCGTGTGACGCGCATCTGCGCCGATCATGGCCTGACAGGACTCGAGTTTATGGCAACGGTGCCGGGCGATATCGGCGGTGGCGTAGCGATGAATGCCGGTGCGTTCGGGCAGCAGATCGCAGATTGCCTGACGCGTATTCATGTGGTTCGACGCGATGGCGAAAAGCAGGAGTTACAGGCCTCCGAGTTGGAAATGGCCTACCGCCATACAAAACTTCCGTATGGTTCTCTGGTTGTGTCGGCAGAGTTTGAGTTACAAGAAGACGATGGAGAGGCCGTGCGCGAGCGCATTCGCCAGATGCGCACGACCCGCGGCCGGACGCAGCCATTGGATCTGCCGAATTGTGGTTCGGTGTTCAAGAATCCACCGGGGGATCATGCCGCACGCCTGATTGAAGCAGCTGGATTGAAGGGGCATCGCATCGGCGGCGCGAGTATCTCCGCCAAGCATGCCAATTTCATTGTCAATGAAGATTCCGCTTCAAGCAATGATGTGTTGGCCCTGATTCATCTGGCGCAGGAAAGTGTTGAAAAGAAGTTCGGGGTTCATCTTGAGCCGGAAGTACGCATGCTGGGAGGGCAAGTATGAGTGGCCCTAAGGTTGGTGTGCTGATGGGCGGCGTATCCAGCGAGCGCGAGATTTCCCTGCGCTCCGGCAAGGCTGTGCTGGCAGCACTTACGCGCAGCGGCATGGATGCCGTGGGGCTCGATCTTACCACCGACTGGGTGAAGCAGATCCAGGATGCCGACATCAATATCGCCTTTATCGCTCTGCATGGTTGCTGGGGTGAAGACGGTTGTGTGCAGGGCTTGCTGGAAATCATGCGCATTCCATACACCGGTTCAGGGGTGACCGCCTCCGGCCTGTGCATGGACAAGGATCTGTGCAAGGCGGTTTTGCAGCGTTCCGGCATCAAGGTGCCGGTGGACGTTCCCATTGGCGAAAATGGACCGCTGCGTTATCCGGTATTCATCAAGCCTGTTGCCGAGGGCTCAAGTGTTGGCCTGCACCTGCTGAACAATGTCGCCGACTGGCAGGCCTTGAATATCAGTGATGCGAGTGGCTGGATGGCTGAAATGCCGGCCAAAGGCGTTGAGGTTGCGGTGACGGTATTGGGTGGCGAGGCATTGCCGCCGGTTGAAGTTGCACCGAAATCCGGGGTCTATGACTACAACTCAAAATATACGACAGGCGCCACCGAGTACTTCTGCCCGGCCCGGGTGCCGGCGGAAACCCTAGGCCTGTGCATGCAGCGCGCCGAACAGGCCGTGCAGGTGACCGGTTGCGCTGGGGCACCGCGTGTGGACATGATTGTGACTGATGGTGGTGAGCCGCTTGTGCTTGAGATCAATACCATTCCCGGCATGACGGAAACGAGCCTGCTGCCCAAATCGGCAGCGGCGGCGGGGATGGATTTTGAAGCCTTGTGCCTGCGTATGCTGCAGATGGCGGCCTTGAAATCGGGCGTCTGTGCGCCAGGCGAAGGAGGAGAGGCATGAGGCAGACGAATCGTCGTCGCAGCCCAGCCCGCTCGCCTGTGCCGGTCAGAACGCTGCTCAACGGCACCTTGCGCGGCTTGGCCTTGATGTCCTTGATTGGGCTATTTGCCGTGGCCGGATGGTGGTTCAATCAGGCCCTGGTGGTGAAATCATGGCAGATCCGTGGTCTGCCCGAGTCCTTGGAAAATACCATGGATGAACGCTTGAAAGAGCTGCAACCACTCGATCTTGTGCATGCCTGGCCAGCGCGACTTCGCAGGCACCTGTTAAGCAGCATGCCGGATCTGGCTGAGGTGAATATTGCTCGCCGTTTGCCAGACAGGCTGGAGATTGCGGCGACCATGCGCATGCCTGTTGCTTTGTGGCGCAATACACAGGGCACGGTACAGCTGGTTGATGGACAGGGGGCCGCATATCGGGCGCTTAAGGCCGGCGAGGTGCTTGATTTACCGTTGTTGCGCGTTGAGGCGGATGAATTGGATGCCGGTGTTGCCTTGCTGCTTAAGCTGAAGCAGGTGGATACGGCGAGTTATGCCCGTCTGAGTGAATGGATCAGTGAAGATGATGGCTGGAAATTGAATTTCGACCGTGGGCGCTGCTGGCTTCTGCCGCGAGATGTAAACGCAGCGCAGCGCATGGACCAGGTGATTGCCCTGATGCAGGACAGCCGCTGGAAGAATGGCGACTGGCGCATCGATGTGCGCGCCACAACACGCTGGTATATACGCAAATCAAAACTTGGAGGCATGGTATAATGTCCAAGCACGAACAAATATTTGTCGGCCTTGATATAGGTACCAGCAAGATTGCCTGCGTGGTCGCGGAGGCCGGGCCGGATGGCAGGCTGGATGTGATCGGCATTGGCACCCATCCGTCGCGCGGTCTGCGCAAGGGTGTGGTGGTCAACATCGAGAGCACGGTGGAATCCATTCGTTTGGCAGTGGAAGAAGCCGAACTCATGGCTGGTATCGAAATCAAGTCGGTGTTCACGGGCATTGCCGGTTCACATATTCGCGGTTACAACAGCCACGGCGTGGTAGCGACCAAGGGTGGGGAAGTGACCTCCGAGGACGTGGATCGCGTGGTTGATGCAGCGCGTGCAATGAAGATTCCGGCCGACCAGAAAATCCTGCATATTCTGCCGCAGGAATACATCATTGATGCGCAGGACGGTATCCGCGAGCCCATCGGCATGAGCGGTGTGCGTCTGGAAGTGAAGGTGCATATCGTCACGGGTGCTGTTTCTTCGGCACAGAATATCATCAAATGCTGCAATCGCTGCGGTTTGGATGTTGCCGATATGGTGCTTGAGCAGGTGGCTTCCAGTGAGGCTGTGCTGGCTCAGGATGAGAAAGATATCGGCGTTGCACTGGTGGATATCGGCGGAGGCACTTGCGATATCGCTGTGTTCCTCGACGGTGCAATCCGCCACACCTCGGTGATTCCAATCGGTGGCGACCACCTGACCAACGATCTGGTCGTGGGCCTGCGCACCAGTGCCCGCGAGGCGGATCATCTCAAACGCAAATACGGTGCCTGCATGGTGTCGATGGTGTCTCCCGAAGACATGATTGAAATCCCCAGTGTTGGCGGCCGTCCGCCCCGGCCGATGCCGAGGCAGGTCATGGCACAGATTCTCGAGCCCCGGGTGGAAGAGTTGTATGAACTGGTCAAGGCGGAGCTGACCCGTTCCGGTTATCAGGAACTGCTGGCAGCAGGCCTGGTGATTACCGGAGGAAGCAGTTTGCTGGAAGGTATGGTCGAGCTGGCCGAGGAAATTTTCGACATGCCGGTGCGCATGGGCCGGCCGGATGGCGTCGGTGGCTTGGTGGACGTGGTGTCCAGCCCGATGTATGCCACTGGTGTCGGCCTGATTAGATACGGTCATAACTATCGGCAGACATCGTCGGTGGCCGTGGGTCGCGGCGGGCCATCGGTGCTCGGTCGCATGTGGGGCAAGGTGCGGCAGTGGTTTGGGGACGAAGGGTGACGGACAGATTTCGGAGCAAAGTAGGATTTAAGGCAAGTGAACGGAATAGTAAAGGGCAACAGAAAAATAAAGATAATAGACGAGGAGGAAAGCTATGAGCACATTATTTACACTGGATGATACACTGGGTCAGTCGGCCCGATTGAAGGTCATTGGCGTCGGTGGCGGCGGCGGCAACGCATTGAACAATATGATTAGCCAGAACCTGCGCGGGGTGGATTTTATCGTCGCCAATACCGATTCGCAGGCTATCGAGATGAGCCAGGCGGATATCAAGATCCAACTGGGTGCTGATATCACCCGCGGTCTGGGTGCCGGTGCCGATCCGCAGACGGGAAAGACGGCAGCAGAAGCCGAGAAGAATCGTCTGCGCGAGGTTCTGGCTGATACCGATATGGTGTTCATTACCGCTGGCATGGGTGGCGGAACGGGTACGGGCGGCGCGCCTGTGATTGCAGAGGTTGCCAAGGAGCTGGGCATTCTGACCGTTGCCGTGGTAACCAAGCCGTTTAATTTCGAGGGCAAGCGTCGCTTGCGTCAGGCAGAGGCTGGCATCGCCGATTTATCGCGCAATGTGGATACGCTGATCATTATTCCCAACCAGAAGCTGATTGGCGCCGTTGGCAAGCACACGACCATGCTTGAGGCTTTCAGAAAAGCCGATGACGTGCTTCTGCAGGCGGTTCGGGGAATAGCAGAGCTGATCACGCACACCGGCTACATGAATGTCGACTTCGCCGATGTGAAGGCCGTGATGAGCGATACGGCCGGCATGGCCATGATGGGTAGTGGTGTGGCCAGTGGTGAAAACCGGGCCTGCGAGGCAGCCGAGCGGGCTATTTCCTCACCGCTGCTGGAAGATGTGGATATCCATGGTGCACGCGGCATTCTGGTCAATGTGACCGGTAATGAGGATATGACTCTGGCCGAGTACGATGAGGCAGTCAGCATTATTCACAATATGGCTGACGAAGATGCCAACATCATCTGCGGTATGGTCTATGACCAGGCCGCCGGGGATGAAATGCGCGTCACTGTGGTGGCAACCGGATTGGTCAGCGAAGGAGGGGTGCGTCTGACCAGTGTTGGCAGCAGCACGAAAGAGCCGGTGAAGGTGCCTGTTGCCCAGATTATGAGCGGTGGCGGTTATGAGGCCGTAACGATAGGGGGTCGTGAAGCTGTGGCGGCAGCGCCTGGAAATAATCTGGCCTACGATGAAGAAACCCTGCAGGTGCCAACATGGATTCGCAGGCAGGCAGATTGAGTTAGGCCAAGCATCCTAGGCACAAAGCAAACAGGGCTTTGCGGGTAGCGTGCAATATGGCAAGATGCGGCTTGAATTGTGCCATGCATCACGCATGGCGCAGCTAAAGTGGCTAGTCTGAGCACGCCTGTAAAGCTGGATACGATTGCTAAATAGACTCGGGAGGTATCCATGATTCCGCAGAGAACACTGAAGCATCCGATACGATGTAGTGGTATCGGCTTGCATTCAGGGCACAAGGTCGGGCTTTGGTTGCGACCTGCACCGGAAAATTCCGGTATTGTTTTTCATCGACATCATGGCGAGGGCGTAACCGAGATTCCGGCACGTGCCGAGTTTGTGACCGATACGCGCATGTGCACCACCCTGGGTCGCGACGGCGTCCATATCGGCACCGTTGAGCATTTACTTTCCGCATTGGCTGGCCTCGGCATTGATAATGCCATTATCGAGGTTGATGGGCCTGAAGTGCCGATTATGGACGGTTCTTCGGCGCCATTTGTCTTTCTTATCCAGTGTGCCGGTATTAGTGAGCAGTTGGCGGCTAAAAAGGTTCTGCGTATCGTCAACAAGGTAAGCGTTGAAGATGGCAATCGCCGCTGCAGCCTGCATCCTGCCAAGGGATTTAAAGTCAGCTACCTGCTTGATTACGATCACCCGATGTTGCGTCAGCGCTCCTCCAGTATCGATTTTTCAACTCAGGCCTACACCCGCGAAGTAGCCCGCGCCCGCACCTTCGGTTTCCTGCATGAGATCGAAGCCCTGCAGAAGGCAGGCCTGGCACTCGGTGGTTCGCTTGAAAATGCCATTGTGCTCGATGCTTTCCGTGTGGTGAATGATGGAGGCTTGCGCTACGAGGACGAATGCGTGCGGCACAAGATACTGGACACCGTTGGCGATCTGTCGCTGGCTGGTTTGCCGGTGGTTGGTGCCTTCGAGGGCGAGCGTACCGGTCACGATATGAATCACCGTCTGGTTACAGCCCTGCTGGCCGATGAGTCGGCATGGTGCATCGAGGAACTCAAGGCCGAGGATTCTGCTGTTCAGGCCATTCAGGGGCAGACTGCTTCGCAGGCAGTTTGATCCGCAAACAACTCATATATTTTCCCTCTTCAACGGGCCGGTTTTCCGGTCCGTTTTTTTTATCCCTGAGCCCTGCTTTCAGCAGGCACTTAGCCAGCAGAGGATCATGTTCAAGATGTTCGGCGGAGTGTATAAATGCGCCATGACAGCAGCGGATGAATCAGTCAAAGGGCATCGCGAACGACTCAGGGCGCGTTTTTCTGCGCACGGATTCGAGGGCTTTCGCGATGACGAGGTGGTCGAATTGCTGCTTACCTACGCCATCCCAAGAAGTGATGTAAAGCCCGTCGCTAAACGCCTGTTGAAGATATTCGGCACACTTGCCGGCGTATTTGATGCGCCGGTTGTCGAGCTGGCACAGGTGCAGGGTGTAGGTGAAAAGGCGGCTGTATTCTTAAGCATTATCAAGCAGGCGGAGATGCGCTATCTGGCTTCTGATTTGCCGGGGCGTTCGGTGTTCGACCGGCCTGAGAAGGTCAAGGAGCATCTGCGGTTTTTATTACAAGGGCGCGGCATGGAATGTTTTGGAGCAGTATTTACCGATCAGCAGCATCGCCATCTTGCCACACAGGTTATGTTTGAGGGTACAGTGGATCGCACAGCCGTTTATCCGCGCAATCTGATGAAACGGGCGTTGGAACTGGATGCCAAGGGTCTGATTCTGTTCCATAATCATCCGGGTGGAACGCCGCGCGCCAGCAATGAGGATATTGCTCTGACCAGACGCATGGTTGATGCCTGCGCGCCGCTGGATATTAAAGTGCTGGACCACTTTCTGATTGCCGGGAAGGCTGTGTTGTCATTTAAAGAGGAGGGTTGGTTTTGATCATAGCGGGTATTCATGCGGTCAAGCATGCACTTGAATCGGACGAGGCGATAAGCGAACTCATTATTGAGCGCGGCAAGGGTGATCGCGGTAAGGGGCATCCCCGGCTTAATGAATTGATACATTTGGCTAAAACACGCTCTATTCGTATTTCTTTTCAGCCACGCCAGTCGCTGGAGCGATTGAGCGAGGGTGTCGCACATCAGGGTGTTGTGGCAAAGGTGTCCAGTGGCAGGAAGCTGGATTTCGGCACCTGGCTGGCAGGACTCGATGTCAGAGAAAATATGACCATCCTAATTCTGGATGGTGTGACCGATCCTCATAATTTTGGTGCCTGCGTGCGTAGCGCAGAGGCTGCGGGATGCGTAGCCATTGTGATCCCCAAGGATCATGCGGCGGATGTGGAGTCCCCGGTGGCAGCCAAATCCGCCTGTGGCGCACTGTCGCGATTGCCGGTGTTGGTTGTGACCAATCTTGTGCGTGCCATGCAGGCCTTGCAGGACAAGGGCTTGTGGCTTGTCGGTCTGGCTGGCGAGGCTGATAAATCGATCTATGAGTCGGATCTTAGTGGGCGGCTCGGTGTGGTGATGGGGGCGGAGGGCAAAGGGCTGCGGCGTCTGGTCCGCGAGCAGTGCGATGATCTGCTCAGTATTCCAATGCCGGGTAGTGTTGAATCGTTGAATGTGTCGGTGGCGACAGGTGTAACCTTATTTGAAGTGGTTCGTCAGCGTTTACAGTCCGGTGGGGATGGGGTGTAGTCGAGCCGAGATAGTGAGTTCTAGGCGGCTTTTTTGGCGGGCGCGTTGGCAACGCGAACATAGTTTTTGCCGCAAGACTGGCAGCAGCCGCTGCCGGTTTTGAGGTTGATGTAGACCAACGGGTGTTGTCCGTTGTCTGAACAGGAAACGATGAGTTCCGTTACTTTGATTGTGGCAGTCACTGATGCCTCCCCATAATTAAACAGCCCTTTTTTTAATGCGGCGAATTGTGTCGGGAGGGTCTGTTATGTCAAGTTGAGCTCGGGAATAAGTGAAAACAGGAGTTATTGCATGCGGCGGATGGATAGAATTCTGATTGAGGGACTGGAAGTGCGGACGGTGATCGGCATCTACGACTGGGAGCGCGAGATTCGCCAGTCGGTCCGCCTGGACATGGAAATGGCCTGGGATATAAGCCGGGCCGGGGCAAGTGATGATATTGCCGATACGCTGGACTACAAGGCGGTTTCCAAACGCTTGATTGCCTTTGTCGAGGGCTCGAGCTTTGGCCTGATCGAGGCGCTGGCCGAGGCCTGTGCGCGCATTGTGCTGGAAGAGTTTCATGTGCCGTGGATGCGCCTGAAGATGTCCAAGCCCGGGGCGGTGCGCGGCAGCGAGAATGTAGCTGTTGTGATTGAGCGCAGCCTTGAGCCCTGAACACAGGCTCTGGATATGAGGCAAACCTACCTTGTCGGCATGGGTTCCAATATCGATCCGGAACGCCATCTAAGCAGTGCTGCCGTGGCCATTCGGAAGCTTTTTCCTGATGCCTGCTTTTCGACTGTATTCAGTTCTCCGGCAGTCGGTATGGGCAAGGCAGCAGATTTTCTTAATGCCTGCTGCCGCCTGCAGAGCGCAAAATCTGCAGAGGAGTTGGGGGCATGGCTCAAGCAACTGGAGGATGAGCATGGGCGCGATCGTTCGCATGGTTCATGGAGGCCGCGCACTCTCGATCTTGATTTGCTGATGGCAGGAGAAGATGTGCTGGATGATGAGTTGTTCCGCTATGCGCATGCCTATGTGCCGGCGAAAGAACTGGTCCAATTACCGGATATCGAGCTTGATACAAGCCTGCTGCAAGCCACGGCATTGCTGCTCTGAATTTGCAGTCCGTCGCCCGATTCTATTCTTGTAAATCAGTAGCCACTGCTTATACTGCTGTTCAATCGTTTTCAGCATTTAGGAGTCTCACATGTTGTTGGTTGTACCCGCCGAAATCCGCGATAATGAAGCTCGCGTTGCGGCAACTCCCGAGACCGTCAAAAAGTTTATTGCACAGGGCTTTACCGTGCAGGTGCAGACAGGAGCTGGAAGCGGCTCTCTGATTGCCGATGCCGATTACGAAGCCGCTGGTGCGAGCATCGTCAAGGATGCCAAGTCCCTGCTTAAATCCGCAGATATCGTACTCAAGGTTCGTGCACCCGAAAAAGCCGAAATCAAGCTGCTGCCTGCCAAAGCAACGGTCATCAGCCTGTTTTCCCCGTTCAACAATCCTCTGCTCGGTGATTACGCCAAGCATGGCCTGACCTGTTTTGCGCTGGAGATGGTGCCGCGTATTTCGCGTGCACAGAGCATGGATGTACTTTCTTCGCAGGCCAATATTGCCGGCTATAAGGCTGTGCTGATGGCTGCCGAACATTACCGCCGATTCTTCCCGATGATGATGACTGCTGCCGGTACCGTGCAGCCGGCGCATGTGCTGGTGATGGGCGCCGGCGTGGCTGGTTTGCAGGCGATTGCCACGGCCAGACGGCTTGGCGCTCTGGTTGAGGCCTTCGATGTGCGTGCAGCGGCGCGTGAACAGGTGGAAAGCCTTGGGGCTAAGTTTGTCGAGGTGCCGGTTGAGGAAGATGCCGAGGATGCCGGTGGCTATGCCAAAGAGGTCAGCGAGGAATATAAGCTGAAGCAGGCAGAGTTGATTGCCCAGCATGCTGCGAAGGCCGATATCGTGATTACCACGGCGCTGATTCCGGGCCGCCCGGCCCCCGTGCTGGTCACAGAAGAGGTGGTCAAGGCGATGAAGTCCGGCTCGGTCATTGTTGATATGGCGGCTGGTTTGGGTACAAATGGGGTGGGCGGTAATTGTCCACTCACCGAGCTGGATAAAACCGTAATCAAGCATGGTGTCACCCTGATCGGTGAAAGTAATATCCCGTCGCTGGTGGCAGCCGACGCCAGTCAGATGTATGCGCGTAACCTCAATCATTTTCTTACCCTGATGTGTGATGGCGAGGGTGGATTGAACACCGTGCTGGATGATGAAATCATCGAGGCGGCTGTGCTGTGCCGGGATGGTGAATTTCTTAAACCGCAGTTTCTCAAAGGGGGTGCAGCATGAATCCTGAGATGGCCAATGCAGCAGTTCAGTCGAGCGCCCATGGCGCGACAGTCGATCCATTCGTTTTTGGTTTCACGGTGTTCGTGCTGGCCGTGTTCATCGGTTATCAGGTGGTGTGGAATGTAACGCCAGCCCTGCATACGCCCTTGATGAGTGTGACCAATGCCATCTCCGGCATCATTGTTGTTGGCGCCATCCTTGCCGCTGCTCCATCGGAAATGAATGTTGGTAGTATTCTCGGTCTGGTTGCCGTGGCACTGGTGTCGGTGAATATCTTCGGTGGTTTTCTGGTCACGCAGCGCATGCTGGCCATGTTCAGAAAGCGTAAATAATGTACCTATCTGTTTTTTGTCTTAGGGGTTTCTAATGTCTGCAAATATGGTGGCGATGGCTTATCTGGCGGCCGCGGTTCTTTTCATTCTTGCTCTCAAGGGTCTATCCAGCCCGGTGTCGGCGCGGCGCGGCAATCTGTTCGGTATGCTGGGTATGGCGCTGGCTGTCGGGGTGACCCTGAGCCTTGGCGGTTCGCATAACTACATATGGATTTTCCTCGCTGTGCTGATTGGCGGCGGTACGGGAACCCTTATTGCACGTAGCATTCCGATGACCCACATGCCGCAGCTGGTGGCAGCCATGCACTCGCTGGTCGGTCTTGCAGCAGTGATGATTGCGGCTTCGGCGCTGTATAATCCTCTGGCCTACGGCATCGCCGCGGCTGACGGTAGTCTGCATATGGCCAGCCGCATCGAATTGTTTCTCGGTACCTTTATCGGGGCCATCACCTTTACCGCCTCCATTGTCGCCTTTGCCAAGTTGCAGGGGCTGGTTTCCGGACGACCGCTGGTGTTTGCCGGTCAGCATCTGGTAAACCTGATTCTCGGCATCATCATGATCGTCTCAGGCATTGTTTTCTGCATGACCGGTGAATGGACGCCGTTTCTGATTATGACCGGTATCGCGCTGGTGCTTGGTGTGCTGCTGATTGTGCCCATCGGCGGAGCAGATATGCCGGTGGTGGTGTCCATGCTCAACTCCTATTCCGGCTGGGCCGCAGCAGGTATCGGTTTCACACTGAGTAATAACATGCTGATCGTTTCCGGTGCGCTGGTTGGTTCTTCCGGCGCGATCCTTTCCTACATCATGTGCAGGGCGATGAACCGTTCGCTGTTCAATGTGCTGATGGGCGGATTCGGTGCGGTTGGTGGAAGTTCGTCGGGCGAGGCCCGTGAGGAGCGTCCGTATCATTCCGGTGCGGCCGAGGATGCTGCCTTCCTGCTTCAGAATGCTGAAAGCGTGATCATTATTCCCGGTTATGGTCTGGCTGTGGCGCGTGCCCAACATGCCTTAAAAGAGGTTGCGGATGTGTTGACCGAGAGCGGCGTGAAGGTGCGCTTTGCCATTCACCCGGTGGCCGGACGCATGCCCGGGCATATGAATGTGCTGCTGGCCGAGGCTGATGTGCCCTACGATGCTGTGCAGGAAATGGATGAAATCAATCCTGAATTTGCCGAGACGGATGTGGCACTGGTTATTGGTGCCAACGATGTGACCAATCCTTCGGCCAAAACCGATCCGACCAGTTCCATCTACGGCATGCCGATCCTTGATGTGGACAAGGCCAAGCATGTTATCTTCATCAAGCGATCGATGGCTGCGGGCTATGCAGGGCTGGATAACGACCTGTTCTACATGGATAAGACCATGATGTTGTTCTCCGATGCCAAGAAGGCCTGCGAGGACATGCTTCACGCCCTGAAGTAAGCAGTCCGGGTTTTCCCGTTTGCGCTGATTTGCAGCTGCTTGCTACAGCATGCCTGCTTGGGCTTTATACTGAAAACCTGTCTATACTCTTTTGCATGAGATATTTGTCGCGAACCTGTCTGCTTGCCTTGTTGTTGCCTGTCCTTTTCGGCTGTGCAACAGGATTCAATGCCATGGAAGCTCCTGAGGTCAGCGTTATCAATATTGTGCCGCTTGAGGCGGAGGGGATGTTTGAGCAGCGAGCTCGAGTCGATATTCGCATTACCAACCCGAATGATTTTGATCTGAATGTTACCGGCTACAGTTTTAAACTGGATATCAACGATTCGCGTTTTACCCACGGGGTGAATAACGAATCGCTTACCGTGCCGCGTTTGGGTGAGGCGAAAACCTCACTGGTGGTGACGACCACCATGCTGGATATTTTCCGGCAGGTGATGGCGCTTGATAAGCACCAAAATCCGAATTACACCATCAGCGGCAAACTGTATCTTGGCAACTCTCGGATTCGCAGCGTGTCTTTCAAGCATGAAGGTGATCTGGGGGACAGGTAACAAGGGCAGGGGGGCGTTTTTCGCTGCCCTGATAAGACCAAAACCCGCTTCCATCTATAAATTTCCCCTTTCTTTTGCTTCGCTGCTGGAGTGATGCGGCGCAGATGGTTATGCTTCGTTCCCTTTCCTGAAATCAAGAAATGCAAGACATGAGGCTGGAACCATGGACATTGATGTACACAAGGTAGCGATGCTTTCCCGCATCCGACTTACCAATGATGAGGCGGCGCATCTGGGCCCGCAGCTTTCCAATATTCTCGGTTATATCGAGCAGCTATCCGAAGTGAATACAGAAGGCGTTGTGCCGACAGCACATCCGCATGATGTCGCTATGCCGCAGCGGGTCGACGCGGTGACCAATGCCAACCGGCGCGATGCCTTGCAGGCAGTCGCCCCCAATACTGAATCCGGACTGTATGTCGTCCCCAAGGTTATCGAGTAAGCCATGCCATTTTCTTCCCTCTCCGAACTGAAATCCCGGCTTGATGCCGGTGAAACCACTGCGGTCGAGCTTGCCCAGCGCTATCTTGACCGCATTGATGCCCATAACGGCGAGCTCAATGCCTTCGTGGATGTGGATCACAAGCATATTATTGATCAGGCCAAGGCCTCGGATACGCATCGCGCCAAGCATGGTGCACGTCCGCTTGAGGGCCTGCCGATTGCCGTGAAGGATATTTTCTGCACGCAGGACGGGCCGACCACCTGTTGCTCGAATATTCTGAAAGGCTTCCATGCTCCCTACGATGCACATGTGATTACGCGCCTGAAGAATGCCGGTGCGATTTTGGTGGGGAAAACCAATATGGATGAGTTCGCTATGGGTTCATCCACCGAGACCAGTGCTTTTGGAGCATGTCGTAATCCGTGGGATGTTGAACGTATTCCCGGCGGCTCATCCGGCGGTTCGGCTTCGGCCGTGGCTGGTGGTCTGGTGCCGGCAGCATTGGGAACCGACACAGGTGGCTCGATTCGCCAACCGGCTGCCGTATGTGGTATCACTGGCCTGAAGCCGACCTACGGGCGTGTGTCGCGCCGCGGTATTATTGCCTTTGCCTCCTCCCTTGATCAGGCAGGCCCGATGACACGCACGGTTAAGGATACGGCCATGATTTCCGCCATCCTTTGCGGTCACGATTCGGGTGATTCCACCTCGGTGGCTGATGCGCCCGAGTTTGACTGGCTGGCAGCCTGCGAGTCCGTTGATATGAAGGGCTTGAGAATCGGTAAGCCCAAAGAATATTTCGTTGATGGTATGGATGCGGGCGTGCGTGTTGCAGTTGAAGCCGCGTTGGCCAAGTGTGTCGAACTGGGAGCAGAAATTGTCGATATTTCGCTGCCGCATACCAAGTACGCAGTGGCGGCTTATTATGTGATTGCGCCATCCGAGGCTTCGGCCAATCTCTCGCGCTATGACGGCGTACGATTCGGCCAGCGCTGCGAAAATCCGAAAGACCTTGAGGATATGTACACGCGCAGCCGTGATGAAGGCTTTGGCTCGGAGGTCAAACGCCGCATCCTGACCGGTACCTTTGCCCTTTCCTCCGGCTACTACGATGCCTACTACCTCAAGGCCCAGCAGGTACGTACCCTGATTCGTCAGGACTTCCTCGATGCCTTCGAGGGGGTGGATATCATTGCCACGCCGACCAGCCCGATTCCGGCCTTTAAGATCGGTGAGAAGACAGATGATCCGATCACCATGTACCTCTCCGACATTTTCACCATTGCGCTGAATCTCGCCGGCCTGCCCGGTATGAGCCAGCCCTGCGGTTTTGTCGAGGGGCTACCGGTCGGCCTGCAGTGGATTGCGCCGGCCTGGCGTGAGGACGTATTGCTGGGTGCTGCCAGTGCCTATGAAGGTGCGACGGATTGGACGACCAAAGCTCCGCTAGCCTTCGGAGGTGAGTCATGAGCTGGGAAACAGTCATCGGCCTGGAAGTACATGTTCAGGTCAACACCAATACCAAGGCCTTCTGCGGCTGCTCCACAGCCTTCGGCGCAGAACCCAACACCCAGACCTGTCCGGTGTGCCTCGGCATGCCCGGTCAGCTTCCGGTGCTGAATATGGAAGTGGCGCGCAAGAGCGTGCTGACCGGTCTGGCGATCAATGCCACGATCAATCTCGAATCGAAATTCGATCGTAAGAATTACTTCTATCCCGACCTGCCCAAGGGCTACCAGATCAGTCAGTTCCCGCTGCCCATCGTCGAAGGCGGCTATCTTGATATTCCTGTTGCCGATGGTGAGAAACGCATCGGTATCACCCGTATCCATATTGAAGAGGATGCCGGCAAGTCCATGCATGAGGGGCTGGAGGGTGTGTCGCACATCGATCTGAACCGCAGTGGCGTGCCCCTGATGGAAATCGTTTCCGAGCCTGATATGCGTTCGGCTGATGAGGCCGTGGCCTATCTCAAGCAGTTGCATCAACTGGTTCGCTTCCTTGATGTTTCCGGCGCGGACATGGAGAAAGGACAGTTCCGCTGCGATGCCAATGTGTCGGTACGTCGGTTCGGTGAGCCGCTGGGCACGCGTGCCGAGCTGAAGAATCTCAATTCCTTCCGTTTCATCAAACAGGCCATTGATTACGAAGTGGCACGCCAGATTGAGTTGATTGAAGACGGTGGCCAGGTGGTACAGGAAACCCGTCTGTTCGACTCGGCCAAGGGGGAGAGCCGTTCGATGCGCAGCAAGGAAGAAGCGCACGATTACCGCTACTTCCCGGAGCCTGATCTACCACCACTGCGTATCTCGCAGCAGGAGGTGGATGCAATCCGCGCCGGCATGCCCGAATTGCCCGGCCAGCTGCGCGAGCGGTTTGAATCGGAATTCGGCCTGTCCAGCTACGATGCCGATGTGCTCAGCCAGACGCTTGATCTGGCCGGCTGGTATGAGTCGCTGGTGGCGGCACATCCTTCCGATCCCAAACGCTGTGCCAACTGGATGGCCAATGAATTACTCGGCCGGCTCAAGGAGCAGGGCAAGGATATCGCCGATTCACCGGTGTCGGCTCAGAATCTGGCAGGCTTGCTGGATCGTATCGCTGACAACACGATTTCCGGCAAGATTGCCAAGGATGTGCTGGATGCGATGATGGCTACGGGTGAATCTGCCGATGCGGTTATCGAATCCAAGGGCTTGAAGCAGGTGAGCGACACTGGTGCGATTGATGCCTTGATTCTCCAGATTATGGCCGACAATCCCGGTCAGCTTGAACAATTCCGAGCCGGTAAAGACAAGCTGTTTGGCTTTTTTGTCGGGCAGGTCATGAAGGCATCGAAGGGTCAGGCTAATCCGGGCATGGTCAATCAGCGACTACAAGTCCTTCTCAAGGGGTGAATGATTGATGCGGCAGTGGGTGCGCAGAGGAATCATCAGCGCGCTGCTGTTGTGCCTTGCAGCTTTTCTGATTCTTTTCATTCGCCTTGATGATGAGCTGCTGCATCAGAGGGTGATAACGCAGCTTGAGCAGACGACCGGGCAGCGTGTGTATGGCGAGAAGGCCAGACTGAGTTTACAGCACGGCGTGAGTCTGAAGCTTGCCAAGCTGCATATGGATGGGGGCGGTGACTGGCAGCTCACTGCGGATGTCGTACGTTTCGATATCTCTGTCTGGGCTTTGTTGTTCGGCGACCTTCGCCTCACCGGCATTGATATGGTGCATCCTGTGCTGCATATGGATAAGGCTATTCCCCTCAAAGAGCTATTTGCCACCCCTGTTGCCGTCAGCCTGTTGCAGGACACGCCTATTTTCACTTTCAGGCAGGGGCGGGTGCTGTTGGGCGACACAGTCCTGGCCGATGAAGTGGCAGCCACTGTGCGCCGCATCGAGCGTGAGCAGCAGACGACCTGGGAAGTGCAGAGCCGTTATGCTGGAGGCGATTTTTCCAGTCAGGGCTATGTCCGTTCGTCAAATACCGGAGAAGACAAGGTCTTTGGCCGGATATCCGCTACACAGCTGCACATGGATCAGTTGAAGGAGCTGCCGCTGCCTTCATTACATTATGATCTGCTCGATGCATCGCTTACCTTCAGCCTCGAGGATGGGGGGGAATGGCAATGGTTTGGTAATTTACTGACCCGCGACGAGCATGGCGAGCTGCCCGAGCTTTCATGGCGGGGCAAGCTGATTGGTCGCGCCACGGATGATTTTCGCCTGCACGATGCCTTTGTACGTTTTGGTGATAAAACCCGACTGGTTATGTTGGGTGGCTGCGAATCCGGGCAGGCCTGTAAGGTGGAAATCAATACCAGTGGGGCGAATCCTCACCTGATCCTCAAAGCACTGGGTATCGATGTTCCGTTGCGCGGCAAGCTCGATGGACGGGTGGATTTGCAACAGCAAGAGCAGGGCTGGCAGCTGGATGGCAAACTCGGTCTGCGCGACATGAAGTGGGCCTTAACCGGACTGCCTGATTCCGTGATTGAGATTGACGATCTGCACATGAATGCGCTGGATGAGTTTCAACTCAAACATGCCGACATCCAGCCGGCAGGCGGAAAGGGCTCAATTGAAGTGTCCCAACTAATGCAGGCCGGCGAGAAACTCAATGTGGTCGTACGCTTGAACAGGCTGGATGCTGTCTGGGCGCCGCTTGGCGACATCCTTTTACAGCAATCGGGCTTGCTGAATCATTCAGGCAAGGCGCGGAAGCTTGATGGTCGGGGAGTCTTGAACGGTTCCGTGCAATGGACATTGGATGGCGACGATTCCCTGTTGCATTTTTCGCTTGCTCTGGATGAGGCATCCATTGCCCTTGGGGATGGGTTTATCAAGCCTGCAGGTATAAGCGCCGGGATTGACGGCCTATACCGCCGTAAGGCTGGAGAGTCGCGCTTGGAGATCGGCGAGCTGCAATTGGGAGAAAGTCAGGTGCATAAGCTGATTCTGCAGTCGTCCGGCGAGTCTCCGGAGCTCTCCATTGCCGGCGCTCAGGTGGATATGGATAGCCTGAATTCGCAGGGCGTGGCCCTGCCCGGACAGTTGAATGGCTGGAAGGGGATGTTGGCGGGAAGCATGAAACATGTCGTGCTATCTGAGGATACAGGTATTCGCCAATGGCTTGGATCGGCGGATGGCAATCTGCATCTGCAGGGTTTCGGGCGTGACGGGGAGAAATGGACCGGGGACGTGAGTTTGCGACATGGCCGGGCGCAGGCAAAGCAAATGAACTGGCAGCACGGTTCTGATTTTGCCGATTTTGATGCCGATATGAACCTTGCCAATCTAAAAGGCAGATTGAATATCAGTCACGCTTCATTTGCCTGGTTGCCTGAAATGTCGCTGCCGGCCTGGCTTGGCGAATCCGATATCAACGGGCGTTTCCGGCAAACGGACATGCAATGGAACGGCAATATCTGGAAGGGCATGCAGGGCGGGTATAAGACCCGCAAGGGAAGGCTTGAGCTGGACCATGTTCGAGGAAAGCTTGGCGATGGTAGTGTGCTGAGTCGGACGATGACCCTTGAAGGCATGGATGAAGGCGTACATTTTTCCGGCCGGGTTGGCATGGTTGCTGTAAATCTGAACAAGCTGGAGGGGCTTGCAGATGTACTGGGAGCTAAAGTGGATGGCTTTGCCTATCTGAATGCATCATTCAGCGGCACGCTTCCTTTGGGCTTGAAGGGGGCGGAGGAGGCGGGCGTATGGCGGGGCAACGGGGACATCGAGATACATCAGGGGCGCTGGAAAGAGGCGCGGGCGGCGCATCATATACAGTGGAAAAATGGGGCTGCAGAGAAGCTGGGAAGCGAAGCAGGTGAAGGGTTTGAACGACTTTCAACCCGTTTCAATATCAGTGACTCAGGGCTACAGCTCAGGCGGCTGAAGTTTGAGCGTGGGGAATTATCTGCAACAGGGGAAGCCATACTCACTTCCACAGGTGATATTAGCGGTAAGCTCAATGTGCGTCAGGGCGAGCTTATGCATGAGACTACGCTCGGCGGTCGTTGGCCGTCGCTGGCGAACCTGTTTCCACAGCCCTGATTTGAGCACAACTCATTTGCCTCCTTCGGCGTCATGGTTCAGCATGCCGTTCCAATTCGCCCCACCTTCCGGAGTTACGAAATGACCATTTCCAGTTTGACTGCTCTTTCCCCGCTTGATGGACGCTATGCCGGAAAAATAGATGCGCTGCGTCCGTACTTCAGCGAATACGGCCTGATCCGTGCCCGCGTAACGGTTGAGGTGCGCTGGTTGGAGATGCTCTCCGACCATCCGGATATAACCGAGGTTCCGGCCTTTTCCGCCGCTGCGCGTAAGGCACTGCTTGATATTGTCGAGGGCTTTAACGAAAAGGATGCCGCGCGCATCAAAAGCATCGAGATCAATACCAATCACGATGTGAAAGCCGTGGAATATTTCCTGAAAGAAAAGGTAGCGGATGTGGCGGA
>CAZQTO010000016.1:0-25106 GCA_964596375.1 uncultured Zetaproteobacteria bacterium | reverse complement strand
TCAGGCGGCAATCGCCTCACGGATGGCATCGGGGCGAACAGCGGCTACGCGCAACAGGCTCAGGGCCGGACCCGAAGGCCTGCGTCGTCCCTGTTCCCAATCCTGCAAGGTGCGCGAACTCACACCGAGCATGGCGGCAAAGGCGCTCTGACTCATCTTCATACCTTCACGGATCGCCAGCACATCCGGCAAGACCACCACCTTGCGCTGACCTTCCCCCTGCTTGATCGCCTTCAGGCCATCGAGAATTTCCTGTCCGATATCGCGTTTAGCCATGTTCGATCTCCTGTTTAATCGCCTTGAGCACATGCGCCGGAATATTCCCGGCCTCGTTCTTGGCATACAGCGTCAGCATCCATATCTCGGACTCGCTCTTGCGCCAGTAATAGATAATCCGCAAGCCGCCGCGTTTGCCGCGTCCACTACCCGCTCAGCGCAACTTGCGAACGCCTCCGCCGGCGGGGATAACCGCGCCTGCTTCGGGATGCAAAGCCAGCGCCCATTGCAGCGTGGTATAGGCATCATCATCCATATAACCCGGCAGCAAACGCGAAAAGAGCGGTGCTTCCACAAATGTAACCAGCGAATCATACGGCAATGCCGTAGTCATGTCAGCCCTCCCCCGAAGATTACGAACAGGATAAACCTTACGCCCGGGAAATGGCGGTGTCATCTCTGCCCGGAAATGGTGGTCGCATTTTACGACCAGCTCTATTCCCCGAATTGTTTGAGGTCGCAGATTGCGACTTCAAACTGCAAAGGTTCAGGCGGCCAGCTGCGGGCTGGTGTTCAGGCCGAACTCAACCTTGAAATCAGTGATATGCACCTTGGGAACCGTTCTGTTCATTTCCTTTTCCAGCGAAACAACGCCGTAGCGTTCCAGCGTTTTGAGGGTGCGCGAGAGGTTCGCCTTCTTCCTGCCGGTCAGCACTTCCAGCTCACCGAGCGAGGCAGGTTTCTTTTCAAGAATAGTTCTGAGCAGCGCCTGATTCTCCCGACCAAGCACCTGCGCCATCGAGGCCAGCGATTCGAACCATATCTTCGGCTCATCCTTGCGTGGTGTGTATTCACCCCTGGCAATCTGGATGGTCCGCCTGCGATAATCATCCCGCGAAATGATTCCGATCTTCACTACCTTGCGCATATATTCACCTCATTCACCATCCATGATCCGATACACTTCATGCCAGAAATCCTCAAGCAGACTTCCCGCTGATTCGAACTCGTAGGGAGCCACCTTTTCCCTTAAATGCCGGTGGTCCCATGTTGTCTTTCCGGCCCCGTACCTTTTTCGCTTCGGCTTGTAACCATGCGCATTATCAATGCCGAAAACCCTGCGATTACTGCGATCATGCAGGGTCAGTGAATACCTGATGCCATGAGGCATCCGCTCATCGGCTTCCACGACCTTCACTTCAAATTTGGTCCAGTAGCCATTGTCCATCGGGAAGACCTCGCCATCCAGACTTAACAGCGCCTCCAGACCCGCATCATCCTTCATGACCGAACCTCCGGGTCATGCCTATTATCATCGGATGATAACGAAACGTTAGCAGATTATCTTCGGATGGCAATCCGCTCAGCCGCATCCTGCTTGTTCGCATGTCGGACTGATCTTTTGCGTGCTTGAAAATGAATGGCATATCCCCGCTCCCCCGAACAGGAAAAACATTACGCCCGCAATGGGTGGGTGTCACGCTTGCAGCTGCAGCCGAGGGGAGCGGCGATCAGGTGCTTAGCGTCTTGCCAAGCAAATCCGTATTGGAGATGCCGGACGAGAAGTGCCATTGCACGATCTTCCATGCATCCTTTTCCTTGAGGAAGACCGCAGTCAATCGAAGCGGCACTTCCGCGCCATCGGGAAGCATCAATGTGGGTCTGCCCGCCACCCAGCCGACCGGGCCTTCACAATAAGCCTCGGGGCTGTCCGCCACGATCTGGAAGCCACCCGCTTCCTGCATCTGCTCCCTGAATACCTTGCTGATCGTGGCATAGCCGGACCACCATTCCGCCGGGTCTGTGCCTATCGCCAGGACACCATCGTTTTGCGAGAAGTGGCGTTCAAAAAACGCATGGTCTCCACTCGACATGGCCTCGCAACTTTGCAGGTAAAGCCCCTGCAGCTCGCTTGATTGTTGCATCGTCATTTCCTCCATGCCCGGAATTTGCGCTCAACAATGACCTTACGCCGGCAATGGTCGGGTGTCACGCCTGCGTGGACAGGGACAGCAGGAAATCGATCACCAGCAGATTACAGCCTCCTCTTATGCCGTGAGATGGTTTATCTGTGATGTGCAACACATAAGCTTAAAAAAATATCCGTATATTCTCGCCCAAAATATCGGGAGGAGAAGTTATGAATAAAGCAGATTTGGTTAATATCGTGGCTGTATCCACAGATCTTAGTAAGGCTGCAGCTGGTGACGTTGTTGAAGCCGTACTCTCCGGCATTATCGGAGAACTTCGCAGGGGTGGCTCGGTAGGCCTGATCGGTTTCGGCACCTTTTCCGTCGCCGCCCGCGCCCCGCGGACTGCACGAAATCCACGTACAGGCGAACCCATTAGCGTTCCCGCATCCAATGCACCTAAATTTAAGGCGAGCAAAGTTTTAAAAGATGCGCTAAAATAATTATATGTTAGAAGCAGAAGGCTTTCGAGTTGGAAACGTCGTGGTGCTCAAATCGGGCGGCCCGTTGATGACCATCCGCGAATCCAAAGCCCATCGAGGGGATTATTTCACCCTTGCGTGGTGGGAAGTAACCTGCGTTTGGTTCGACAGCAGCAACAGGCTGCAATCAAGCACATTCAGTAGCGTTGAGTTGGTGGTAGAAGAAGAGGACCTGACAAAACAGCAGGACCTTCGCGTGGTCCCATATCCATAAACCGGGCTTCGGCTCAGAGGGCGTGCAGACCGGAGCTCAGCTCCGCGAATTCCGGGTGATCGGAAGTGATAAGGCCGTGGCGCAGTAAAAAATCAATCACCACCAGATTGCAGTTGGGTTTGAACTCGTCGGTTTCGCGTACCACGCGGGCCACCTCATCCAGCGGCCAGAGATAGAACTCCCCCACCTCGCCATCACTGCACACCGGCTTAAACGATGAGGGCAGGATAATGTCGTAGCAGAAGATGGTATCCGAGCGCAGCCCGGCCGGAACCTCGCGCCGGTAGCTGATCTGCCCGGTCGGTACGGCGCGGGCGGCAAGTTCGATCTGCATGCCCGCTTCCTCCGCGCATTCCTTGGCAAGATTTTCATCCGGAGCAATGCCGAAGGGCAGGCCGCCGGCCACCATCTGGTCGAGCTGATCGGGAAAGCTGTAGCGATCCGCCGAGCGTCTGCCGATCCACATCGACACGCCGGATGCAGTCGGCACGATGCCATTGAGATGCTGGCCGAAGCAGCGGGTGCCAAAGGCGGACACTGCCGCCCGGTCCAATAAAAAAGCGGGCGGCTCGCCCCATGCCTGCAGCACCGGGAAAAGCTCGCCCATCACATGATCGAGCACGCCCTCGCGCACCAGCACATCCAGCGCCCCGGCCACAGCACTGTTGCGTGCCTCAAATGTTCGCAGGGCCGGATGCAGCGCCACACAGGCATCATTAACGACGAAGGTGGCAGGAAAGCGGCGCAGCTCGCGCGCAAAGGCCGGGCGCATCCAGCCAAACTGTGCCTCGCCGACAAGGAAGGGGATAAAACCGGCGGGATTCCACTGGTTACACAAACGGATATGCCTTGCGTAGTTCATTCGGGTGCAAACCTTCGGGTGTATTCCTCTCAGCCGGCTTCAGTCATGGCAAAAAAGTTTGCCGTTACGAAATCCATGCAGCCGATATGCTGCTGCATCCAGTCCGGCGTGCTGTGCTGCAGGAAATCGGCAACCGGTGCGACATCCCCGCTCGCACGCCATCTATCAAGCAGCGCATCGAACTCGGCCAGATATTCGTCATGCGCATGTTTATGCACCGGATAGGGAGGGAAGTTCAAGGCAAGCATCTTCTCCTCCTCGCGCGTAAAATGGGCATGGGTGTGTTCTGCCAGTGCCTCAAGCTTCGCAGCCAGTTGCGGCACATCATCCCCATCGCCCAGACGGTCGAACAGCTCGTATAACTCATTGAGCATGGCCACCTCTTCGAGGTGAGTCTGCTGCATAAACGGCATGGCAACTTCGGGGATATCGGACGGATTCAGCTTCATAGCCTTCACCCTACTCCGGCAGGATTCAACAAACACGGCCAAAATGGCATACACTCCGGTTATGGCGACGCGCAACCCCTATCCCGAACGCGAGGGCAATGCATTCAGGCTTCTGGCAGGTGCCGATGCCTTTCTCCCTGTGATGGAGCTGGCCATTCATCGCGCCAGACGATTCGTGCTCTTCGAGCAATACCTGATCAGTTCGGGCGACGTGGCCGATCGCTTCATCGCTGCCTTTGCCGGCTGTGTGCAGCGCGGGGTGCCGGTGTACATGCTGATCGACCATTTCGGGGCGCGCGGGCTCTCTGTTGCAGATCGGCAGCGCATCACGGATGCCGGGATTTTCCTGCTCTTCTACAACCCCGCTTTTTTCAGTCACTTTTTCCGCGGCCTGCCGCGCAACCACTGCAAGGTGCTGCTGATCGACGGCGAACTGGCCTATACGGGAGGAGCGGGCATCACCGATGATTATGCTTCAAACGAGTCCAGACCTGCGTGGTTTGATGTGATGGTGGAGATACGCGGACCAGTCGCAGCAGACTGGCAAGCGCAGTTTATCCACGTCTGGCAACACTGGGATGGCGACATCAAGCTGCCGGACATGCTTATCGAACAGACCGGGGAACAATGCGGCAGGCTTGTCGTCAGCCTGCGCGGCTTGCGCAAATTTATCCGCCAAGCGCTGCTGCTGCGCACCCGGCGTGCCTCGGAAAAGGTCTGGCTGGGAACGGCCTACTGGATACCGGGCCGCAAAATGCTGTGGGCACTGCGCGCTGCCAAACGACGCGGTGCGGATGTGCGCCTGCTGCTGCCCGGCCCCATCAACGATCACCCCGCCGTCTACCATGCCGGGCATCGATATTATCACTACCTGCTGCGCCACGGGGTGCGCATCTTCGAATACCAGCCGGCCTTCATGCATGGCAAGTTCTACCTGTGCGATGCATGGTGTTCCATCGGTTCATGCAATATGGATCGCTGGGGCTTGCGCTGGAACCTTGAGGCCAATCTGGAGAGTGGGGATGCCGGCCTGTGCACGGATGTCGAGGCCTGTTTCAGCGCGGCCTTTGCACAATCGCGCGAAATCACGCTGGATGACTGGCTGCAGCGGCCACGCAAAGACCGCATCAGGGAATGGTTGCTCGGCTATGTCGATCTGATGATGGAGCGCTATACCCTAAGCCGCGAGGCGCGCAGAATTCACGCCAGAAGCCGGCTCAGCGAGCCGTCAAAAAAACCGTAAGCATGAAAGGCCGCTTAGCTGCGCTTGCAGAACCAGCCGGTCAGGCTCAGACGCTCGCGCTTGGACGGCATGACCATGTGTTCGAATTTATCACTGAGGAAGATCACGGCTGAGCCGCCCGTCGGCTGGATATCGGTATAGGTTTCCTTACCCTTTCCATCGGGCAGATAGAGACGCAGTTTGCCGCCGTCTTCGTCCTTCCAGTCATCGTTAAGATATTGAATAATGCTCACAGTCCGGTGTTTGGCTTCGGCAAAACGGTCGAGATGCCGGCGATAGAAGCAGCCCTTGGGATACAGCGCAAAATGCCCCTCGAAATCGAACAGCCCCATCGACAGCTCACGGTTGAGAACCAGACGCAGCGCTTCAATGCGATCGAGATAGGCCTGCTGCAGGGGCGATGCCTCCAGCGGATCGACCCAGCGTATACGGTCGGTGCGCACATCAGGACGAACCTTGGCACTATCACCGCTGCCCACACGGGCCAGGCGGAAGCTGCCTTCGGCATACAGTTGCCTGGCCTCCACAGCCAGGGGGCGCCACACTTTCCGCGGCATAAAATCGGGAATGACACACCAGCCCGGACCGGCAAGCGCATTCACCACCGCCGAAAAATTCTCCTGATTGTCTTGGACAGGGTCTTGAACAGGGTCTTGCAAGGCTGGAGCCAGCAACATATATCATACCTCTAAGGGGGGAGAGAGAAACGTTAGAACGTGACCATTGTCGCACAAAACCAGCTTATTAGATAGAAGTCCGTTTTTCGGGTGTATATCATAAGAGCCACTGTTGGCTGTGCGCTCCGCTACGCTAGTATACGCGACCAGACATCGTGCCGGATGCATCGCATCGCCGCGCACCCAATAACGCACCCATAAGGAAACAATATGTTCAAAACCAACGAGTATTTTGACGGCAAGGTCAAATCCATCGCCTTCGAAACAGCAGAAGGACCCGCCACCATCGGCGTGATGGCCGAAGGCGAGTATGAATTCGGCACATCGAGCAAGGAAATCATGTCGGTTGTCTCCGGCAATCTGGATGTGAAGCTGCCCGGTTCCAATGAGTGGATGGCGATTGCAGCAGGCGGGGTTTTCACGGTCGAGGCCGGAGAATCCTTCGGCGTGAAAAGCATCGGCCAGACAGCCTACCTCTGCCTGTATCGTTAAAGCACATGTGATATCCGGCCTGGTTGAACCAGCGCCTGATTACTGCATAGTTACCGGCAAACAAGCCATAAAGGACAGACCCATGACACGCACTCCCGCAACATCCGCCAGCGCCAGCCGGGCGCACGAACTGGTTATCGCCCTGCAACAGCGCTTTGTGCAGGGGCTGGAAAAGCTGGCAGCCGAGATGCACAGCACGCAAGGTTTTACGGCTGTGGAATGGTTGCGCGATGCAGGCCGTCACGGCGGCGGCGTGCGTTTCGAAACAGCGGACGGTGATATGTTCGGGCGCGGCTCGGTAAATGTCTCGCAGGTGCACTACGACGACATGCCGGAAAAAAAGCTGGGTTCGGCCAGTGCCATTTCCACCATCATCCATCCCGTGCACCCGCTGGCTCCCTCGGTGCACATCCATATCAGCTGGACGGAGATGAAAGACGGCAAGGGGTACTGGCGCATGATGGCCGACCTGAACCCCTCCAACGAGGTTGAAGCGGACAAGTCCGAATTCTTCACTGCGCTGAAAAATGCGGCGGCGGCGCAATTTTTCGATGCCAGGGAGCAGGGCGAGCGCTATTTCTTCATCCCTGTGCTGGGCAGGCATCGCGGCGTGGCGCATTTTTATCTGGAGAACTACAACAGTGGCGATGCAGCTGCCGATTTCGCACTGGCTCGCAGCGTCGGCGAGGCCGCCATCGACAGCTATCTGTCTATTCTTGCGCATACCCTGCGCACCGCACCCGTAGCGACAGCAGAACAACGCGACAGGCAACTCGCCTACCACACGCTTTATTTCTTTCAGGTGCTGACCCTTGATCGCGGCACCACCACCGGGCTTCTGGTTCACGACCAGAATGATGTCGGCATTATGGGTTCGCTGCCGGCCTATGTGGACCGCGACCTGCTGAGCTCATGGATCAAAAAAATGCCGCCCCCGCAGGAGAAGTTGCTTGCATCGCTGATCGAAGCCTTGCCGGCTTCATCACCCGCGCTGGTGGATGAAGCGGTCAAACAAAAGCTGGCTGCAGCGGTGCGCGCCCACTACCGTGAATATCCCGAGGCCATAAGCATGCAGGCTTCCGGCGATGTGATTCCGTCAACGGTGCAGAACCACCGCTAAGCCGGTGGCAAGGGATATCCCCTGCCTCTTAGTCGACCTTAGTCAATCTCGTGGTCGTCCCAATCGTCGCCCCATTCATCTTCTCCCTTGCGTTTGGGAAGGGGTCTCGACTCCCTTTTCTTCGGCTTGTGCCCATGGCCCTTCGACCTGTATGGCAGTATCTCTTCCGGCTGTTCGTTCTCGGGAACGTATCCCATGTTTCGGCTCCATCAGTTTATGATCGTTGAGGGGATTTCTCCCTGATAGCGAATTCAAAGGGCATGGGGGTGAGCAAGTAAAACGGAATCTTTTGCACAGCATGACAAAAAAATACGGCCACCCCCCCTTTTTTTTCTTTTCATCACCCATCACCCGTCATGCATCATCCCGCTGGACAAAGGGATATGGCAGACACGACAATTGCGCCAACGGGCGAGACCCGTAAGCCCTGTGGAGAAAGCCATGTCCAATCAGTTTGCAAACCTCGTTGTCGGCGATGCGTCGGCAGATAATCCGCTCCCCATCCTCAAGGGAAGCATCGGCCCCGATGCGGTTGATGTGCGCGCGCTGCTCGAAAAACAGGGTCTGCTGACCTACGATCCCGGCTTCCGCTCCACGGCCTCCTGCGAGAGCGCCATCACCTACATTGATGGCGACAAGGGACAGTTACTGTATCGCGGCTATCCCATCGAGCAGCTGGCGGCACAGTGCAATTTCGACGAGGTGGCACATCTGCTGATGCACGGCGAATTGCCCAATACCGAGGAGCTGGCCAGCTTCCAGCAGGATCTCCGCGACCACAATCTGCTGCACGATCAGGTGCTGTCCTTTTATCGCGGCTTCCGCCGCGACGCCCATCCGATGGCTGTGATGGTCGGCGTGGTCGGCGCACTCTCCGCCTTCTATCAGGATGCACAGGACTACAGCCGCGATGCCGATCAGCAAAAGGCCGCCATCCGCCTGGTCGCCAAGATGCCGGCCATTGCCGCCGCCAGCTTCACCTACAGTGCCGGCCGCCCGATCCGCCACCCGGACAACAGCCTGGATTATGCATCCAATTTTCTGCAGATGATGTTCGGCAAGCCCAATGAGCCGTATATCGTCGATCCGGTACTGGCCAGGGCCATCGAGCTGATCATGATTCTGCACGCCGATCACGAACAGAACGCCTCCACCTCGACTGTGCGCATGGCGGCATCATCCGGCGCCAACCCCTTTGCCTGCCTCTCCGCCGGTATCGCCACCCTGTGGGGCCCGGCGCATGGCGGAGCCAACGAGGCCGTGCTGCTGATGCTGGAGGAAATCGGTTCGCCTGAGCGCATCCCCGAGGTGGTGAAGCGCGCCAAGGACAGGAACGACCCCTTCCGCCTGATGGGCTTCGGCCACCGCGTGTACAAGAACTACGATCCGCGCGCGGCAATTATCCGCGACACCACCCTGAATGTGCTGGCGCATCTGGGCATGGAGAACAGCCCGCTGATGGCCACAGCCCTCGAGCTCGAGCGCATTGCCCTGTCGGACGAATATTTTATCAAAAAGAAGCTGTATCCCAACGTCGATTTCTATTCCGGCATCCTGCTGCGGGCCATGGGCTTCCCCAGCCGCATGTTCACCGCTGTATTCGCCGTGGCCCGTACCGTCGGCTGGGTATCGCACTGGCTGGAACTCAAGCACGAAGGGCACGGTATCGACCGTCCACGCCAGCTATATACGGGACCTGCCCCAAGACAGCTTGATCGCAGATAACCCGAACGCGGTTGAGCCTCTGATTCGGGAAACGATACAGTTGCCTTATTCATGCTGAGTTATCAGCACAGCTACCACGCAGGCAATCACGCCGATGTGCTCAAACACGTGGTCCTCGGCGAGGTGCTTGCCGCCATGCAGCAAAAGGATGCGCCGCTGTTTGCACTCGATGCCTTTGCCAGTCGGGGGAGCTACGATCTCGATTCGACCGAGGCACTGAAAAACCGGGAATTTGACAGCGGTATCGCAAGAATCTGGCCGCACAGGCATGAACCCATGCCCGAGGGTGTGGCCCGTTGGCTGCAGGCCGTTCGCTCCATGAATAACGACGACAGATGCACCACCTACCCCGGCTCCACCGCCCTGCTGCATCAATGGCTGCGCGAACAGGACCGGCTGGCCGCCTGCGAAATGCATCCGCAGGAGTTCGATGCCCTGCGCATGGCATTCAACAGCAGCAGAAGCCTCGCCCTGCACAAGCGCGATGCCTATGAAGCCCTGGGTGCCCTGCTGCCGCCGAAAGAAAAGCGCGGCCTGATATTTCTTGATCCGTCTTTTGAGGAAAAGGATGAATACCGTCACATCGGCAGCGCAGTGGCTGCCGCTTATCCGCACTTTCGCGCCGGGGTCTATGTCATCTGGTATCCGCTATTGCCCGCAGGGCGTGAAAAGGAGCTTTTCCGCACCTTGCAGAAATCGGGTATACGCAAGATTCTGCGCGCTGAACTTCAAGGCAATGGCGCCTTCGGAGAAGCTGGGAACCCCATGCAGATGCAGGGCTCGGGCATACTCATCGTCAACCCGCCATGGCATGCCACAGCATCGATTCGCCAATCGCTGGACTGGCTGAAGAACACCCTCTGCCCGGGCACAGGACTTTGCAGCTGCGACTGGCTGGTTCCGGAATAGCTTAGCCCGGCTCTTGTAAGGCCCGGCTCAAGATCGGGCTCAGGGCTTGATCGAACTCATCGGGGCATTTTCCTCCAGATAGGTATAGCCCTTCAGGCCCTCGCGGTAATAATTGAGAAAGGCCGTGGATTCCTTGGCCGTGATGCGCCCGTCGCCTCTAGCCTGAGCCAGTTGGCGGCGCATGCGGTCGAGCAGCACGGTTTCATGGAACTGCACATAATCGAGCACCTCGGCCACCGACTCGCCCTCCACCACCTGTTCCAGCTCGTAATGATCGCCATCCATGCGCACATGCACCGCATGCGTATCACCGAACAGATTGTGCAGGTCGCCGAGAATTTCCTGATAGGCACCGGTCAGAAAGATGCCAATCACATAGTCCTCCCCCGGCTTGACCGGATGTAATGGCAGGGTGCTCATCACCCCTGCATCCAACGGAAACTGCTGAATCTTGCCATCCGAATCGCAGGTGATATCGACCAGAACAGCTTGTCGGGTCGGCTCCTCGTTCAGGCGATGAATCGGCACAACCGGAAACACCTGCTTGATCGCCCAGGAATCGGGCAAGGACTGAAACAGCGAGAAATTACAGAAATAGCGATCCGCCATCTGCGTGCGGATGCCGGGAATCAGCTGATTCACCTCATCCTCATCCAGTTGATCAATCAACAGCCCGAGCAGATGCCAGTACAGCCCATCGGCTTCCGCCCGGTCAGACAGCGAGCAATGCCCTAAAGTGAAAAGCTTATTCACATCATCGCGCAAGGACACCACATCGTGCAGTGCTTCGCGCGGATTGATCTCATGCAGGTCGTGCAGGGTGTCCCACAACTGGCGCAACTGCATCGGCGCATCCTTGCCGGGCTCGGCGAACGCTGTGCCGTTGCTGCGCTGTGCCACGCCCAGTACATCGATAAGCAGCACGGCATGATGCGCCACCAGCGCGCGACCGGATTCGGAAATAATATTCGGATGCGGCATGGCTTCGTCATCGCAGACGCTCTTCATCGTCCAGACGATATCGTTGGCATACTCCTGCAGCGAATAGTCCACCGATGAAATATTTGCCGAAATGGAGCCGTCGTAGTTGACCCCGAGACCACCGCCCACATCCATGAACTCAATCGGCGCACCTAGCTTGCGCATCTCCACATAGAAACGCGCCGCCTCCTGCATGGCCAGCTTGATACGGCGAATCTGCGGTACCTGCGATCCGATATGAAAGTGCAACAGACGCAGGCAATCGAGCATATTCACGCTTTTCAGCTTGTCGATCACATCCACCAGATCGGCAGCAGACAAACCGAACTTAGAGTTATCGCCACCGGAATCTTCCCACAGGCCCTTGCTGGTCGCGGCCAGGCGGCAACGCAGCCCGATCAGTGGTTCAACCTTGAATCGCTTGGCCGCTTCCAGAATCAGATCCAGCTCATTGGGCTTTTCGACCACGATGAACACGCGCTTGCCCATCTTGCGGCCGATCATGGCCAACTCGATGAATTCACGGTCCTTGTAGCCGTTGCAGACAATCAGCCCTTCGACATCCTCCAGCATGGCCAATGTGGCATGCAGTTCCGGCTTGGAACCGGCCTCCAGCCCCCAGCTGAATCCGCTGCCGAATTCGACAATCTCCTCGACCACCTGCCGCTGCTGATTCACCTTGATGGGATACACACCGAAGTACTGGCCCTGATATTCCGATTCTTCACGTGCGATCATGAAGCGCGCATGGATCTGGGCCATGCGCTCCTTGAGGATGTCGGAGAAACGCAGCAGCAGCGGCGCATACAGATCGCGCCCGGTCAGCTCATCGTAGAGCTTTTTCAGATCGACAGGGTGTTTACCATCGGGAATGGCCACCATATGGCCTTCTTCGTTGACGCCGAAAAAACCATTGCCCCAACCCTCCACCTGATAAAGTTCTGCGGCATCTTCAACCTTCCACCCTGCTTCAGCCATCATGTCTCCTGCCAACGATTTTCCCATGCCATACAGACATCAGGCCGCGCATAATGCAACCGACGGACCCGCACCGCAATGTTACCTATTCTTCCACTCCGGCCAGAGACTCGCGCAGCACACGCACCATCGCCTCCGCTCCGAGATGTTCCTGATTGTATGCCGCATAGACATCCAGCTTGACCGTCTCCGGGCCCGGAATACGGACAAGGCGTCCGGCTTCGATATGCGCACGCACCAGATGCTGCGGCAACCATGCCGTACCGCCGGTGCGCAGCAGCCAGTCCAGCCCCAGCCATGCCACATTGATCTGCACTGCCGCCACAGGCAACAGCACCCCGGCCTCTTCAAGACGGTCACGAAAACAATCTCCCCAATCCACCTCGACAAAACCGGAGAAGCGCACGGACTCATCAAGCGGGATATCGGGCGTGGCAACGGGAATCAGTTGCAGGTTAGCGACCCTGCGACTTGCGAAGCCGGGATACACCAACTGCTCGGGCAGAACCACACAATCCAGCTCATCCCCGATCAGCATGGTCGCCAACTCACGTCGTCCACCGGTCTTGAGGACAAAATGCATATTCGGCCTGCTGCGGCAGAAATCCGATGTCGCGGCCAGCAAGCGCGCCTGCCACAAAGCCCCCGGGGCACCGAGGCGAACAAGAACCGAATCACTGTTGCCCTGCCCAACATCCTGCCGGATATCCTGCCACTCGCGGATCAGGTTGCGCGAGCGGGCGGCCAGCTTAATCCCTGCCGGAGTCAGCTGAACACCTGATTTGCTGCGTTCGAACAGCCGGCTGTTCAGTGATCTTTCAAGCTGCCTGATTCTGGCTGAAACCGCCGAAGGCGTGAGATGCAGGTAATCAGCCGCACGCCGCAGGCTTTCATGTTCGGCAACCGCCAGAAAGGTGCGCAGGATATCAATATTCATGTGTTCTCCATATTCGAACAGGCTGAATGAATTATTTTGCTTTACTCCCCACCCCACTGTCCACACATTGCCGTAGTAAGCAACACAAACACGACTTGTTGAAGGAGCGTTTTATGGGAAGGCCTCAAAAACAGGAAGTTTATGCCGACAACGAATTGGATAAGGAAGACGAAGATTCCGGCGCAGCAGAAACCCTTGATTTGCAACGCGATCTGGACAGCGATGATGATTTTACCGATGACTGGATCAGCCATGTCGATGACTATGACAGCTCTGATGATGTGAATAACTGGTAAGGAACATGACCATGCCGGTACGGCGAAGTCAGTATATAGCTACAAACGCAAACGGGGCCGTCAGGCCCCGTTTTTTATCCATGATATGGTAGCACACGGCCGCTCAGGATGAGCGCCTTTTATGCGAGCGCAGGCGGGATTGTTCCTGCCGCCATTTCTCGATTTCGGCATGATTGCCGGACATCAACACATCAGGTACGCGCTTACCCTCAAAGACCTCGGGACGCGTGTAGTGCGGCCAATCGAGGATCCCTTCCTCGCTGAACGAATCAAGCACCGCAGACTCAGCCGAGCCAAGCACACCGGGCAGTAAGCGAATGACCGCATCCAGCACGCACAGTGCCGCCGGCTCACCACCGGAGAGTACATAATCACCCAGCGACAGTTGTTCATCGACATAATCCGCGACACGCTCATCGAAGCCCTCGTAACGACCACAGAGCAGGGTTATATCGGATTGGGCCGCATAGTCCATGGCCTTTTCCTGGGTGAATGGCATACCGGACGGGGTGAGCATCACCACCCGCGTTTCAGGCCTGCGACTTCTGGCCTCACGAATTGCCGCTACCACCGGTTCCGGCTTCATCAGCATGCCCGGCCCGCCACCATAGGGCGCATCGTCAACGCTGCGGTGTTTATCAGTGGCAAAATCGCGAATCTGAATGCAATCCACTCTGGCCAGCCCGGCCTCAATGGCCCTTTTGGGAATCGAACAGGCCAACGGTGTGGAAAAAAATTCAGGGAAAAGGGTCAGAATTTGGGCGTAAAGCATGCTTCCATCCCCTCGGGTAAGGATACCGTGATGCGCCTTGCTTCGATATCCACCTCGGTAATGACATCTTCGATAAAAGGCAGCATCCACTCGCCAGGCTGCGCGGCATGATCCGGTGTATGCACGGTCAGAATATCCTGTGCACCATACTCTTCCAGCGCTGTCACCGAACCCAGAAGCTCGCCATCGGCCTGAAAAACCTCGCAACCGATCAGGTCCTGCCACAGGTATTCATCGTCATCGACATCGATTTCGTCTGCCGGAATCCAGACCTTCATGCCGGCCAGAAGCTGTGCAGCATTCACATCGGAGATATCCTGCAACTCGGCGAGGATTCGCCTGCCATGCTGCCAGCAGCGCTCCACCTTGTGCCGGGTGGCGCTGGCAGCGGTTTTCCCCAGCCACCAAAAAGAATACCCGGCGATGCCGATGGCAGGCCGGGTATATGAATAGATAGTCAGGGCTCCCTTCAGGCCATGCGGCTTATGAACCGCACCGACCTCAAGCAGGTGCTCAGACGTCTTTTTTGTCCTCAGCTACGGCCTCTTCAGCCTCGGGAGCGGCTTCAGCTTCAGGAGCGGCTTCCTCAGCTACGGCCTCTTCAGCTACGGCCTCTTCGGCTTCAGGAGCGGCTTCAGCTTCAACAGCAGCCGCTTCGGCAGCGGCAGCGGCCTCAGCCTCTTTCGCAGCAGCTTCTTCGGCAGCTTTGGCTTCAGCCTTGGCCTTGGCGGCAGCTTCAGCTTCTGCCTTAATCTTGGCCTCTGCAGCAGCCTTCTTGGCGGAAGCAGCAGCTTCTGCCTTGGCCGATGCCTTGGCGGCCAGCTCAGGGTTCTCAGCCAGACGAATCAGGCTGGTCACGCGATCGGATATCTCAGCACCCTCCGCCTTCCACGCATTAACGCGCTCCAGGTTGAGTTCGAGCACATCAGGGGTCGTGCACGGATCGTAGTAGCCGAGCTTCTCGATGAATGCACCATCACGGCGATTACGTTTGTCCATCACAACGATGGAGTAAAACGGACGCTTCTTGCGGCCGCCGCGCTGCAGGCGAATCATTGTTGCCATAAAATCAATACCTCCGGAAAATCAGGTCGCGCACTATATCGCGTCTGTATAAAATGTCACCCCGAAAATCACATTCATAATTTGACTCCGGGCCCCGCTTGTAGCTGTGCCGGATCGGGTGCTTGTGAAACGGAAAATGCGCAAAAAGTTTGCGCCCGTTTCGTAAGCATCTGACACGGAGATTCACAGCTACCCGTGGGCGGCCTTCTTTACTTCTTTCTTGGCCGATCAAGAAAGAAGAAACCCATCCCTGATCAGTTTGTTTCCTTGGCGCATGTTACAAACGCCAGCATCCTTACATCTTAGGCATACCGCCAAAACCACCGAACCTGCCGGCCAACTGCGCCATCATGCGTTTGCCCTTATCACCCTTCATCCTCTTCATCATCTTCTGCATCTGGGTAAACTGTTTGAGCATCTGATTCAGTTCCTGAATGCTGGTGCCGGAACCGGCGGCAATGCGTTTCTTGCGACTGCCGTTGATCAGCTTCGGATAAAGACGCTCCCTCGGGGTCATGGAATACACCATGGCCTGCATGCGTTTCACCGGCTTATCATCCATCTGCGCCAGCGCTTCCTGCGGCATTTTCACGCCCGGTAACATCTTCAGCATACTGCTCATGCCGCCCATCTTCTGCATCTGGCCGAGCTGATCGGCAAAATCCATCAGATCAAAGGAGCCCTTTCTGACCTTGCCGGCCAATTTCTCGGCCTGCTCCTGATCAACATGGGCCTGCACCTTCTCGACCAGACCGACAACATCACCCTGCCCGAGGATCCGCCCGGCAAAGCGTTGCGGATCAAAGGCTTCGAAGGCCTCGATCTTTTCACCCGTACCGACAAAACGCACCGGCACGCCGGTGATATGTGCCACCGAAAGGGCCGCGCCACCACGCACATCAGCATCCGTTTTGGTCAGAATGCAGCCGGACATATCAACCGCAGCATGGAACTGCTCGGCAATGGTCAGCGCAGTCTGGCCGGTCATCGAATCCAGTACCAAAAGGCGCTCGGAGGCCTGTATCTTTTCCGCCACCTCGCGGATTTCGGCCATCAGGCCATCATCCACCACCTGCCGGCCGGCAGTATCGAGAATCAGCACATGATGACCATCGCTGCGCGCCCGATTCAGGGCAGAGAGCGCCATGGCAGCGGCTGTATTACCCTCTCCGCTCACATACGGGACATCCACCTGCCCGGCCAGAATCTGCAACTGCTCGCGCGCTGCAGGACGCGTCGCATCGACACTGGTCAGCGCCACCTTGCGGCCCTGCATGGCCAGCATACGAGCCAGCTTGCCCGCCGTTGTGGTTTTACCCGCACCCTGTAATCCACATAACAGAATCACCGACGGAATGCGTGATATATCCAGTTCGCGCCGCTGTCCGCCAAGCACATCGGCCAGCACGTCATGCAGGATTTTAACGATGACCTGCCCGGGATTGAGGCTCTTGGCCACCTCCGCACCCATAGCGCGGGATCTGGCCTCGGTCATCAGATGGCGCGCCACAGGAAGTGCTACATCGGCCTCCAGCAAGGCCAGCCGCATCTCGCGAAGCGTGGCATCCAGATCAGCCTCGGAGACGCGTGCCGCACCCCTGAGGCGCTCGGCGATACCGCCGAGCTTCTCGCTCAGGCGTTGAAACATTACTGCGCTGCGTCTGCGCCGTCGGCGGCTTTTTCGATGCTCAGCAGTTCCACATCAAACACCAGCACGGCATTCGGGCCGATCACGCCACCAGCACCCTGTTCGCCATAAGCCAGGGCGGCCGGAATAAACAGGCGATACTTGCTGCCCACCGGCATCAGTTGCAGGCCTTCCTTCCAGCCCTCGATAACCTGCGCCACCGGGAAGGTGACCGGCTCTCCGCGCTTATAGGAGGAATCGAACACAGTATCGTCAAGCAGCTTGCCCTCGTAATCCACTTTCACTGTATCGTCGAGTGTCGGCTTCGCCCCGGTGCCTGCCCTGAGCTCTTTGTACTGCAAACCACTGGCGGTCGTCTTCACCCCTTCAGCGCTGGCATTTTCCTGCAGGAATTTGCCGCCGGTGGCCTTGTTCTCCACAGCCAGTTTATTCTGCTTCTCGATCATGGCTTCCTGCTTGCGCTTGAATACCGCCTGCTTCACCTCGGCGACCTCTTCCTCGCTCAGCCTGGCTTCCTTGCCGTCGACAGAGGTCATCAGTCCATCATTGAAGGCGGCCATATCCAGCTTTTCATCAATACGTGCCAACGACCTGCCGACATCCAGGCCAATGGCATAGCTGAATTTGGCGATCTCGCTGTCCAGTGCGCCTGCCTTGGCTGTTGCGGCTTTGTCATCGGCGGCATTACAGCCGGCCAGCAGCAGTACGGCTGCGATAGTTGCAATCTTCTTCATGTGTTCTCCTTGGATATTGGGTCTATTCCCATTGGGTTATTCTCATTCAAGCTATTCCCACTCGATGGTGGCCGGCGGCTTGCCGGATACGTCGTACACCACGCGGTTGATACCGCGTACCTCGTTGATGATGCGATTGGACACCTTGGCCAGCAAGGCGTGCGGCAACTCCGCCCAATGCGCGGTCATAAAGTCCTGCGTCACCACCGCTCTCAATGCCACCACCCACTCGTAGGTACGGCCATCGCCCATGACGCCAACGCTCTTCACCGGCAGAAAAACGACGAAGGCCTGGCTGGTCTTGTCGTACCAGCCGGAAGCGCGCAGTTCCTCGATAAAAATAGCATCGGCGCGGCGCAGCAGATCAGCATACTCCTTCTTCACCTCACCGAGAATCCGCACGCCGAGCCCCGGGCCGGGGAATGGATGGCGATAGACCATTTCGCGCGGCAGGCCCAAAGCCACACCCAGCTCGCGCACTTCATCCTTGAACAGTTCGCGCAGGGGTTCGAGCAATTTCAGATGCAGGGTGTCGGGCAGGCCACCGACATTATGATGGCTCTTGATGGTGTGCGCCTTCTTGGTCTTCGAGCCGGCAGACTCGATCACATCAGGATAAATCGTTCCCTGTGCCAGCCATTTGGCCTTGGGTATCTTCTCGGCTTCTTCCTGAAAAATATGCACAAACTCGCGGCCGATAATCTTGCGCTTCTTCTCCGGGTCGCTTTCACCTGCCAGGTGCCCGAGAAAACGGTCAGCCGCATCGACATGATCCACCTTCACACCCAGATGATCGGCAAAGGTGGCCATCACCTGCTCGGCCTCGTTAAGGCGCAACAGGCCGTTATCGACAAATACGCAGGTCAGCTGATCGCCGATCGCCCGATGCAAGAGTGCCGCAGCAACCGATGAATCCACACCGCCTGAAAGGCCCAGAATCACCTCTTCCTCACCCACCTGCTCACGGATGTGAGCCACAGCGGTATCGATGTAGTGCGGCATGGTCCAGGCACTGCCGCAGCCGCAGATATCATGCACAAAGCGCGACAGTATGGCTTTTCCCTGATGCGTATGCGTCACTTCGGGATGGAACTGCAGGGCATAGAAATGCCGTGCCTCGTCGGCCATGCCTGCTATCGGCGTGGAATCATTGCTGCACATTACGTGAAAACCATCGGGCAAAGAGGTCACCTTGTCGCCGTGGCTCATCCACACATCGAGCACGCCGTCAGGCTTGTCTTCAATGCCCCTCAATAATGCCGAATTTGCGCTGCTCAAGACCTCTGCATAGCCGAACTCGCGCACATGTCCGGTTTCCACCGTACCACCCAACTGGGCCGCCATGGTCTGCATGCCGTAGCAAATACCGAGTACCGGCACGCCCAGTTCAAATACCACTTGCGGTGCCTTCGGGGTTTCCTGCTCATACACCGAATTCGGACCACCGGAGAGGATAATGCCGGATGGTGCAAAGGCGCGAATCTCGGCCTCTGTCATATCCCAGGGATGCAGCTCGCTGAACACCCCGGCCTCGCGCACCCGGCGTGCAATCAGCTGGGTATACTGCGACCCGAAATCGAGAATCAGAATTTTTTCCATGTTTAGTCCGCCTTTCGCCGGTCAGGAATCAAGGCGGTAGTTCGGTGCTTCCTTGGTGATGGTTACATCGTGTACATGCGATTCACGCAGGCCTGCACCTGTAATGCGCACAAACTTGGCCTTTTCATGCATGGCGACAATATCATTGGCGCCGATATAACCCATCGAGGCACGCAAGCCGCCAACCAGCTGATGCAGAATCTCCGACAACGCGCCCTTGTAGGCTACACGTCCCTCGATACCCTCGGGGACAAGCTTCATCGCCTCATCCACATCACCCTGAAAATAGCGATCCTTGCTGCCCAACTCCATGGCACCAAGCGAACCCATGCCGCGGTAGGTTTTGTAGGCACGTCCCTGAAACAGAATTTTCTCGCCGGGGGCCTCGTCGGTACCGGCAAACATCGAACCGAACATACAGCATGAAGCACCGGCCGCCATGGCCTTGGCGAAATCGCCGGAGAACTTGATGCCGCCATCGGCAATCACCGGAACACCAACATCGCGTCCGGCAGCGGCACAATCCATCACAGCGGTCAGCTGTGGCACACCGACACCGGCCACCATGCGCGTGGTGCAAATCGAGCCCGGACCGATACCCACCTTGACCGCATCCGCACCGGCCTCGGCCAGATCGCGCACCGCCTGGCCCGTGGCAATATTGCCGCCGATAATCTGTATCTTGTCACCATAGAGGCGCTTGATCTCGCGCACCTGGCCGATGACGCCAGCGGAATGACCGTGCGCAGTATCGACAATCACCGCATCGACACCGGCTGCATGCAATAGCTCGAAACGCGCCATTTCCTTCTCGCCAACACCGATGGCTGCTGCCACGATCAATCGCCCGAGATTATCGCGCACCGCATTGGGAAATGCTGTGGCCTGTTCAATATCGCGCACCGTGACCATGCCGCGCAGATAGCCGTCGGCATCAACCACCGGAAGTTTTTCAATGCGGTGCTGACGAAACAATTCCTTGCATGCCGCAGGCTTGGTTCCCGGCTTCACGGTAACCAGCCTTTCCTTCGGGGTCATCATATCGGCAACGCTTTTGCCCGCATCGCTTTCAAAACGGATATCGCGGTTGGTGATAATGCCGCAAAGCTTGCCGTCTGCATCGAGCACAGGGAAACCGGAAAAACCATTGTCGCGGCTCAACTTCACCACATCAGCCAGGCGCATATCAAGGGAAGCTGTCAGCGGCTCCTGTACAACGCCTGCCTCGTAACGCTTCACGCGGCGCACTTCCTGCGCCTGCTGTTCGGCAGTCATATTCTTGTGAATGACGCCGATGCCGCCTTCCTGGGACAGGCAAATGGCGGTAGCAGATTCGGTCACGGTATCCATGGCTGCGGACATCACCGGAATATTCAAGCGAATTTTGTTGGTCAGTTGCGATACCGTGCTGACCTCGCGCGGCACAACCTTACTGGCCTGAGGTACCAGCAACACATCATCAAACGTTAAACCCTCGGTCATTTCAGGCATTTTCATGCGCAACATACCCCCTGCACGGTAGAGCCGCGCATCCTAACGGCAAGCGACACATACATCAAAGCACCAAATCGCATGTTTTTCGCCGACCATGCGTAAGGGCTCACGCTGTGGAGACATAACGCCCGACCACAGCGGCACCCACCGAATCGCCGAACACATTAATGGTGGTGCGACAACGGTCGAGGAACCAGTCGATAGCCAAGAGCAGGCCAATCCCCTCCAGCGGCAGACCGACAGCCTCCAGCACGATGACCATGGTGACCAATCCTGCCTCGGGAATACCAGCCGCACCGATAGCCGCCATGGTCGCAGTCAGCAGCACCACCATCTGCTGCCCGAAGGAGAGATCGATGCCGTATGCCTGCGCTATAAACAACACAGCCACCGCCTCGTAAAGGGCTGTGCCATCCATATTGATGGTGGCCCCGAGCGGCAGCACAAAGCGCCGCGCCTTGTCATCCACACCGGCCAGCTTCACGCCTTCCATGGTCAAGGGCAGGGTGGCGCTGGATGATGCGGTCGAGAAGGCGGTAATCAGGGCTGTTGCCATATGTTTGAGGTAGATGCCGATATGCTGCCGCGCCAGCACAGCCAGCAGCAGGCAGAGCAGGGCCGCATGCGTCAGCAGGCCGGAGATGACCGCCGCGGCATATTTTGCCAGCCCGCCCAGTTGGCCGAGAAAAGCCTCCCCGCCGCCTGCCGAACCCAGTCTTGAAGCGATAAGGGCAAATACCCCGATGGGGGCCAGCCACATGATCCACTCAACCAGCTTCATCATGCCGTCGTTCAGACTCTCGAAGAAGGCAATGACCGGCTTGCCCCGCTCGCCCAGCGTGGACAGGGCTGCGGCAAAGGCAATGCAAAAAACAATAATGGGCAACAGCTTCATATCCGCGGCAGCTGCAATAATGTTCGGATGCACCAGCGACAGGATCAGGTCGGTCACACCGACATCACCGGCCGCAGGGGTCGGCGCAACAAGATCGGCTCCCAGGGATACACCTGCGCCCGGCTGCCACAGATTGGCCATGAGCAGACCGATAGACACGGCGGCAAGCGTGGTGCACAGATAATAGGTCACAGCATAGCCACCCATACGCCCGAGCCTGCGCACATCGCCGAGGCCGGCCACGCCGGTAATCACACTGGCCGCAACCAGCGGCACAATAAGCATCTTCAGCATGGTCAGAAAGAGATCGCCCAGCCACTGAACGCTCACCATGGCCTCGCCCCAGAGGAAGCCTGAAAGACCGCCGGCCACGATGCCGACGATCATAGCCAGAAGAAGCTTTTGTTCGCTGATTGATTTTATCATGGGCTCTGCAGAAACCCGGAAGGCAGTTGGGCGATCAGGCGCTGCATCACGCCATTCTGCGCACCGTCGGCATAGTGGATGGCGGGCAATTTCCCCCACACAGGCGCAGGCCAGGCCTCGTCGCTGCGATAACGCACGATATGATGGATATGCAACTGCGGTACAATATTGCCGAGCGCTGCAATATTGATTTTATCGGCGGAGAAGGCCGCCGCCAGAGCCTCGGACAGGGTCGCCGACTCGCTCATCAACTGCTGTCGCAGCGCCCCGCTCAGATGGTGTATTTCACTGATGTTTTCCCGCTGTGGCACCAGAATAAACCACGGATAGCGCGCATCGTTCATCAACAGCAGGACACATAAATCGAAGTGCCCGACAATAAAACAGTCCTGCGCCAGCTTCGGATGCAAAACAAAGTTCAAATCAACCTCCCCAATGCCTTCTGGCGCGCATCAAATCGACAGGCCGACCAATGTCGAACCATGGCCCATGATACAGCAAGCCGGCGCAGCGTGATGCCCCGATCAACTGACGCATCGGCTGCACCAGAGAAAATGCTTCTCCCGCGGCATAGCTCGAAAGTGCTTCGGCATGCCACACCGACACCCCGGAGAAGGTGAAGCGCGGCTTGCCCGAAGCTGCGACAAGGCCGCCATGCAGAGAAAAATCCCCCGCTGCATGATGCGGCGGATTGGACACCAGCCCGATTGCACAGCCACCGGCGGGACACAGGCCGGCCAGTTGCCGCACATCAACATTGCACAGCACATCGGCATTGTGCACTGCCAGCAGGCCCTCGCCCGGCAGCTTCTCCATCGCCGTACGCACACCACCGCCCGAATCAAGCAGGTTTTTCTCAGGGCTGTAATACAGCCGCACACCGTAACGCGCCCCATTCCCCAAGGCCTGCATCAGGGAGTCGGCATGGTGATGCACATTGATGGCAATATCGCGCACACCCTGCGCTGCCAGGCCGCGGATCACCTGCACAATGGCCGGCGCACCTGCCACTGTCATAAGCGCCTTGGGGCGCTCTCGCGTCAACCACTTCAGCCGTGTGCCCAGACCCGCGGCCAGAATCACCGCCCGCTCAACAGACATCACAAGCCCTTCGAATCAGATGCAATAATGCTCTCCCTACCGACCGAGCCGCTTAAGCAGCTCAGGAACCCTTTCCAGTGCCGCTTCATAACCGCGCCCCACCTCATCAGCGGAGTTGGAAAAATCGTGCCACTGCGTGGAGCCGACCAAAGGCTCGATAAGCACATCGGCATGCTCCTTCTGATATTTGCGCAGATACAAGGATTTCACTTGCGCCGTCCAATCCAGCATGCCGAGCACATTGTACGGTTCATATGCAGGATCGGGGCTGGCACCGGTATTCACCGCAACCACCAGCTGGGTATCACCTGCCACGCCTTGCGCCTCCTTGGCCGGCACCTCGCTGGCCAAACCGCCGTCGAGGTAACGCTCACCGTCGATCTTCACCGGGTCGAAGACCCCCGGCACGGCCATACTGGCCGCCAGCGCCAGACACAAATCTCCCTGCGAAAAGAGCTGGCACTCACCGCCGGGAAAACGAACCGCCGTGACATAAAGGGGTATCTTGACCGACTCAAAACTGCCCCCACCGCAAAACAGGTTGGCCACCCTGGCCAGCGCGCCGGGATCACCAATGGCAATGTCGTTCATCGCCCTGGTGTAGAGAATCGTCTGCCTGGCCACTGTCGTTAAATGCGTCAGCCATGAATCGTCTTCGGCGCCCACATCGTCTTGAACGCTCGGCAGGTTGATATTGCGAAACACATCGGAATCAAGAAAACTGAACACGCGATCGCGGACTTCGCCGGCATCAGGATTAAGCGCATACATCGCCCCGAACAGGGCCCCGATGCTGGTGCCGACAATGGCATCCGGACGAAGCCCGTGCTCCTCCAGCGCCTTGAGCGCCCCCAGATGCGCCAGGCCACGACCACCGCCGCCAGCCAGCGCCAGCACAAAGCCGGTGGGTTTTTTGTCGAACAAACCAAACATACTGTCTTCCCCTATTCGCTGACGGGCAATTCAGCTGCCCGGCTCAAACGCCCGCATATCATATCCACCTCATCCGGCGACAGGGTATCGCCGTTGCCGTGTGTCAGGAAAAACACATCGACAACGCGCTCGCCGAAGGTGCTGATGCTGGCGCCACGCACGCTGAAACCCGCGTCGTCGATTTCCGCGGCAAGGGCTGACAACAGGCCTGTTCGATCAGCAGCGACGACTTCAATGGCCGTCTGCCGGCTTGAGGCCAGGGGTAAAGGTCTGGCCGATACCGAAACATGATGCATCAGTATATGCTGCTTACCTGGCTTGGCCCTGCTCACATCCTCACCTTCAACGACCTTCTGCATACGTTGCTGCAGCCTGTGCAGGTCGCTCTTCTCGCATAAAGCCTTGCCATCGGTGCCCTGCACATGAAACACATCCAACACCCGCCTGGCATCAATCTGATAGGCGTGCGCGGCAACAATATTAACGTAACCGGAGGACAACGCGGCTGTCAGGTCGGCAAGCAGACGCTTGCGGTCGGTTGCCAACACGATGACCAGGCTCTCACCGCGCCCCTCATCCACCAGTATTTCAACCCCGCCGTCCGGCGAGGCCTGCATCAGGTAAGCAATGCGCAACAAATGACGCGGCGGGAAGCCCATCACCGCGCGCCAGGGAAGTTGTTGCAAAACATCCTTCAATCCACGTCGTTGCGCTGCCTGCGCCTTGCCCAGCGTGCTCTCGATACGCACCGCCACGCGCTCCTGCGTACCACGACTGGCATCCTCCTCACCCATCAGGTGGCGCTCGGTGGCCAGATACAATTCACGCAGCAGGCTACCCTTCCATTCGTTCAACACGCCAGTTCCGACGGCCGCGATGTCGGCCACA
>CAZQTO010000015.1:0-25581 GCA_964596375.1 uncultured Zetaproteobacteria bacterium | reverse complement strand
GTAGAGCGGACGGGAGGACAAAGGGTTGTGCAATATAGAGGGGGGATTATCCCCTTGGTTGATATTTTTGCCACGCTGCCCGAACGCCGCAATAAACCAAGACCAGTGGAAGATGAAACCCACCCAGAAGGTTCCGGCTCATTGCAGGTGGTCGTGTACTCCTGTGGTGACCAGGACGTGGGTCTGGTTGTTGACCAAATCCTTGATGTGATTGATGAAGCCATTGAAGTCACAGGCCAATCCACCCGCCAGGGTGTGATTGGCACAGCAGTGATCCAGGATCGTGTTACGGAACTACTCAATATCGAGGAGATCGTTCAGATGAGTAATCCCAATTTCCGGCAGAAGACAGCTGCTGCGTCGGTGAGTTAAGCCATGGCCAAGACAAAACAATATTGCACATTCTTTCTCAATGATTTCTTTTTTGGTATCGAAGTTGAAAAGGTACAGGAAGTCATTCGTTATCAGCAAATGACAAGGACGCCTCTGGCTCCATCGTATGTGCGCGGATTAATCAATCTGCGGGGCCAGATCGTGACAGCCATTGATTTGCGTCGTCTTTTGGATATGGGCGAGTTCACAGATGAAGAAAGGCCGATGAATGTGATTATTCGTTCGAAGGATGGCGCCATCAGTTTCCAGGTGAATGAGATCGGCGATGTCCTTGAAGTGAGTGATTCCAGTTTTGAGTACCCGCCTGAGACGCTTAAGGGCGTTGCCCGAGAATTGATACAAGGGGCATGCAAACTGAAAGACCGGCTTTTGCTTGTTCTGGATGCCGATAAAGCGTTGGCAATGGTTTCCGAAGGTTAAAAGTTTATGTACCAGTTTAAATTAAATAAGGAGTAGTTATGAAAAACAATGCGTTTAAGGGTGGCGACAGCCTTTCACTGAGAGTCAAGATCACGGCATCTATTGCCATCATGTTTCTTCTGATTATGGGGGTGAGAACCACCATTGCGATTATGAACGAAAATTCGCGGGTTGAGACCCTGACCAGAGAAAGCATTGCGACCGAAGCCAATAATTTTTTCGACAGCCTTAACATGCTGATGCTGACGGGCAGCATGGACGAACGTGAAACCCTGATCGGAAAGCTGAAGCGGAGCGAGGGGGTTCTGGATGCCCGGGTGCTGCGCGGGGAACCGGTGCAGAAGCAATTTGGGGTGGGCCATCCTGATGAGCAGGCACAAGATGATCTGGATCGACGGGCACTGCAAGGCGAGACGATTTCGCTGATTCAGAAGAATGACCAAGGCCGCTTCCTGACGGTTATCGTCCCGTTCCATGCTAGCGAGAACACGCGGGGCGTGAATTGTCTGAATTGCCATGAGGTGCCTTCGGGTGCTGTTAACGGTGCTGTGCGCTTGTCGTATTCACTGGCTTCACTGGATGAGGAGATGAATCACGAATTATGGGTAGGTATTGCCGCCAGTATTGTGCTTCTGATCCTGGGTCTCATCGGTCTTAACATCTTCCTGAGCAAAGTGGTATTCAAACCGCTTGAAGGTCTCAACGAAAGCTTGAAAGACATTGCCGAAGGCGAGGGCGATCTGACCCAGCGCGTTGCAGTTACCAGCAGTGATGAGATCGGGCAGCTTGGCACATCATTCAATGCCTTTGTGGAAAAAACGCAGAACACAATCAGGGCCATTGGCCACAACGCCCAAACGCTGGCAGGGGCATCCGAGGAATTGACCGCTGTAAGCCAGCAGATGGGCGCCAATGCAGAGGAGACTTCGGCTCAATCCGCTGTGGTTTCAGCAGCCTCTGAGGAAATAAGTAGAAATGTGCAAACGGTCGCTTCGGGCGTGGAAGAGTTAAGTGCCTCCACGCGTGAGATTGCAGGCAATGCTTCCGAGGCAGCTAAAATGGCTTCGACAGCCGTGAAGGCGGCTGATGAGGCCAATACCACGGTTACCAAGCTGCACGCCAGCAGTCTGGAGATTAGTGCGATCGTCAGTGCCATCAACTCGGTTGCAGAGCAGACGAAACTGCTGGCCCTGAATGCGACCATTGAAGCCGCGCGTGCCGGAGATGCAGGCAAGGGCTTTGCTGTGGTTGCCAACGAGGTGAAAGACCTGGCTATGGAGACAGCCAAGGCTTCGGAGGACATCAGCCAGAAAATTGAGGTGATCCAGAAAGACACCCAGGGTGCTGTCGAGGTCATTGCTCAGATCAACGAAATCATCTGCAAGATCGATGAATTTCAAAGCACCATTGCTGCTACGGTAGAGGAGCAAAGCGCAGCGACTAACGAGATAGCCCAGAATATTGCCGAGGCAGCGCGTGGCAGTACCGAGATCATGCACAACATCAGCGGCGTGGCAGAGGCGGCGCATAGCACATCAACCGGCGCCAGTGACACCCAGACAGCTTCTGCCGAGTTGGCCAGCATGGCAGCCGAACTGCAGCGTCTGGTCAGCGAGTTCAAGGTCTGATGCAGGCATATCAAGTGGCATATATGTGCCGGGTGATTGAGGCCGGATGTTAATAAACATGATGAAACTGTCCGCCGCATCCGGCACGGAGGCTGATTTTCCAGCAGCGCATGAGCGATGGGAATATCAGCCAGCCTGCTCCTTGATGGCGCTCTAAAAAAAACCGGAGATATATATGCGTGCATTGATTATTGATGACTCCAGAGCCATCCGGATGATTCTAGGCAGAGACCTGAAGCGTATTGGCTTTGAGGTATTTGAAGCGGGAAATGGATGTGAAGCGCTGGAGCGTTTGCAGGAAATAGGCTGCGTGGACCTTGCTCTGGTGGACTGGAATATGCCTGAGATGAATGGTTATGAGTTCGTCTGTGCTGTGCGCTTGAAGGCGGAACATGCCGATATGCGGATCATGATGGTTACCACCGAGGCGGAGATTTCCCAGATGGTGAAGGCCCTGGAGGCCGGGGCAAACGAGTACGTCATCAAGCCATTTAACAAAGAGGCCATTGAGGAAAAAATCCGGCTGCTTGGCCTGATCCCGTAATGGACAAGATCAAGATTCTTATCGTTGATGATTCGGTTGTTGTTCGCCGCATCATTTCCGACACGCTTTCCAGTGATACGGGATTGGAAATTGTCGGGGTGGCGGCTAATGGCAGTATTGCACTGGAGAAAATCGCCAGACTGAAACCGGATCTGATCACACTGGATATCGAAATGCCGGTGATGGATGGCTTGCAGACCGTCAGGGAGATTCGCAAGCTGTATCCCCGCCTGCCTGTCATCATGTTCAGCACACTGACCGAACGAGGCGCCACAGCCAGTCTGGATGCTCTGGCTCTTGGCGCTAACGACTACGTGACCAAGCCATCCAACGTGGGTAGCGTGGGTGCAGCCATGCAGTGCTTGCGTGATGACCTTATTCCGAAGATCAAGGCGCTGTGTGGTCAGGCTGTTGTCCGCAGCGTCATCAACAGGCCGCAGCCAGCTCAGACTGAAGCTGCATCAGAGTCCAGGCCCGTTGTCATAAGGCCTGCGAAGAAAGAGCGAGTGGACGTCCTGGCTATCGGTATTTCTACCGGAGGGCCGAATGCACTGGCCGAATTCATGCCAGCCATTCCCGCCGATTTTCCTGTACCCATCGTTATTGTGCAGCACATGCCTCCGGTGTTCACCAAGCTTCTGGCTGAAAGACTGGACAATAAGGCGGCCATCACGATCTTTGAGGGCACCACAGGCGCAGCTGTTGAGCCAGGGCAAGCCTGTCTGGCCCCGGGCGATTTCCACATGATGGTGGAGCGAAGCCAAAACGGCTTGAAGGTCAAGTTAAACCAGGATGCTCAAGAGAACTCCTGTCGGCCAGCCGTCGATGTACTGTTCCGTTCGGTGGCCAGCGGTTTTGGCCCCAATGTGCTGGCTGTGGTCATGACCGGCATGGGCCATGATGGCCTGATCGGTTGCGAGCATATCCGTAAAGCAGGCGGGCAGGTTCTTGTGCAGGATGAAGCCAGCAGTGTGGTCTGGGGAATGCCTGGCTCGGTAAGTCATGCGGGGCTTGCGGACCAGGTTCTGCCGCTGAACCAGCTGGCTGCCGAGATTATAAACCGGGTTCGCTATGGGCGCTCTTATACTCCTGCGCCTGTGCAAGCAGTGAGGCCATAGTGGCAATATCTCCCGAATCCTTTGCTTATCTCAGTAAAATGATTTACGAGAACTCAGCTATCGTTCTCAATAAGGGAAAGGAATACCTTGTGGAATCGAGGCTCAGTCCTCTGGTGGCCCAGCATAAATTCACAAACATCAACGATTATGTGGCACGGTTGAAATCCATGCCCTTTTCCGCCATGCACAAAGAGATCATCGAGGCCATGACCACCAATGAAACAAGCTTCTTCCGTGATATTCATCCGTTTGAAGCTATTAAGAATGAAGTCTTGCCGGAAATGATCAAATCACGCGCATCAACCCGCCAACTGAATATATGGAGTGGCGCTTGCTCAAGCGGTCAGGAGGCTTATTCCCTGGCGATTATGATTCGTGAGCATTTCCCCATGCTATCCGGCTGGGCGGTAAAAATCGTTGCAACCGACCTTTCCGAGGATGTGCTGAATATCGCAAGGAAAGGCTGTTACAGGCCGTTGGATGTCAACCGGGGATTGCCTGCCACGATGATGGTGAAATATTTTGAGCAACAGGGCGTTGAATGGCAGGTGAAGAAGGAAATCCGCCAGATGGTCGAGTTCAGGCAAATGAACCTGGCAGGCAATTGGCCCTCACTGCCCAGCATGGACATTGTCCTTATGCGTAATGTTCTTATCTACTTTGATCAGGAAACCAAGCAGGGGATTCTTGGCAAAATCAGACGTGTATTAAAGCCAGATGGGCCTCTTTTTCTCGGCTCTGCGGAGACCACGTTCAACCTTGATGCATCATTCAAAAGGGTTGTTATGGGCAAGGCCGCGGCATATCGCGCGTGTACATAAAAAGGAGTAAATAATGAATTTCTCAGCAGATGACATCAATCAAATAACATCGGATATATGGACGTCCACGCTAGGCCTGAATGCTCTTCCCGTGGAGAAGGCCTCGGAAGCCAAATCGAAGGATCGCTCTCTGATCGGCTGCATCCAGATTATGGGGGATTGGGAAGGAGCAGTTACCCTGTACTGTTCTGAAGGGTTGGCGAACAAGGCAACCGCTTCCATGTTTGATATGGCTCTGGAAGACATCACCGATGAGGAATTGCACGACACGTTGGGTGAGTTGACCAATATGACAGCCGGCAACATCAAAACCCTGCTGCCAGGCGATTGCCGGATATCCCTTCCCTCAGTGGCCGAGGGTATTGATTACAAAGTCAGCATTCCGGGCGGAAAAGTTACCTTCCAGCAGTCTTTTGAGTGTGAAGGGGAGCCACTGCTCATTACGATACTAGAGCGGGCATAAATTACACTGATTAAATATTAAACGAAAGGAGATGGAAAAATGAAAATTCTTATTGTTGATGACAGCAAAGCCATGCGCATGATCGTGTCGCGCACCCTGCGTCAGGCGGGTTACGGGGATCATGATTGCAAAGAGGCAAATGATGGTGCGGAGGGATTGGCCTTGGTGCGTGAGTGGCAGCCCGACCTCATTATTTCTGACTGGAATATGCCGAACATGAATGGCCTTGAATTTCTTCAGGCGATGAAAGGCGAAGGTTTTTCCACTCCCTTTGGCTTTGTAACGACGGAAGGGTCTCCACAGATGCGTCAGTCAGCTGAGGAATCAGGGGCTTTGTTCCTGATCACCAAGCCTTTTACAGCGGACTCATTCAAGACTCATCTGGGACCGATTCTGAATGGCTGAATGGGTCAGGCATAAGCGATGATGCACTGCAGGCATATAGGAGTTGCTAATGGCTGAGCATGATAACAAACGTGATTTCTCACGCGTGGAGACCCATATTGATGTGGAGCTTGCTTGCGGCGACAAGACCGTTTGTGGCCGGCTTACCGATGTAAGCATGCAAGGCGTTGGGTTGGACTGTGATGAAAAGCTGCCGCTTCAGGCTGAATGTCTGGTAAAGCTTTTCCTTGGCGAGCCCAGGGAAAGTTCGATATGCATTGAAACCAAAGGAAAAATTGTCCGTTCGACCGGGAATGGAATTGCCGTTGTGTTTACGGAAATAGATCTGGATAGTTATGACCATCTGCGCAATCTCGTACTCCTGAATGCGCACGATGTGACCCAGGTTGAGGGAGAGTTCAAAGACCATTTGGGACTGAAGAGGCCAAAAGACCTCTAAGGATTCATGATGGATTCGAAACTCGACGCTCAGCCGTTGTAAGCACGCATATGGATAAGTAGTGCCGTGATTCAGTAGAAAACATGTTCGGGGCTGCGGCCCCTTTCTTGTGTGTGGCCAAAAGGGATGGGGGAGAGGAGACAGGTCGATGAAAGATGTGTTTGTAGGAAGGCAGCCCGTCTTCGATAGGGATGGTAAGGTGATCGCCTACGAACTTCTTTTCCGGGCTTCGTCGGTTGCGAACAGTGCCATACATGAGGCTGATGGATTGCAGCTAACGGCCAATGTGCTGGTTGGAGGTCTTATGGATATCGGCCTCGACCAGATTTCCGGCAACAAGATGGTCTATATCAACGCTCCCCGCGATTTTCTTGTCAGCGACATTGCATCACTCTTTTCACCGAAAGATCTGGGTATTGAGGTGTTGGAAGACGTGTTGGTGGATGACGAAGTCGTAGCGGCATGTCGCGCTCTGAAGGCAAAGGGATTTACGATTCTATTGGATGATTTTATTTACTCTGCACAGTGGGAACCGCTGATGGAGATCGCAGACATCATCAAGATTGATCTCATGAATAGTAAAGACCTGGCAGCTGAGGTGGCGTCGTTGCGCAGTCACCCTGCGAAGTTGCTGGCAGAAAAAGTGGAAACAAAGGAAGAATTCGAGCAAGCGAAAAATCTGGGTTTTGACTATTTTCAGGGCTATTTCTTCTGCCGTCCCGAGATTGTGAGAGGTAAGAAGGTTCCGGATTCAAAGCTGGCTATCCTGCTGGCCCTGCAGAAGGTCATGGTTGCCGAAGGGGTTCAGGAAGTCGAGGAAGTGATTGTGCATGACGTTGGGCTTTCCTACCGCTTGCTGAAGCATATCAATTCTGCAGCTTTTGCTACGCGCAGGGAGATCGATTCTGTACGCCAGGCATTGAGCTTACTCGGCCTTATAAACATTCAGCGCTGGCTGTCGGTGCTTTCTCTGGCCTTGCTGGGTAAAGACAAGCCACAGGAGCTTATTCTGACGGCCATGTTGCGTGGCCGCATACTGGAAGAGCTGGCGACTGTGTTGAAAAAAACAGGGCCGTCGGACTGCTTCCTGCTCGGTCTCTTTTCCCTGTTGGATACATTTCTTGATCAGCCGATGGAAGAGGTTCTGGAAGAAATTTGCCTGCCACGCGACATCCATGAAGGCCTCACCGATCCGGATAGTCGTCTTGGGCTTCTGCTTCATGCAGTCATCGCTATCGAGTTAGAGAATTGGAAGGATGTGGACAGTTTTTGTCAGGAAAACGACCTGGACAGTGAAGACTTGATGGCTGTTTACCTCTCGTCACTGAAATGGGTGGATGAATACGCCAAAATGCTTTTGGAGGGCTAGACGGCCCTCTTGCGACAGCGCTTGGCGCGTCTCCGGTTCACTCAGGGCTAAAAGTAAGCCGCGTTAATCCACATATGGGCGGCAATGCCTGCCACATAACCCAAGGCAATAACAGGTGTCCACTTGAGATGGCCGAAGAAGGTGTACTTGCCGCGCGCCTGACCCATCAGCGCTACGCCCGCAGCCGATCCGATAGACAATAGGCTGCCGCCGATGCCAGCTGTCAGCGTTACCAATAACCAATGACCATGAGACATGTCCGGATTCATGCTCAGCACAGCAAACATCACCGGAATATTGTCAACGATGGCGGACAGGATGCCCACCATGCTGTTGGCAAATAGAGGGCCCATCTGGGTGTACATGGCATCGGATATCAGGGCGAGATAACCGATCTGTCCCAAGGCTCCAACGCAAAGAATGACGCCGTAAAAGAATAGCAGGGTATCCCACTCGGCACGTTTCACCTTGTTGAAGATATCAAATGCGACGACTCCAGTGCCATTTTTTTTCTTGAGGTAGTAACCAAAGAACAGCAGGTAGGAAAGGCCGGTCATCATGCCAAGCATGGGCGGCATGTGCAGAAAGTTATGGAAGCATACGGCCGTGATGATGGTGGCCAGAAACAAGGCCATGATCCGTTTTGCGCCAGGCAGCATGTTAATGCGCTCATCAGAGGCGGAAGGTGAGATGTTGGGTATGGCAAAATGCATGGCGGCGGCCGGAATCAGAAAACTGACCGCAGAGGGGATAAATAATGCAAAGAAGTCCCAGAAGCCCAGCATTCCTTTTTGCCACACCATCAGTGTTGTGATATCGCCAAAGGGGCTGAAGGCACCTCCGGCATTGGCAGCGACAACGATATTAATACAGCTTATGCCGACAAAGCGCGGAGACTCCGATCCCACGGCGAGGATGACGGCACACATCAACAGGGCGGTGGTCAGATTGTCTGCGACGGGAGAAATGAAGAAAGCCAGCAGACCCGTAACCCAGAACAGCTTGCGATAACTGAATCCCTTGCGAATAAGCCATGATTTCAGGCTGTTAAAAACCTGTCGTTCTTCGAGTGCATTCACGTAAGTCATGGCCACCAGCAGGAACAATAGCAACTCGGCGTATTCCATGATGTTGTGCCTGACCGCTTCTTCAGCCAGATGGGATTGGTCTTGTCCGAGGTATTCATAGGCGACCAGCGCCCACATGATGCCAGCGGCAAGAATGACCGGTTTTGATTTTCTCAGATGCGTAAACTCTTCGAGCATGACGAATACATAGGCGATGAAAAACATTGCCACTGCTGCGTAGCCGATGAAATGGCCGGTTAAGTCAATGGCTTGCCCGCCAGAGGCCCAGGCCGATGCCGGCCATATGAGGGCTGCAGCAATTCCCAGTGTCAATGCGGATCCTATGGTTTTCTTCATTTGCCCCTCCAAACGATATTTGGCGACGTTCTATGTTCTCGATGCTATGCGGCCAAAGCCGTGTTTGATAGCCCGAAGCGCTGCCGAATGAGATTCCCCCGCAATGCCATTTCAGGATCCGGATAATCCAGTCGTTCGATAATATCCAGTATGGGCAGTGAACTCGCGTCCGTGAAATAGGATGAAAATGCATGCAGTCTTTCGCGTTCAGCCAGGATTTGCGCCAGGCACCAGTTTCCCAGCATGCCTTTCGGATCAATGTCAGCGGCTCGACTGGAGATTGCCAGAAAGGGCTCATCGACGTTGAAATGCTGGTTCTCTTCAAAATGCCTGGCCAGCTCATTGAGGATGTTTACGGCTGCCGCACGGTTGCCAAGCTCACTGGCGATGCGAGCCAGACTGAGCAGGCGTGGAAGACTCGTATGCGTATCCAGCACGGATACGAGTCGGATGAAGGCAGTCCGCAGCAGGTGATAGCGCTCTCCCGGAGCACGCCCGGTATCCTGAGCCAGAACATACGCATTCAGGGCATCGCGATATTCCGGCCAGCCGGGCAATGCTTGTTGTGAAACGGCTCCCCTGCAGGTGGAAAACATGATGGAGGCATAGGGGAAGCCCTGAAGATAGTTTTCCCATATGTCTGAATCGCAGGCCGTATCGATGTTGGTGGGTTCATCAAGCAGCAGCCCGATATTCTGCAGCTTCTGTGCGCGGTCCGGTTTGCAGCAGAACAGGTTCAACTGGAACGGATCGGCTTCCTCCTGCATATCGAATGGTGCCAGCAGCATCAGGCCAGGGATGAGTTTGTAGGGGCTGTAACCCATGTTCTGGAAGGCATGAATCAGGCCTTCATTGACCAGATCTCCATGTTTTAGCTCAAACATGACCAGTGGCGACAGGTCTGTAAAAAACGACTGCCCACCTTCGAGAATGCGCACTTCCTCACCTTCGGCATCCAGCTTGAGGAATTCGATGTCATTCCAGGCATGTTCTTTCATGCAATCATCAAGCCGATACAGGGGTACGGTCTCCGAGTTTGTGCCGCCATTATCATCGGAAAGCGAATTCAGTTCGGCATTGTCCTGAGTCGACAGACAGGCCTCTCCCTGACGGTTGGATAGGGCTGCCCGGATCAGTTGAATCTGATCAAGGCCGTTGGCATTGATGCTTTGCTGCAGGTGGTCGGCTGTGCTTGAACAAGGCTCGAAAGCCCAGAGCCTGCCATCGGGGCCGGCCAGCTTGGCGATGGTTAGCGCATAACAACCATAGTTGGCGCCGATGTCGATCACGTTCATGCCCGGCTTGACCAGCCTTCGCACGAACTCAATTTCGTCTTCAAACCAGTCCTGCTGTTCCTCAAGGATATACGGCGTCATGAGTGTCAGGTCATCCGGTACTGTGACCAGAATGTCATTCTCGATTCGTACTGTTTTTTGTCCTTTGCCTGTCTGTCGGCTTTGCAGCGTTGTTTCCGGTTTGTCGGCCATCTGCGCTGCTTTCTTATCTGCAGGGATGTTGTCGTCATCCGAATCTGTCCCTTGTGCCAGGGCTGTAAGCCTTCGAACGAAATCGTCCATGAGGTGCGTGCCGGATATTTCATCAAAACGCTTGAGGGCATACTGGCTGAGGTCATAGGCGTCATAAAGGCTGCTCAGTACACTGAGCTTTAACAATTTTTCCGCAGGCATCCTGTCGATCGACTCCAGGCTCGGAAAATAGACGGCATCGGCCCAGAGAAGTTGCGCCTTGCTGTGAAAGGCTGTCCCTTCGATCGGGCGCCTACCTGTATCCCTGAAGCAGTAAAACTGCAGGTCATATTTTTGCAGCATGGCATCGACATTTCCGAACAGCGGCTGCCCTTCATAGAGCTCGACGAATTCCACTTCGGTACACAGGCCCAGGAGCTGCGGCATGGCTCTGGATGCGCCCCTAAAGACATCAAGCTCGGCGCCCTGAACATCAATTTTGATGAAATCAATGTTGGGGATGTTCTCCAGTTCCATGAACCGGTCCAGTGATGTAACTTCGACAGGGCAGGTTTTATCAAGGAATGCGACCTCGAGATTGGCATATCGCGCCAGCATCTTCTCATTGGGTTTATACAAGCTGGAGCACATCTTATCCCGGGTGATATAAAGCGTCTGCTCTCCCGGCTTGTCGCTCAGGGCATAGGGATAGGCTTTGATGTCAGCCGCAAAACGGCTGCTCATGGCATTGATTTGCCCGCATGCCTCTGCATCTGGTTCAAAGGCCAGTACTCTGGCGGCAGGCAAGGTGTGAAATACTTCCGCTGCTTCGATATTGTTGGCCGGGTCAAGAATTCTTGCGCCGATTTCTGCGATGATAATGGAGGCCCCGTCCAGATCATGGTGGACAATATCTGCAATAAGCGTGCGCGGGTTGATAGGGCTTGTCATGGATATGTCCTTTTTGTCATTCAGTTTCTTAGTTCCAGAAGACGCTTCCGGTTTTTCCTGGCGTTCACTTTCGGAATGGCGTGCTTCAGATACACGGGTCTCGGAAAGGGCCGCGGTTTTCTCACGCCAGGCTTGTTGATATAAGTCTTCCAATTGCCGGGTAAATACCTCCGGCTGACAAAGAATGGAGTGCTGGAAGAGTGTTGGCAGGATCTGGTGCAGCGTCGTGAGGCCCTGTCGGTTGTTGGCAAGCTCCACGGCCTTATCCACATATGCGTCCATGGAATGGGTAATCGTTTCTTCGAAACCGATGTTTTTCAGGATGGAACAGGAGACACGCTGCGCATGCGTTTTACCCGTAAGGGTTACAACCGGCACGCCCATGATTAATGCTTCGCAGGTGGTGGTGGTGCCATTATACGGAAAGGTGTCCAGCGCAATATCGGTGCTGCAATACTGGATGATGTGCTCTTCATAAGTTCTTGTGTATGGACGAAACTCTAAGCGCTCCGCCTCGATGCCGTGTCTGGCAAATTCATCCAATAGATTCTTGTGCACGACAGTGTTATCAAGGTTCTTGGCTTTAAGCGCGAGCGTGGAGTCGGGGACGCGGTTGAGTATCTGGCTCCACACAGCAATGACTTCCGGTGTTATTTTTCTGATGTTGTTGAAAGAGGCAAAGGTGATGTGATCTCTATCCTTTACAGCGCCGGCAGTTTTCAGATCAACGCCAAAGCATAAAAAACTTTGTGGCATATATAGCAGCTTCTCCACATAACGGGTGCCCTCTTCACATTCTGCATAATGATCTGTGATGCGGTAGTCCACTGTCGGCAGGCCGGTCGTGTTCGGATAGCCGAGGTAGGTCATTTGCACAGGCGCGGGTCGATAGGCCAGAACCGGGAGTCGTGTGTCTGTGGTATGGCCGTTGAGATCAATAAGGATATGGATGCCGTCGGCATGAATGCGGGCAGCCGCGTTTTCATTTGTCAGTGCCGTAATATCAATAAAGTGATCAACATTCTCCCGAATATGCTGCGTCATTGCGTCATCACGCCCGATATGGGCATAGCAATACACCTCGAAGCGCTCGTGGTCATGGGAGCGAATGATCTGGTTCATATAAAAACCGACAGGATGCAGTTTGAAATCTGATGAGAGATAGGCAATTTTCAAACGCCCTGTGATCGTCGGAGCAGGGGTGTTGACGGGGAAGTATGGCTTAACCCCCTTGAGTATTTCATCTCCCCATTGACGATGAAAATCAAGCACGACATCAGGTGCCAAATCGCTTATGCCACATAATTCGATGAGCAGGGCGGGGATGAGATCGCACCTAATTTTTTTCTGTTTGATTAAATCAAAAACGCGTGGCTGCATTTTTTCCGCACTGTCCCAGTCACATGCGGCCAGAAAGCTGCGGTATGCAAACAGGACTTCATTGGCATTCAAGGGGTTCTTCTGGAACTGACGCGCAAGATTCAGCATGCCTTCGAAATCACCGCTATCACGATAACAGGCCCATAACATAATGCGGACGTCACAATCTTTTGGTCGTGATTTGAGCACCTGCTGGAAAAAACCGACAGCTTCTTCATAGCGTTTGTGGAAATAACGCACCTTACCGATCTGCAATAACATGTCGGGATCTGTGGCGCCTTTGTTAACCGCTTCGTCGCAAAGTATTTCTGCCTGATGAATGTCGCCGATTTCCAGAAAGCGCTTTGCCTTGCTTGCCAACTGCTGGATGGTTTTGCTTGATGTGGATGTCATATGCATGTTCTCCAGTGATGATGTGTCTCTGCCAATGTAAATAGGGTCATGGGTTCAGTTTCCTGATCCCGCAAGTGATTTGATGAGCGGTTGCAAATGTGTTTCATAACGCTTCCACAGGTGAACAGAGCGTTGGTGTACCGGTTGCCGAACCTGTGCAGCACTTGCGGTTTTTACTTCTCTGTTGGTTTTGTGGAACGAAAGACAGTGATCATCCCATGGAAGACCGCAGTGCTTTAACAGGGCTTTTGTTTGGTTTTCCTGATCTGCCACCAATGCCTCATACTTGATGTCATAAATGCTGTTGGCGGGGAGGGTGTGATGCCAGTGCTCCATCAGCGCCTGATAGAAGCGGTAATATTTTCCCAGTTCTTCAAGATTGTAGGCATACCTTTGGTTGTCGCTGAAATAGTTCTTGTAGATGGACAGGCAGTTATCCAGTGGTTCCCGCTGACAGTGAATGATCTTGGCGTGGGGGAGGATGATCTTGATCATTCCCAGATAGAAGAAGTTGTGCGGCAATTTGTCTGTGATGTATTTGGCGCTGGCGGAATGGCTGCGCATTTTTTCAAGGTATGCATTGCCCAGACTTGTAAAATCATCATGCCTGAAACTCTCGATATTTTTCAGGAAGTTGTATCCGGGGACTTCCCCGCAGGCGCGTAAGATGACCTGCTTTAGATAGAGCAGTTCCCCTGCACCGTAAACCTGTGGATGGCTGGCAAGTATCTGTTCGACCAGACTTGTACCGGACCTGGGCATGCCAACGATAAAAATGGGTGTTTGATCCTTGTTTCCGCAATCCTGATGCTGCTGCATGAAGCTTTGGTCAAAAATATTAGTGACCAGATCGAAGAAAGCCTTGTCTTCGGCCAAATCATAATTGTAGCTGGATCTGAACAGGTGATTTGCCTGCATGATGTATGCAAAGGACTTTTCGTGATCCTCCACATCTTCATAAATCTTACCCAAGGCAAACCCCAGATGCATCTGCTGCTCCTGGCTGATGTCCAGGCTGTGAAATAGCTCTTCCATGCGCAATGTTTCGCCATCAATTTCGGAATACCGTTTCAGGTTTGACAGGCTGCGAAACGCTTCCGTGTAATCCGGCCTGATTTGCAAGGCCCGCGAGTAGGATTCTCCAGCCTCTTTGAGCTTCCCGAGGCTCATCAAGATGTTGCCAAGATTGTTGTGGCTCCCCGCATCATCAGGATTCATGGTCAGGGCCTGCTTTAGTGCTGCTTCAGCCTCTTCCAGTTTACCCTGATTTTTCAGCGTAATTCCAAGATTGCTACAGGCTTCCGCATAGTCGGACTGCACACGGATTGCCTCGCGGAACGATTTTTCCGCCTCGATCAGATTACCCTGTTTGAGCCATGCCACGCCAAGATTGTTATGCACGCAAGCATTATCCGGTGTTAGGCGGATGGCTTGCAGGTAGGCATCAATGGCTGCAGGAAGGTTTCCCTGTTGCAGGCGGACGTTTCCGAGATTTTGATATGCCGTTGCATGCTCAGGCTGGATACGTACCACCTGCTGATAACAGTTGGCTGCATCGTCCAGTTTGCCCATGCCCCTGAGAACGATTGCAAGATTATCGTAATACATTGGCTGCGATGGGTTTTTATGGATTGCTTTTAAAACCAGTTGGACCGCAAGCTCATGATTGCCGGATTGATGTGCTATCAGGCCAAGAAGGTGATTGGCATCGGCATGCTCCGGCTCTGTCTCCAGCAGCTGTTGATAGATCTGCGCGGCCTGCTGTAAATCTCCCTGCTGATGACAGGCGGTCGCTTTTTGAAGCAAGGTTGCATTCATGACTGCGGCCACCTTGTTGGATCTGGGGGGCTGTTTATTATCAAGTCCGGTTGGGAGTGCCATCTATGCAGCCGTATCCAGGCCTGACTGTTGGCAGGCATGCGCAAGGAAATCGGGAGAGAGGTGAAACGCATCAATATGATGCCGGCCATCAGCAAGACCATCCTCTGTGACTGTTTGCCCGTAGACATCAATAAATATGCTATCTACGGATGCCGCAGTCTCGGCGAGGGAGCTGTTAAATAATTCAAGCACTTGCAGGAAGGTCTGCCTGTCATGCTTTGAGACATGGGATAAGGAGCAATGGGGGGCAGGCACGCCGTAAAAGACGAGCTTGAGTTCCTTTTCCCTGGCCTTGTCCACGACATAGTGAACAAAATCATGCACCAATGATTCAATCGAGGACTTCAGCTCTGTCTGATATTTTTTATGGGCTGGGAAAATCCCTTCATTGAGCCGGCAGTCGATTTCTCCAATAGAGATGATGGCGGTGGCGGCACGAGGCAGTTGTTGTAAAACACAATCAAACGATGCTTTGAACCTATTCATCCCGGGCTGAGCAAGATGCCAGGCTTTACAGCCCATGATCAGGTGGGAAACGACCTTATGCCTGATGCCATTGAAGGTGATGACTGTGTCTGTATATGAGAGATTATGGCTGTCACCAATGATATGAATGTGCTTGTCAGCAGCTTCTGTATATAAGGATGGGTGTTCTTGTCTGAAGACCAATAAGGCTTGCAGGAACTTGTAGTAGCCCAGCGCGCTGTAGGTCACCTTATCTGTTGGCGGACAATCCAATATCGTTTTTGCCATTGCTTGATGGCTCTCGCACGCATTCAAATCGCCATGCATCCAGGCAATAATTGTCTTTGAAATCATCAAATGATTTCGCTCGTCTGCCGATAAGTCTGCCTGATCCAAGGCAGTGTCCAGCATGGCATCCCAATCCGCTGTGCGTTGTTGGAAATGGAGTGCATCGGATAATTGTTTATAGGTTGCCGCGTATGCGGGGTTGTATGTTATTGCCTGCTGACAGATGGTTTCAGCTTCCCCGAGTTGCCCTGTATCCAGAAGCACCATGGCAAGATTGCACATAATTTCAACCCGCTCAGGACTGATGCTTAAGGCGCGCCGGTAGGCGATGATAGATTCATCCAGTTTACCGTTATCTTTGAATGCGATGCCCAGATTGTTAAGTGTTGCCAAGCTGGATGGGTTAATATCCAGGGCGCGCTGAAAGGCGGCGCTTGCTTCCTCCAGTCTTTTCAGTTGTGAATATACATTACCCAGCCTGTTCAAGGCTTCCACGTCGTCGGGATTTAAAGATATGGCATTCCGATAGGCCGAGATTGCTTCGTCGAAGCGGCCAGTTTTCTCCAGGGAAAGGCCAAGATTGCTATAAGTTTTGCCATCCCCACTGCTGGATTGGAGCGCCGTATGAAAAGCAGAGATTGCATCATCCCATTGCAGCAATGCCATTCTGATAATACCCAGGTTGAAGTAATAGAGGGTCTGGGCCGGATTGTTTTCTATCGCTTTTGATACCAGTAATGCGGCGGCCTCATTGTCTCCCAGTTGGTGGGCAATCAGGCCGAGAAGATGGTTGGCGTCGGCATGGTCCGGTTCCTTCACCAGCACTTGCTGATAGATAGGCACTGCTTGTTGTAGTTCCCCAGCCTGGTGATGAGAAATCGCCTGTTGTAGCAAGTCTGCGCTCATTTGCGGGCAATCCGCCGGGATGTCTGCTGTAAGTTGATATCCGAATCCTCTCTCATGATGTCTTGCCTCCGTGCAAGAGACAGAAAATAGGGAGCAAGAAAAGGGCCATTTTTCCCGCTGCGATAAGCCAGTGCTGTTTTTCGGGTTTCTGGACTGAATCTTGCTAGAAATAGGTTTGCCCGCTCTGGAAATCCAAACGGGTGATGAGCGGTATGCGAATGTTTATTCGCCTTTGTCGGAGGTCGGGATTGTTTTCAGAAGCAGTAAGCCACTATCAGGCCGGTAGGCTGGATGCCGCCAGAGTCGTTTGCATCTCGATCCTGGCCCAACAGGCAGAACACCCCCATGCTCTTCATCTGACAGGCGTCATTGCCATGCAACAGGGCGACTTGAGCGAGGCGGAGATGCTCATACGCAAGGCCCTGAAGGCCAGTCCTGGAGCTGCAAGTTTTCTCAATACGCTTGGCACGCTGTTGCGGCGTCAGGGCCGTATGCAGGAGGCCCGAGCATGTTTTGAGCAATGTCTGGAGCTTGTCCCCGGTGATGTAGAAGTGACATGTAATCTGGCCAATCTGCTGAAAAGCGAGGGGGAGCTTGAAGGAGCCGCGCGACTGTATCGCCAAGTTCTGGGGCGCAATCCGCAACACCTTAACGCACGACTCAGTCTGGCATATTTACTACGCCGACAAGGGGCATTATGTGAGTCTGAGGCCTGCTTTCGAGGGGGCTTGGAACAGGGTGCGATGATCCCACAGTTTCTTTTTGGTCTTGGTCTGGTGTTGGCCGGGCAACAGCGACATGAGGAAGCAGAGCAATGTTTTAAACAGTTGTTACGTATTGAACCCCTGAATGCAGATGCCAACTTTCATCTTGGCAATGCACTGCATATACGTGGTCTGATATCAGAAGCAGAACATCATCACCGTCGATGCCTGGAGCTGAAGCCGGATTATCCCAAGGCCTGGAACAATCTGGGTAATGACCTGCGCGATCAGGGCCGCCTCGGTGAGGCCAGGGATGCATACAGAAAGGCATTGCAGTTGAAGCCGGATTATATGCGCGCCCATTCGAATCTGTTGTTCTCAATGCTCTACGATATGGCGGATCCGCGGGCTGTGTATGAGGAGCATCTGCAATGGGACAATATGCACGCCGCCGGTCTGCAGGTAATATATAAGGGCGGCAGCCATGATGCTGAGCCTGAGAAGAAGATTCGCATTGGCTATGTATCTCCGGATTTCAGGGAGCATTCAGTGGCCTACTTCATTGAGCCGATACTGGCTGCCCATGACCGCAGCTGTTTCGAGGTTTACTGTTTCTCGGATGTGAACAAGCCGGATGCGGTGACCGCAAGGCTGAAAGGCTATGCCGATAAATGGCTCGATATATCCATATGCAACGATGAAGACGTGGCGGATATCATCAGACAGGAAGGCATTGATATTCTGATTGATCTGGCCGGCCACACCAGCCATCACCGCCTGATGGTCTTCGCGCGCAAGCCGGCACCCGTACAGGTAACCTATCTTGGTTACCCGGCCACCACCGGCATGACTGCAATGGATTACCGTCTTACAGATGGTTGGGCGGACCCGTCTGGCCAAGAGCACTGCCATAGTGAGAAGTTGCTGCGTCTGCCGGGTGGTTTTTTGTGTTATACCCCTTCTCCCGATGCTCCCCGGGCCTCCTCCTTGCCGTATGAGAAAAATGGCTATATCAGTTTTGGCTGCTTCAATCACCTGAGTAAGGTGACCCCTGAGGTCATTGCAGTATGGTCACAAATACTGCAACAGTCGCCGGGGTCGCATCTCGTGCTCAAGCATATCTCCCTGCAGGACGCCAAGGTGCGTGAGCGCTATCTGCAAATCTTCGAGGCAAACGGCGTGATCAGGGATCGTATCAATATACTGGACTGGTCTGGCAGCGTGGGCGAGCACCTGAGCTGTTACTCCAGGATGGATATCGCTCTGGATACTTTCCCTTATAACGGCACGACAACGAGTTGCGAGGCGTTATGGATGGGGGTGCCCGTTGTTTGCCTCAAAGGTAAGACGCACGCCGGACGTGTCGGCCTGAGTTTATTGGAGAGTGCCGGCAGGCAGGAATGGGTAGCAGACAACAAGAAGGAATATATCTATCTGGCTTTGCAACTGGCGGGCAAACCCAAGCATCTGGTCGAATTGCGTGCTCGTCTGAGGCAGGAACTGGCTGCGTCATTGCTGTGTGACAGGAGAGCGACGGCGCATGCACTGGAGGATGCCTATCGCGGTATGTGGCAGGCGTGGTGTAAGTCCTGTGCCTAGAGCAGATACGGAGACAGGGGATAGGCCCGGAAAAAAAAATGCGATGTGTGGCTAAAGTCCGACAGCTCAGTGGCGATATGTATTTGTACGGGCCGCAAGGATGTGACTCGATACGGGCAAGATGCCCAAGCGTGGCAAGGCAGGGAAGTCGTTCGCGCAAACCAACCACAATCTAAGGAGAGATAAAATGGCAGTAACAGTCCAAACTAATATGGGGGCACTGACAGCCCTGAAAAACCTGAACACCAATACCGCGAACATGAATAAGTCACTGGAGCGCTTGTCTTCCGGTTTCCGCATTAACTCGGCAGCAGATGATGCTGCTGGTTATGCTGTTTCCGCCAAGCTGTCCGGTGAACGTGGTAAACTTGAGGCAGCCAGTCAGAATGCTCTGCAGGCTACCGCAATGGTAAAAACGGCTGATGCCGGCGTTAACGAGATCGAGAACATGGTCCGTCGTTTGCAGGTGCTGGCCACCCAGGCAGCAAGTGCGAACAACTCTGGTGATATTGCGAAACTGGATGCCGAGCGTGCCACGTTGGTGTCCCAGATCGACAAGATTGCCAACAGCACAAAGTATAATGGTATTGCCGTGTTGAATGGTACGGTTGGCTCAACTGTAGATGCAGCCAGCACACTGGATAATACAACGACTAACGGTGTGAGTGCTATTACACTCAACGGTGCGACTGCGGGTGCCACATTCAGTGTCACTTATGTGGATCAGGCTACTGCTACCACATTCAATGCCGGTGACTCCATTAGCATCACGGATGGTACAACCACCCAGACTGTCGCAATCGCAGCCCTGCCAACGGCTCAGGGTACGTCAGTCGTGAACTTTGGAGACCTTGGTATCAGCCTGACCATCAACTCTGCAATTGCTGGTACTACCACTGCTGCTACGGGTTCTGCTGCATCTGCAGGTACCATCATCACTACTGCAGGTTCATCCAGCACCTTCCAGGTTGGCGCTGAGAATAACGCTAACAACCAGGTGACGGCTGATTTTACAGCCGACTATACCACAACCGGTCTGGCTATTGGCACGGTGACTGCAGATATCTCCACGGCTGCAAAGGCCCAGACTTATCTGACTGAGGTAACCGCTGCGCTTAACACTCTGACCACCAACCGTGCTGCTCTTGGTTCAACGGTGAATCAGCTTGGCTATGTCAATGCCAACCTGTCCACCAACATCGAGCAGCTGAGCTCCGCAATTTCGACCATTAAGGATGCCGATATGGCTGCCGAAATGGCGAACTTCACGAAGTCTCAGGTCTTGGTACAGGCTGGTACGGCTATGTTGGCTCAGGCTAACCAGTCGTCCCAGAACGTACTGTCGCTGTTCCGTTAAGGGACAAGGCAGTAATCGCGAAGGCATAAGGTGACTGAGGTGAAGAAGTCGGACGTAGGGACAGTTTCTGTTCTGAAGCCGGCTTCTTCGCTTCATGTCATTGTATGTGCCAAGGAGTTGATTTATGGAAAGCATCAGTAGTACCTCTCCGCCCGCAACCATGTCTGTCGTGGCAGCCAGGCCGGCCAGATCAGAACAGGCTCAATCGCGTCCTGTTGTGCAAGCTGTTGAAAAGGCTGTAACGCCGGAAGCAAAGCAAGATACACAGATTAGCGAACAACAAGTTAAACAAGCTGTTGAGCAGCTCAATAGGGAGTTTCCAAGTGAGAGTGTCGGTTTCGCCTATGAGAAGCGTTTGAATATGTTGCTCGTGCAGGTTACGGATAAGGCCACAGGAGCGGTTGTGAAGGAATTTCCTTCCAAGGACTTTGTGGAGCATAAAGTGGCGATGCAGGCCATGGTAGGCGTTATTTTGGATCGGCAGGCCTAGGATGCCCGGAGCGACCAATATTTCAGGTCTGTCCTCGGGCATCGACTGGGGCAATATTGTCGATCAGCTGGTGGGCATCGAGGGACGCAAGGCTACCTTGCTGCAAAATCGCCAGCAGTCCGAACTGGACAAACAAAGTGCCATCAACAGCTTGGGCTCTGCTTTATCCTCATTACGATCAGTCAGCACGGATCTGGGCGACAGCAGCAGATTTCTGCTTAATCAATCCACCCTGTCCAGCAATAGCGCAACAGCCGCTGCTGATCTGCTATCAGTAACACCGGATTCTACGGCCACAGCAGGCTCGCATACGATTGTGGTAACGCAATTGGCTGCAGCTGAGAAGCTTGGCTCCAGCTCCGCCGTAAAAGACTCAACGGGAACAGTCATTGCCAGCGATACCGCGGCTCTGGGTTTTACGGCAGACAGCTTCACCATTCAGGGAAAGGCCGCTTCGGCCCAGACAGTGAACGTTGCAAGCACCGACTCACTGCGCAGCATCAGAGACAAGATTAACCAGTTGAATACGGGCACCAATGCCACTGGCGTTACAGCCACCATCCTGAAGGTCGCAACAAGCGATTACCGCTTGGTCCTGACCTCGGACAATACCGGTACAACCCAGGGGAATGTGCTGTTGGGCGGTGCCGCTCTGGATGCAGCCGGCAATCTGGCTAATTTGCAAATGGGTGCAGTGGCGCAGGGGAATGCACGCCAGAGCCTGCAGTCGGCTGCCGATGCTAACGTTACGGTGGACAGCATTGCCTTAACACGCGAAACCAACACCATCACGGATGCTCTTAATGGTTTTTCACTGGCTCTGACCAAAGCGGATCCGGCTACAACCATCACGGTTTCCACCACTGTCGATCAGGCCGGCATTAAAGCCAAGGTTCAGGAATTTGTAGATTCCTACAATTCGATCATGGATTATATCAATAATCAGATGAAATTTGATACCGATACACAAAGCACCGGAATTCTGGCCAACGAAAGTATCGTCCGCACCATACAAACCCAGCTTAGTTCCAGTGTGCTGCAATTCATCCCCGGCCTGGCGAGCGACCGTAACAATATGGTCCTGACGGGCGTGGCGCCTGATTCGCTTGGCCATCTCGCTATCGACGCTACGACGCTGGATAACTGGCTTGCCACCGATCCAACAGCGGTCAGGGATGTCTTTTCTGCTACGGCGACGAGCACGAATAGCGCCCTGAACTACATCACTTACGGTGCAGGGACAGTCTCAGGTAATTATGCAGTGAACATTACGCAGGCTGCGACTCGGGCCGGCGTTACCGGAACAACGGATTTATCTTTGGGGCTTGCTGGTGCCGAGACCATTACGATCACCGATAGCGCCAGCCGTCAGGCTGTCGTGAGCCTCACCAATACCCAGAGCCTCTCCAGCATTGTATCAACGCTGAATACCGAATTTGCTCAGGTGTATACCGAACAGAGGCAGATGAATACGGCGCTTACTGCAGGCGGGCCGGCGGCAACATCCGCCAATACCTTTAGTGATCTGGCCCTTGGCATCGCAGCCAATGACAGCATCACTATTACCGGGACCAAGCCATCCGGCTCTTCGGCCAGCTACACCTTTACGGTGCTGAATCCGGCGACCGATACCCTTGCCGACCTGCTTTCCGCCATCCAGGTGGCTTTTGATCAGACGGTGACAGCCAGCGTTGACGGCTCCGGCAAGGTGACCATTACCGATAACAATGAAGGCGACAGCAACCTTAGCTTTTCCTTAACAGCGAACAACGAAGGTGGCGGAACCCTTGCCTTCGGAACCGAGGCAGTCCTTACCGAAGGGCGTTATGCCATGGATGTCTCTGCCGCCGCCTCCGGAAACTTTCTGCAACTGCAGCACAATGCGTACGGCTCGTCCTCCAGCCTGACGATCAGTCAGACGGCCAATAATCTTGGCATCATTGATCAGGCCTATGCCGGGCTGGACGTAAGCGGAACCATTGATGGGCAAACGACGACAGGCGTTGGCCAGATACTGACTGGCGCTGCCGGGAATGTGGATGGCCTGGTGATGATGTATACGGATTCGGCTATCGGCAGCATTGGCAGTGTCTCGGTAAGTATGGGTGTCGGCGCCAAGTTCAATAATCTGTTGGAGACATTTACCAACCCGTTATCCGGGCTGATTCAGAATGCCGTAGACGGATCACAGAGTATCTATGACAGCCTGGCAAGCCGGATTGATGACATTAACAGGCAAATTGAGCAGGAACGCACGCGCTTGCTGGCCTCATTTCAGGCTATGGAATCACTGATGGGCCAGATGAACTCCACCAGCGCATGGCTATCACAGCAAATCAACCAGTTTTCATCTCAAAGGCTATAGGAGGATCTCATGACAGGATATCAATCATACCGGGGCTTACAGGTTGAAGGTGCGGGCCCGCTTGAACTGGTACAACTTACCTATGACGCTTTGATTAAGGCCTTGGCAAAAGCCCAGATTGCAGAAGAAGCAAAGGATGCAGCGGCAGAGGCAGATCAGCTTTCCCGTGCCATTGAGGCTCTCATTGAGCTCTCCACCAGTCTGGACATGGAGTCGGGTGGTAAAATTGCTGCCAGTCTGGCCAGCTTGTACGCCTATATGAGCCGTCGGCTTCTGGAAGGCCAGGCACGGGATAGCGCTGCCGCCATCGCTGAGGTCATGTCCCTTGCGCAGACCTTACGAGAGGGCTGGCAGGAGCTGGCAAACGCCCCTCGCAATGATAACAGGCCTCAGCAACAGCAGCGGGCCATGGCTTAATGGCGATGCAGCAGAGTCTGTCAGGGTGTGTGAAGGCTCTTGCCGAGCTTCAGCTACAGGTAAATTCGAAGCGCTGGAAATCGATTGCCAAATCCGAGGCAATGTTTAACAGCGCTTTTTCACAACTCCGACAGGATATGGCTGAGCAGGCCTTGGGTGACGATGATCAGCAAAACGTGAAACTTCTTGAGCAGCAGGTGCGTCGTATTCAGCGCGAAATGCGACGGGCGATGTCCGGAATCAGCGAAAAACTTGATTGGCTGGCTGTGGAACAGAAGCGCACGCGAAATCATCAACAACAACTGGGTTTATCCGCACAGGATTAATTTTCCCACAGATTTAGTAGAGAAATAGATGGGGGGACCATGCAGCAGCATTGTAATGCTCAGTTGGAAATGCAGACCGATTATCTGCAGCAACTGTTCCAGACATATACCCGCCCCAATTCTGCAGACGGGTCCAGGGGCTCATCTGCGCCACAGGACTATGATGTAGCCAATCCGCCACCGATTGATCGGGCTGTTCTGGATGTTCTGAAGGGGAAGTTGGATGCCATGCCTGCCTTGCCGGAGGTTTGGTATGAGGTTCAGACACTTCTGGAAGACCCGGACGCTGCACCGTCGGACCTTGGCCGCGTGGTTGGTAGAGATCCCATTCTTACTGCACACCTGTTGGGTGTCTGTAATTCAAGCGCTTACACAGCATCCGGAAGCAAAGCAATTACAAACATAACCATAGCTATCGCGCGGCTTGGTATGGATCAGGCATCGATGTTTATTCTCGGGAATCTGATGCCAAAGCTGGGCAAGTCAAACCTGTCAAAGCCTGAAATCAAACGAGTCTGGTTTCACAGCCTGGCTATTTCGCTGATTTGCCGCGCCTTGGCCGAGCCCTCGAGAATCATTCCCCAAAATGAGATCGGTCTCCTTAGCCTGCTGCATGACATAGGAAAAATGGTCATCCTGCATTCGGAGACTGACATGGTCCTGGTAACATTACGGGATGCGATTGAAAGCGGGGTGCCGGCTCTTAGAGCCGAAAGTGAAATCCTGGGATATACACATATTGATGCGGGCATTATGCTGGCATTGCATTGGAAGCTGCCAAAAAACATAGGCCATCTCATTTCCTTTCATCATCACCCGACATCGCATGCCTTGAATCAGTGGCCTGCTGATCTGGTGCCTGCGGTGATGCTTGTGCATACGGCGCATATTGTTCTGCAGAGGCTTTGCAGGGAAGAGCCGGCGCAAGGCGGCATATGGACCGCTTGCCAGCGCACTCACCTGGAGGGGATAGGTGATCTGCTGCTAGACCCGCTGAAACTCACCTCTGGTTGCGAACATATTTATCAGAAGATCGGACGCGAAGTAAATCAGTTAAGAGATGTTATTTTCTGAGTCGGGATGATGTTCTTTTGAGTTGGGATAATCTGCGCGACAGGTGCTTATGATGCTTTGGCCTGTGGTGCGAATGTCAGCAATGAGGATGCTTCGCTCAACAGATTTTCTCCATCCGCATTGTCAGCGGTCCTTTTCATGTTCACAGGCCGGATGGGCAATTCGGGCATATCCTTAAGTGTATCTTCGGCCAGGATGGCGCCTATCTGATCAATACTGCTTCCAAACGGGAATCTCCGATTTGCTTCTTCATCGGCCAGGCCGCAAATCCGTGCAGGTAAGAAGGTGGATTCAGGGTCGTGGTGCTCTGCCACCGCGCGTTGCAGGGTTTCCGGGAGGCCCCAGTGGCGGAGAATTGCCGCACCGGCTTCGGCGTGATTGAGCCCATATTTCTTGATCTCTTCATCGATCAACTTTTCTGCATGCATCGATGCCATATTGCTCTCGAAATAGGTGAGATCCAGACGAATGCCCAGAACGGCCCGACCGATATCG
>CAZQTO010000014.1:0-25675 GCA_964596375.1 uncultured Zetaproteobacteria bacterium | reverse complement strand
TGCCACCATGCACAGGGCTCGTGGTCTCGGCCGCTCAAGTGGCAGGGCGATGGCCCAAGCCTCCGAGAAAGAGATCTTGAATGTGGTTGCCGATGCTGGAAAAGCCGATGAGCTGTTTGTCTGGCTTTTCGAGCGGGCGGGGGTTGACGCGCCTCACGGCGGCATCATGTTCATGCAAGGTCTTGAAACCGCGTTGCCATTCAGGCTTCCCGATCTGCCAGAAGATGAAGGGTGAGAAAGCAGAGCGGGCTTTATGCGAGGATAAGATAGAGACCTGAGCGAACGAGTTCTTCCTTCGCGGATTTGGGAAGTCTTTTGATACAATCCTCGGCCTTGAGGGCTGCTGAGCGCGAGCCGATTTTTTGCTGGAAAACGAGCTGCAGAGGACCTTTGCCGCGCAGATATTTTGCACCTTTGCCTGATTGATGCTCGGCAAGGCGGCGCTCAACATCCGTGCTTATGCCGGTATAGAGATGGCCATCCCTGGAACGGATCATGTAGAGAAACCATTCGTTTTCTTGGTCCGGTTGTTTTTCAGTTTTCTCCGGCATTAATACACCGTACAAACTTCGTAGCAGCGCTCAGTCCCGGCGATGCTGATGTCAAAGCTGTCGCCCTCGCTTTTGCTGATCAAAGCCCTGCCCAGCGGCGCCTTGGGTGTAATGACGGTGATTTCCTGCTGGCCATATTGAAGCTTCATGCCTCCGGCGTCGCCAGCAAGCCAGAGTAGTTGCTCATTTCCCTGCTCATCACGCAAAGAGATAAGCGAAGACAGGCCGATCACACCTGTATGCGCAGGCAGTTTCAGTTGCGTGAAATAAGCCAGCGAACGCTCGACTTCGAGCAGGCGAAGGCCTTGCCCCTGTGCCAGATACGAGGCCTCCAGACCCATGGTTTCATATCGGCTTGAACCCAGCGCATCTGCATGGGTCGCCGTGTCGCGTGCTACCTTGACCGCCTGTTCGCACATCGACAAATCAGCACGAAGCTGCTTGATGATCAGAGCAAGAATCTCGTATTTATCTATGTTCATAGGACCGCTTAAGCGGATAAGGGCAATGTAGGCTCAGACCTTGTTCGTTCTTGCTTCTTTCTCATCAATGCCCGAAACGCCGAAGCGGCGGGCCAGTTCGGCAAGTACGTCATCTGCGCAGAGTCCGCGATCGGCCAGCATGACCATGCTGTGAAACCACAGGTCGGCTGTTTCGTAGATAATCTGATCGCGGTCGCCGTTCTTGGCGGCAATAATGGTTTCGGTTGCTTCTTCGCCGACCTTTTCCAGAATCTTGTCCAGACCTTTGGCATACAGCGAAGCAACATAGGATTTGTCGGCGGAATCGCTCTTTCGTGCTTCGAGGATGGCAGTCAATTCTTTCAGGATATCATTATTGTTCATTGCTTGTTCACTCCAGGGGCTCCTCAATGCTGACCCATGCGCCATCCTGCTGCTGTTGAAAAAAGCAGGATTCGCGGTTGGTGTGACAGGCGGGGCCTGTCTGCTCAACCTTAAGCAGCAGGGTATCACCGTCACAATCCAGATACATAGCGACGACCTTCTGCACATGACCGGAAGATTCCCCTTTTTGCCACTGTTTCTGGCGCGAACGGGAGTAGTAGTGGGCGAAGCCTGATTCTAAGGTTTGAAGTATCGCTTCCTCATTCATCCAGGCCATCATCAGGACACGGTTTGTTGCTGCGTCCTGTGCAATAGCCGGGACAAGTCCCGCCTCATTGAATTTAATGCCATCAAGCAGGCTCATGCGGTGAGCTTCTTCAGGGCGCGACCAGCAGCGGCGATAGTAGCGTCAATATCGGCATCGCTGTGCGCCGCCGACATGAATGCCGCCTCGTACTGCGACGGGGCGAGGTAGACGCCTTCATCGAGCATGGCGTTAAAGAACTTGCCGAAGAAAGCCAGATCGCAATGTCTGCTTACATCGGTACAGCAGGTGACGGCAGGAAGTTCGGTGAAAAACACGGTGAACATGGCACCCACCTGATTGGCCACAGCCGGCACGCCGGCGGCCGCACATCCTGCCAGCAGGCCCGTGACCAAACGGGTTGTCTTGTTTTCGAGTTCTTCGTAAAAACCCGGCGCACGCAGTCGCGAAAGCGTTTCCAGCCCGGCACGCATGGCCAATGGATTGCCGGAGAGAGTGCCGGCCTGATAGACGGGGCCATCCGGTGAAATCTTGCGCATGATCCTTTCGCGGCCGCCATAAGCACCGACCGGCAGACCACCGCCGATGATTTTACCCAGACAGGTGAGGTCCGGCATGATGCCGAAACGCTGCTGCGCGCCACCGGCACCGACACGGAAACCGCACATCACTTCATCGAAGATCAGCAGCGCGCCTTCGGCATCGCAGATATCGCGCAGCTGTTGCAGAAAGCCATTGTCGTTGAGCAGCATGACGCCGGTATTCCCCGGCACAGGCTCAACAATAATGCAGGCGATCTCGCCCTTATTTTCAGCGAACAGATTTTTCACTGCTTCAATATCGTTGAACGGGGCGGTCAGGGTGAGCTTGGCGTAGTCGGCAGGCACGCCGGCGGAGTCAGGCTCGCCGAAAGTGGCAGCACCCGAGCCCGCTTTGACCAGAAAGCCATCGGCATGGCCGTGATAGCCACCGTCGAATTTGATGAACTTGTCACGTCCGGTAAAGCCGCGCGCCAGACGCAGGGCGCTCATGGTCGCCTCCGTTCCCGAGTTTACAAAACGGATCACCTCGATGGAGGGCACCATATCAATGACCAACTGCGCCAACTCGATCTCCAGTTCGCACGGTGCGCCAAAACTCATGCCCAACTCGGCAGTTTCCTGCACGCCCTTGACTACATCTGGGTGCGCGTGCCCAAGAATCATTGGCCCCCAGGAGCCGACATAATCGATGTACTTGTTATTATCGACATCCCAGACGTATGCGCCACTCGCTTTGGCGAAGAAACGCGGTGTGCCGCCAACTGACTTGAAGGCGCGAACCGGCGAGTTTACTCCGCCCGGCAAAAGCTTGCGGGCTGCGGCGAAATCTGTCTCGGATTGTTGAATGTTTGGCATGAATGTCTCTCGCTAGGGTTCAAATAAAATGAGGTTGTGACGTTAGAAAGGCGGCATCGTGATGTCAAACCACTGTTGTCTTATCGTTTATCCAAAATCGGATGGCTGGGTATACGCTATTTACGTTGCCCGACCCATGTGCCGCTAATGCCAAGCTTTTCTTCAAGCGCAGGGCGCGCATTGATTGCCTCATCATGGCTGGCATACCCTGGTACCTGAATGCGATACCAGACCTTGCCCTTGGATTCAGCACGGGAAACTTCGGCTTTGATATCCATCTTGCCCAATCGGGCAACTTCCTGATCGGCAGATTTGGAATTACTGACTGAGGCGAGATTGATGATCCAATTACCTGAAGAGGGCTTTGGCTGTGCAATGTCAGAGGAGCTGATCGGGGCTGGTAAGGGGTTATCGTTTTTCGACTGATTAGCAGCGAGAGAAGGGCTCGCTTGCGGGGAGATGTTGCTTTCCGAAGGCGAAGCCATGGCTGGCGAATCCACTGCCATTTCCATGTTTGCAGGCTGCGAATTCAAATGGTCGTTCAATGCCTCTGTAAGCTTGCCCAGTTGGTTACTTACATCTGCAAGCTCTTTCGAACCTTCTCCGCCCATGGACTTTTGCAGGCTAACAATGCTTTCTTCAAGTTTACTCACATGGGATGAGAGACTGAGGCTCATCCAAAACAATACGGCAGCAATGCCGATCCCGACAACCAGCGCAACAACGGAAATTGACCTGCTGCCCGAGGATTCGTGACGCGCAATATATTCGTTATCGTTATTGTCTATGGTTTCCATGATCACCCCTCGTTGCTATGTCAGAACGCCAGTGTGACTGAAATGCGGGCTGCGGCGAAATCTGTCTCGGACTGTTGGATGTTTGGCATGAATGTCTCTCGCTAGGGTTCAAATAAAATGAGGTTGTGACGTTAGAAAGGCGGCACCGTGATGTCAAACTGATGTTGTCTTATGGGTGATCCGAAAACGCCCGGATGGGCTGCTCTACTTCCGTTTTTCGACCCATGAGTCGTGGATACCAAGCTTTTCTTCAAGTGAAAGGCGCGCGGTGTTTGCCTCGGCTTGGGTGGCAAAACCCGACACCAGAATGCGGTACCAGATCTTACCCTTGGTTTCGATGCGCAAACTTTGGGCATTGATGCCCATATTGCGCAGCCGGGCAAGCTCCTGAGCGGCTGATTCGGGACTGGTCACTGAGATGAGATTAATCACCCAGCCTTTGATTGAACTGGTTTGACTCGGAGCAGGATTGTCCCGCTTTTCGATCCATGCGCCGTGGATGCCAAGCTTTTCTTCAAGTGAAAGTCGTTCGGTATTTGCCTCGACATCGGTGGCAAAACCCGAAACCAGAACGCGGTACCAGATTTTGCCCTTGGATTCGATGCGCAAACTTTGGGCATTGATGCCCATATTGCGCAGTCGGGCAATCTCCTCAGTCGCCGCTTCGGGGCTGCTCTCTGAGGTAAGATTGAGCACCCATCCCTTGATTGAATTATCCTGACTTGAAACAGTGTCCATCTTGCTGACCTGACCTGTGGCATCCTCCACCCGATTGCTCTCAATCGGTAAAGTATTCACCGCGCTGACAGGAGTCGGGACATCCTCCACCATGCTGACCGGGCCGGGCTCAGCGTCATTGCTTGACTGGGTAGCAGGGTCTTCCGATGCGCCGGGCTCCTGAACAGGTTGAATGGAAAGATCGCTTGAGAGCAGCGGGGTGGGGGCCATGTGCAGGGCAGGGAGGGCGTTTTTCGGGGCGGTCGATAAAGATTCCTGCGAGTCTGTGCGGTTCATGGCATGTGATTTCAGGTGATTGGCAAGAGCCTTGATGACGCTATCCAGTCGCTTATTGATATCGACAAGCTCTTTGGATTGATTCTGCTGGACGGTAATATTGTTTTCCTCAAGTGAAGCCACCCGAGAGGAAAGGCTAAGAGTCGCCCACAGCAGCCATATAGCCACACCCGCAGCGGCGATCAGTGCAACTATGGAAAGAGGGCTGAGTTTGGCAGCGGGTGTTGGGATTGCGCCAAGTTCGTCGTCCAGTCTGTCCATTATTACCCCTCACTGCCTGTGTTCAGGTGCTAGTTTGATGAAGGGGTGCGAGATTGCAAGCCGAAAGTATGACTGTTTATGCTAATGGCTATGCTGGGGTGGAATTCAGGAAGGCGTGTCGGGCTTGGATGGTGTTAACGTGGCGGCAGGGAAGTGGCGGATTTTGTTATCGCCATCGCTTTTAAGGATTTTTGCCTGGCCCTGTTTTTCAACCTCGTCGATACGGATGACGCAATGCATGGGGATATAGCTTCGTTTAACCCCGGTGAATTCATTTTTCAGGCTCTCTTCGGACGGGTCGACAAGCAGGGAAGATTTCTCGCCGAAGATTAGTTCGCCGATTTCGATAAAGCCGGGGATGCCGGAAGGGCCGGCACTGTGCGCATAGACCTCATACACTTTTTCCTGATTGATAAATTGAATTCTATAAATGCGTTTATTGCTCATGTCGTCTCGTTTTAGTTAAGTGGAGGGGAGGGCGGGCCCAACTCAGGGGTGGTAGGTAACCTTCGCCGTGCAGGTTTCACCAATGACGACACGCGATACGTGTAGTCGCTCATCGTTCAGTCGCTTGGCCATCCGATCAAAGAGAACGCGGGCGACGTTTTCACTGGAGGGATTGATGCTGTCGAACGGAGGCACGTCGTTGAGGTTGTAGTGATCCCAGTCGGCCAGCGCTGCTTTGAGTTCCCGCTTGAGGATTTTGTAGTCCACGGCAAGGCCGATATCATCCAGGTTCTCACAGCTGACATAAAGTTCGACCCGCCAGTTGTGTCCGTGCAGTCGGACGCAATCCCCCGGATAATCCCGCAGGCTGTGCGCAGCCGCAAAATCTGTTTCAATCATCAGTTCGTAATGTGCCATGCGCGAAAGCTATCGTGTTATTCGCCGCGTAGAAATGGCGAATGCCAATAACCATCAACAGGGGCTTGCGTAGGATAATGATAATGGTTATCATTCCACCCATGCAGCGATTAACCATACAACGACAAGCTATTCTTGATTTGATCAACTCCACCAATCGACACTGGGATGCTGAAGAAGTGAATCGCGAACTGAGTGATCGCGGCCTCTCCGTGGGGATTGCGACGATCTATCGTGGCCTGACAGCCCTGGAAGAAGCCGGGCTGATCGACAGCATCCAGTTTTACGACCGTAAGCGCTATGAACGCGCAGACAAATTCCATCATGACCACATGCTTTGTACCGCCTGCGGGCACATCGAGGAGTTCTCAAATCCACAAATTGAGGCTCTGCAGGAATCGATAGCGCATGAAAAGGGTTTCGAATTGACAGGGCATCAACTGGTTTTATTCGGCGTTTGCTCTGTTTGCCGAAGCGCTACATAAAGAGGGTTCTCATGACATCAGCACTTATTATTGTTTTTCGTGAAATGCTGGAAATGGCACTTGTACTCGGGGTGTTATTTGCAGCCACAAAAGGGATGCGCCAGAGCCGACAATGGATTGGCGTAGGGGTGGGTGCTGGGATAGTCGGTGCTCTGCTTTTTGCCCTGTTCATGGAGGAGATTGAAGGCTCCTTCGATGGCGATGGTGAATTTATATTCAATGCCGCCATTCTGGGCATTGCTTCACTTCTGATTGCCTGGACCGTGGTGTGGATGAGTAGCCATGGCCGGGAGATGGCTGAAAAGATGCGCCGTGTTGGACAATCGGTGATGGATGGCGATGCACCGCGCGCTGCGCTGGCCGTGGTCGCTGCTGCTGCCGTATTGCGCGAAGGCGGGGAAGCGGTGTTTTTCCTTTTCGGTGCGGCGCAAACGGCGCAGCAGGATGGCGCATCTGTGTTGACAGGTGCCGGATTGGGCATTTTGCTGGGTGTGCTTACCGGATACGTGATTTATCGAGGTCTGGTTAGAATCCCCTTACGCCATTTGTTTGGCGTGATCGGCTGGATGCTGATTGTGCTGGCGGCAGGCATGGCATCGCAGGCGGCGGATAACCTTGTCATGATAGACATGCTTCCGGCCCTTATCGACCCATTGTGGAACACATCGGCCGTGCTGTCGGAGTCCAGCATGATGGGCGAGGTGCTGCATGTGATGATGGGTTACAGCGATCAGCCGAGCGGCATGCAGATGCTGACTTTCGTGCTCGCTCTGGCGCTGATGACACTGGTCAATCAGCGTGTGCGTTCCTCGACGGCGCGTCCTGCAGTGCAGGAGTCACCTGCTGCAGCCTGAGTTGGGCGGTTTTCCACAGGCTGGACAATTGATGGCTGTCGTCGGACGATCAGCCCATGATTAAAACTGATGATGCTCCGTCGGAAGCCATGCTGCGCGCAGAAGGCTTGCTACACCGATTGGCCATGCTGCGCGGCTGGTCACCTCGTACGCTATCCTCTTACATGGCCGACTTGCAGCAGACTGGTTCTTTTCTCGAAGGACAGGGCAGCGATCTTTTTTTGGCCGACGAGGAGCTCATCCTTGCCTATCTTTCCAGGCTGAAACGCAACGGTTTGGCAGATGCATCCCTGCGACGCAAACGCAGCGCCCTGTCCACATGGTTTTCTTTCCTGCTTGCCGAGGACATGCGCAGCGATAACCCATGTAAACGCCTTCCACCCCAGCGACGCCGCAGGCCGCTGCCCAAGATGCTCAGCGAGGTCGAGGTCGAGGCTCTGCTGTTTGCGCCGGACACGACAACGCTGCACGGTCTGCGCGATCGCGCCATGCTCGAAATCCTCTATGCATCCGGCCTGCGGGTCAGCGAACTGGTCGGCCTGCGTGTTTCACAGGTAGATACAAAGGCGATGCTGCTGCGTGTGATCGGCAAAGGGGATAAGGAACGGCTGGTACCGTTCGGTGAGGAGGCCGGGGATTGGGTGAATCGCTGGCTGGTCATGCGTCGTGTGCAAAAACCGGCAATCAACAGTCAGTTTATGTTTCCCGGGCGTGGAGGACGAGCCATGACGCGGCAGAATTTCTGGCAGCGCCTGCGTATCTATGCCCGGCAGGCCGGGCTGCGCCAGATGCCTTCCCCGCATACTCTGCGGCATGCCTTTGCCACCCATCTTTTGAACCACGGTGCCGATCTGCGTGCTGTGCAAATGTTGCTGGGTCATGCCAATATCAGCACGACGGAGATTTATACCCATATTTCCCGTGTTCGCCTGCACGAGGCGGTGAATCGGGCGCACCCGCTGGGTAGGGGCGGCTGAGAGCGCAGGTCGTTGGTACTTCGGCCTGTCTCATTGCACGATGATTTGCTATCCTGCATCGCCTCTTCATCCGAGCCCATAAGCGGTTATAGAAAAAAACGGAGTGCAATCCATGACTAATATACCCAAAGCCAAGGAAAAACCAACTTACGCCCCCGGTCTGGCCGGCGTACAGGTGGCCGAGTCATCGGTGTCTTATGTCGATGGAAAGTTGGGGCATCTTGAATACCGTGGCATCGATATTGAGCAGTTGGCCGAAAAGAGCAGTTATGAAGAGACGGCTTATCTGTTGCTCTACGGGAGCCTGCCGACAGCTGATGAGCTAAGCAGCTTTGACAATGAATTAAGGCATCACAGGCGCATCAAATTCCGTATTCGCGATATGATGAAGTGTTTTCCAGAGTCGGCGCATCCGATGGATTCCCTGCAGGCTACGGTGGCGGCGCTTGGCATGTTTTATCCCTTTCCCAAAGATGCTGCCGGGCGACTTGATGAAGACACCGTCAACAAAGTATGCATCAATTTGATTGCCAAGATGCCGACGCTGGTGGCTGCGCATGCACGCATGCGCCATGGCGATGACCCGATTGCGCCGCGCGATGATCTTTCGCATGCTGCTAATTTCTACTACATGCTGACCGGCGAGGAGCCATATGCCCTGACTGAACGCATCATCGATGTGGCGCTGATTGTGCATGCCGAACACACCATGAATGCCAGCACTTTTTCAGCGCTGGTCACGGCTTCGACCGAGGCCGATCCCTATACCTCGATCAGTGCAGCCATCGGCACCCTGTCCGGCCCGTTGCATGGCGGCGCCAACGAGGAAGTGCTCTATATGCTCGATGAAATCGGCACCGTGGATCGGGTTGAGTCCTATCTGAATGCCAAGTTGGCCAATAAGGAGAAGATTTCCGGGCTTGGGCATCGCGTTTACAAGACGAAGGATCCGCGCGCCACCTTGCTGCAGAAGCTTTATGTGGAGTTAACCGAAAAAGTCGGTTCCGATCTGACCTACGAAATCGCCCGGCAGGTCGAAGAGCTTTCCAAGAGCACGCTGGGAGCCAAGGGTGTTTGTTCAAACGTCGATTTCTATTCCGGCATTGTCTATCGCAAACTGGGCATTCCGACCGATCTGTTTACACCTGTGTTCGCCGTGTCCCGTGTGGCCGGCTGGCTTGCCCACTGGAAGGAGCAGCTCAGCAATAACCGCATCTACCGTCCGAGTCAGGTTTATACGGGCGAGCACGGCCTGAACTACACCCCCATGGATCAGCGCTGAGCCGAACGCTCCTGAACTTCCTGCTGAGGGCGCGACAGGCGGAAGATTGCAGTTGCAGCCAGCACTGCGCCAATCGTATCAGCCAGCCAGTCGCCAAGGCTGGCATCGCGCCCCGGCACAAAGCTCTGATGCCACTCGTCGCTGAGTCCGTATAGCGAACAGAACAACACTGAAACAATATAAACAATCATGAGCGGGCGTTACCCACGGGAAAAGGCCATCCATGCAAGCAGAGCCATCAGGGCATAGGCGGTGGCATGGATAAGCTTGTCCTCGGCTGAAAATAGCATGGGCATGGGCAGCTTCGACTGGCTGGACAGCATAAAGATAAGGCAGCAATACGCGGTGAGCAGAAAGCCCGCGACAGGCGGGCGCATCAGATACCTCCGATCGGTTGAGCCCGGCTCTTCATGATACGCGTCATGGCCGCGGCAGTGATGATGCACCATACGGCAAAAAGCGCGCCGGGCAGAGCCGTTTCCGGTTGGAAATGTTTCAGTGCCAGCGCCACGCCAAGCCCTGCATTCTGCATGCCGATTTCGATGGATAGCGTGATGCGATGCGAAAGGTCAAAACGGAACAGGTTCCCGGCCAACCAGCCAAGCAGATAACCCAGCCCATTAAGCAAAATCACCAGCATGACAACCAGCCACGGTGTTTCCGAGATGCGGACGGCATTGGCTGCTACCGCATAGCTGCAAATAATGATGATGGCGAGCGCTGCAATGCCGGGCGCTATCGCTTCCGCCTGTTCTTTCCATGCCCCCAGATGCCGGCGCACCAGCATGCCGAGGGCCAGCGGCAGGGCTACGGTGAGCAGGATGGTTTGCATCATCGGCCAGAAGGGGATATCCATGAATACCTTGCCAAGCCACTCCACGAGAAGCGGGGTGAGCAGAGGGGAGAGCATCGTGGCGAGCATGGTCATGGCGATGGAAAAAGCGACAGCCCCGCCTGCCAGGTAGGTGATAACGTTGCTGGCCATCGCACCCGGCGCACAACCGACGATGATGAAACCGAGTGCAAGCATCGGCGAAACGCCTTGCGCCACGGCAAGGCTGGCCGCAGCAAAACCGAGCAACGGCATGATGGTGAACTGTGTGGCGACGCCGAGGGCGATGCGGCCCGGCTTGCGCATGGCATCGCGTGCTTCTTCGGGTTGCAGGACAATGCCGAGCGCAAACATCGTGGCGGCAAAAAGCCACAGGAAATAATCTTTGAATACAAGAAAGAGCGGTGGATACAGATAGGCGGCAATGGCGCCGGCGAGGGTCAGCGGTGCAAGCTGGCGCGTCAAAAAGGCCCAGATCATCGGCGCTGTGATGTATGCATGATTGCCAATGTGGATCTCCCAAGGTGTCGGAAAAGGCGATTCCCGATTTATCATTTCCAATTTAATCCGCTTGGTCAACCGTATCTTGACCTTGCTATCAGGCAAGTGCTTTATTCATGCATCTCAATCACCGTTTCATGCTTGCAGGGGGGGGGCTGAATGAAACTCCAATCAACATGAAGGCAAGGGTGGAAATACCTGTAAGACTTGACATATTTTCTAATAAAGGGTAACAAGGCACGTTCCGACACAAGAGGGCGATGATAGATATGCAGAAAAGCTTGAAGAAAGACGACGGGATGGGACGCTGATGAAAGTTGGCAATACGCTCGCTCAGCCGAATGCAGAGACGGCGCGCCCGCGCATCTGGGCGCTTGGCGGCGGCAAGGGCGGTGTCGGCAAGAGTTTCATCTCAGCCAGCATGGGTGTGGCTCTGGCCAAGGCCGGAAAGCGTGTGGTGGTCGTTGATCTTGATCTGGGAGGCGCAAACCTGCATACCAGCCTTGGTATAAGCGGAAGCAGGTACACCCTCTCCGATTACCTGAACGGTAAGGTGAACGACATCAACAAGGTCGCCGAACAGACCGGTATCGAACGGCTGCGCTTGATCAACGGTGCTGCCGACTCTCTCAGTATTGCCAATATCCAGTACTTCCAGAAGGCCAAGCTGTTGCGTAACCTGCCCAAACTGGAGGCCGATTATGTGATTCTCGATCTGGGTGCGGGCACCTCTTTTAACACCCTGGATTTCTTTATCGAGGCCGATCACGGCCTGGTTTCGGTGACGCCTGATCCCGGCTCTGTGGAGAATACCTATCGCTTTCTGAAATGTGTGTTGATACGCCGTCTACGGACCATTCCCAAGAAGACCAGAGAAACGATGCAACAGGTGCTTACCCAGCGCCGCGATGGCGGCAAACGCGCCGGCTCGCTTGCTGATTTTGTTGAGGAAATGGCCCGTCTGAAGCCGTCTGTGGCAGGCTCCCTGCGCAGCGAGCTTGATGCCATGAAGTTGCACATTATTGTCAATCAGGTGATGGAGCCATCCGATACGGAATTGGGGCGCTCCATGCAGATGGTTTGCAGCCGCTATTTCGGCACGCAGATCGGCTATCTCGGTTTCCTGCATTATGACCGTCTGGTGCTCAAGGCCTTGCAGCAGCGGCGTCCTTTCCTGTCCACCTTCCCGCAGTCCCGCTTGGCCATTCACGTTGATACGATGGTGGCCTCACTGATGGCTCAGGATGACACTTGAATCCCTTGGGAGAAGCATGGCAGAGCATGCCATGATTGATTATTACGAATTACTCCGTGTCTCTCCTGAGGCCAGCAAGCTGGATATCATCAATGCCTATCGACGCGCCAAACTCACCTTTCGCAAAGACTCGCTGGCAGTCTATTCGCTGTATACCGAAGAGGAGCTGGCTTTGGTAAGACACCAGGTCGACAAGGCTTATGCAGTTCTCTCTGATCGTGAAAAGAGGCACACCTATGATGTGCAACATGGTCATGTGTCATCCGCCGGATTTGAAGACAGCGCCTGGCTGGATGAAGGTGAATTGAGGGCTGAAGAAGAGGCGTCCGAGGAGGCTTGCGCGGCAGCACAACAGAAGGCCGACAATGTTGTGACACTGCATCCCCGCAAGGCGCGCGACTATGATCCCGATTTGGAGCGAAGAATGCAGACGGCCGAAGAGTTTCCCGGCGTCTTGTTGCGTGAGGTGCGTGAGTATCATGGCATCAGTTTGCAGGATATCGCGGAGCATACGCGCATTTCCATGGGGTATTTGACGGCCATTGAGACCGAAGATCATTCGGCACTTCCGGCCAAAGCCTACCTGAAGGGTTATGTGGGTCAGTATGCGGCAGAGATTGGGCTGGAACCTCACCGTGTTGTGCAGGGCTATCCGCCCCTTTCCGGGGAATAGCTCTTTTCCCTGTTTTGGGATGTTCTGACTTTTTCAGAGCAACCTTAGAACTCAGGCCTGATCGGGTTTGACGCTGTGCGAAGCGCCGCAGAAGCGGCAGGACACGGTAATCAGGCCATGCTCGTCTTTTAGCTCACTGAGCGTCTCCTGCGACATGCCAGACAGCGTACGAGCCATGCGTTCGCCGTCACAAGCGCAGCGCCAGCTGTAATCATCCCTACCGGCAACCTTCATACCCAGCGGAGCAAAGGCTTGCAGGATATCCTCCGGTTCACCATCAAGTGCTGCATTAGGGATGGCTGCCAGAGCTTCGACTGCGGAGAACCATTGCTCATCACCCGAGCCCGGCATGGCCTCAATAAACAGACCCATATCGTGGTGCAACACGACATCGGCCCTGATCTGCACCGACTGGTTCATATAATCGACCAGCATATCGGCCAGGAATTCGGACTTCGATTGTATGCTTGATATATAGGGCTGACCGAAACCCGGATCGCGCACCGTGGAAATGGTCACCGGAGTGCCCAGCCAGCTGGTCGGAGAGGCAGTATCCCCTTGTGTGCTGACGCCATCATTCCAGTCCAGATAACCGCGTACGGCGCCACTTCTGGTTTCTGCAAGGATGCGGGTGATGGGGGCATGCCCGGCACCATCGAGTTGCAGTACCTGGCGCACACCGCCCTTGCTGATGGAAAGCAGCAGGATTGAGCCGATGAGTGCCTGTGTGAATAATTCACCCGGCGCATGTTTCCCGCCCTCGATCAGTCCGTGAACGCGGCACGCCTCGGCGCGCAAATGGCTGGCGCGAATGATCGCTCCGCGCGTTTGCGCTGCGGGCAGCAGAAAACGGATCAGACTGTCTGTTGCCTGTGTTTTATCTATTAAATCTGGAGTTTCAGCCATGCCTGCACCTCGGGTAGAGAAGCAAAACAGCGAGCCGCCCCGACTTCGCTTAATTCCGCGGCTGTGAAGGAATGAATAAGACCGATTGGGAGGGAGCCGGCGCGTAATGCGGATTTGATGTCGGCAGTGCCATCGCCGATCATGATGCTGTCCTCAGGCCTCACGCCAAGTGCCTCGCAGGCCAGATGTACTGTGTGCGGGTCCGGTTTTTGCCGCCTTCCATCACACAGTCCGATGACCGCATTCAATTTGTCTCCCCAGCCGAGAAATTCGAGTTGTTTGTCGGCGCGAATCTGACTTTTGCTGGTGACAATGGCACTGGCAATGCCTTGTTCAGCCAGCCAGTCGAGTAGTTCGACAGCACCCTGCATGGGTTTCACATCGAACAGGTTCTCATCATGGTATTCTAGGAAGCGGGCAGAGGCAGCCTCACGCTGCTCGCCAAACAGGGAAATCATGCTGCATTCGCCGCGTCCTGTATGGCGTATGACTTCAGCATCCGTCATTTGCGCCAGTCCGAAATCAGCAAAGGTTTTGTTGAGTGCGGTGATAATGGGGCGGAAGGCATCAACCAGCGTGCCGTCCATGTCCAGTAATACGGCACGAATGTTTCTTTCAGGCATGATGTGTGTCGCCCCTGTATAATCGCTCAGACTGTGCGTAGCGCGTCCATATTCTGCAACATCAGGGCGCGCAGCCTGCCGGCCATAGGGCCGGGGATGCCTTTACCAACAGGCTTGTCGTCCATGTAGCAAACCGGAAGAACAGCATTGGTGGTGCTGGTCAGCATGGTTTCGGTAAGCCCGGCTTCATCAAGGCGCCAGGCGCGCTCTTCAACCTTGATGCCTGCTTCGTGGGCAATGCGGATAAGCATTTTGCGCGTAATGCCGCCCAGCACCTGATGGTCAAGCGGGTGGGTGACCAGGGTGCCGTTGATGGCCGCGAAGATGTTGGTTGAGCAACCCTCAAGCACATGGCCTTCGCTATCCAGCCAGAAGGCTTCATCGGCATGCCGCCTGTTGGCCTCCTGCTTGCCCATCACGCTGGCCAACAGGGCGATGGATTTGATTTCGCAGTGCTTCCAGCGGAAGTCGGTCAGGGTGATGGCACGGGCGCCGCCAAGCAGCTTGGCCTCGGAAGGCTTGGGCAGATCGGCTGAGGTGATGACCAGCGTTGGCACCAGATTGTCAGGGGCCAGATGAGCACGTGGTGCCGCACCCCGTGTGACCTGAATATAGACCATGGCATCGCGGAAGGGATTCTTCCGCCATGTTTCCTGCACCAGCTCAGCAAGCCTTTCCAGCGGGCAGGGCAGGGGAATGCTGATAGCAGCGCAGCAGCGCTCAAGGCGTTCCAGATGTGGTTGCATATCAAGGAAGTTGCCGTTGAAACAGGCGACAACCTCATACACACCGTCGGCAAACTGAAAACCACGGTCTTCAATGTGTACCATGGCTGATTCCATGGGCAGAAAACGCCCGTTTACATAGGCTGTCTGTTTCATATTTTCCAGCTTATTGCGCCGCTGCGCTATCGGCCGGATTTTCTTCTGTCGCACCTACCTCGGTTTCATGGTCATCATGGCTTGACCACCACAGGCGAACGGCATCCCATTTGCGGCCGATCCATGATGCCTCGGGCACGGCGCGGCGGGCCTGCATGGGAATGGAGGCAATCACTTCCTCGCCCTGCTTGCTTTTCAGCACGGCTTCAATGGTTCCGATTTTCTGTCCTTCGCTTATCGGAGCAATGAGCGGAGCCGGATAACGCAGGCGGAAGGAAACGGCTGTTTCGTTGCCCTTGGGGACGGTGATCCACACCGGCTTGGCCGGCAACAACCAGACACTATCCTCGGTGCCCTGGAACACCTCGACTTCGCGGCGGATATCGCGTTCTGTCGGACGCAGGGTAACGAAATTACGGAAACCGAATTTCAGTAAAACGCGCGACTGGCTGACGCGCTGCCCGTCGGAATCGGTGCCGAATACTGCTGAAACCAGACGCGAACGATCCTGGGCGGCAGAGGCGACGAGGCAGAAGCCTGCTTCCTGTGTATGCCCGGTTTTGATGCCGTCAGCCGATGGTAGAGTCCACAGCAGGCGGTTACGGTTGGGTTGCGTAGTGCCGCCGTACGTGTAGCTGCGCTCACTGAATATTTCATAAAGCTTGGGGAAATCGCGCCACAGCGCGGCTCCGAGCAGCGCCATATCGTAGGCTGAACTGTAATGATCCTCATCGGGGAAGCCGGTGGCATTGACGAAATGTGAATCCTGCATGCCGAGTTCGGCAGCCTTGCGGTTCATGCGGTCGGCGAAGGCATCTTCACTGCCGGCTACATGTTCGGCCAATACAATGCAGGCATCATTGCCGGATAGTGTGGCGATGCCGTGCAGCAGTTCATCGACCGTCGGGTGCAGGCGCGGCTCGAGAAACATCGTGCTACCACCGATTTTCCATGCCTTCTCGCTAACAGAAACCGTTTCGTCCAGCTTCAGGCGACCGAGCTTGATGTCCTCGAAGGCGAGATACAGGGTCATCATTTTGGTCAGGCTGGCCGGAGGCAGTTTTTTGTGCGAATCGTTTTCAACCAACACCTGGCCGGAACGGGCATCGAGCAGCACCCATGATTTAGCCTCGACATTCGGGCTCTTCGGCCATGATGCAGCTTGCGCCATCCCCGAGTTGATCATGATCAGGCACATCAATACCGTGCCAAGTAAACGCACTACCATTGCCAGTTCTCCTTGTTGTTGATTTCGGGAGATATCTCCCAACGATGTATTTCTTTAAGTGCCGGAGGCTGCACGCAAAGGCGGTAGGCATGCAACATCATTCTTGCATGCGCTTTCCCTGCGTAGCGAGCATCGCCCAGAATCGGGCAGCCCTCGGCGGCCAAGTGCACGCGCAATTGATGGCTGCGTCCGGTATGCGGCATCAGCTCCAGCAGGGCGCGATTACCCTGCCGCTGTATGACCCGCGCAGAGGTGTCGCAGGCACGTCCTTCCGGGGCTGGACGGTAGCAGCCATGCCGGTTGCGCTGGGCCGAAATAGCCAGCGTAATACGTTTTTCATCCCATAACGGCGCCGGTTCGACCACGGCCAGATAGGTTTTTTCCACGCATTCGGACCAGTGGGCCTGCAGGTGATCGAGTTGCCTGGGTGAGGTGGAGAGCAGCATCAGTCCGGAGGTATCGCGATCCAGCCGGTGCACCGGACGCAACAGGCGCGCTTGTTCGACGCTCAGGCCAAGCCAGGCGGCGATCTCGGCCGGCAGCGTTCCCTTTGATCGATGCAGGGCCTCCTGGGCGTATTGCCCGACGTGTTTATTGATGAGCAGCAGATCACCTTCCCGCCAGAGAACCTGTTCCGCGGAGAAGGGGATAAGCTTTTCATGGTCGAGGATGACAAGGCGAATGCGTTCGCCGCCTTTAAGGGTGAGGCCTGCCTTGCGGCAGCGGCGTTTATTGACGTACACCCCGCCATCATCGATGGCTGTGCGGATGCGCCGTTTGGACAATGGCAGGTGTTCGGCAAGCGCGTTATCCAGTCGTTTGCCGGCATCTTCTCTATGCAGTGTGATTAAGTGATCCTGAAAATCACTCATGTCAGCGCGGCCAGTACCTCATCAGCAGTGCGGCAGTGGTGGATAAGCTCAAAGGCTTCATCCACCGACCAGATCAGGCTTTGCCTGAGCGGCTCTATGAGCGGGGTCCATGAATCGCCGTACACGATCAGCGGGCGTCTTTCCAGCACACCAATGGCCTGCAGGTCCCAGCTCATCGCCAGTTCAGCCAGCGTGCCGAGGCCGCCCGGCAGTATCAGATAGGCGTCAGTTTCCTCAATGAGGATTTGCATGCGTTCAAAGAAGTTGTGCGAGCGGACTTCCTCGCTCAGATGATTATCGGGCGGGGTGGGAAAGCGTTCCAGAGTGATGCCCCGTACATGTCCGCCGCCGGCACGGATGCCGCGACAGATGGCAGCCATCATGCCCTGATGTCCGCCGGTCAGACCGTCCCAGCCATTGGTGCCGAGCAGCATGCCCAGCGCTTCGACGTCGGCAAAACGTGGGTCGTCTTCGCTCAGCCGTGATGAGCCGAAGGCCGTAATGCGGCGGCGTGTTGTCTGTTTGTCCGTCATCTCAGCAGAAGCGCGGATTATTCGATGACCACGATGGCATTGGCATATCCCTTTTGCCCCAGCTCAAGCACGGTGCGCTCGATATTGCGTACATCGGCGTAGGGGCCGATGCGCACGCGGTAAAGGCGTTGCTGATTGCTCCAGAAGGGTTGTATGCGCACGGAGGGGTAATCGGTCGCCAAAGCGCTGCGCAGGCGGTCGGCATTGCTGGTTTGGCCAAAGGCACCGAGTTGAATATACATGCCGGGGACGGGCGGTTCATTGGCCACCCTTCTGCTGGCTGGTGCTGGTTCCACAGGAGGTGGAGCAAGCGGCGCAATGCCTGAAGGGGCGGTATATGTGCTTCTGCCGTCCAGCGCCTGAACACGTACGCGTGTCGTGCCCTTTTCATCGTAACCCAGCGCCTTGGCTGCAGCATAGGAGAGATCAATCACCCGGCTTTTAACGAACGGACCGCGATCATTGACACGCACCACCATCGAGCGGCCATTTTCCAGATTGGTAACGCGTACCAGCGTGGGCAGGGGAAGGGTTTTATGCGCTGCAGACAGAGCATGCATATCATAACGCTCGCCGTTGGCGGTCAACTTGCCATGAAAATCGCGGCCATACCAAGATGCCACCCCTGTTTCATCGTAACCTCCGGCCGATTCAAGTGGATAATAAGTCCGGCCGGCAATTTTGTAGGGCTTGCCGGTTTTGCGGTATCCGCCCTGCCCAGCCGGAAGACCGGCTTTGCCATAGCCGCCACTCTTCGAATAATGGCTTAAGCCGCTGGAGCAGGCGCTGAGGGTGAGGCTTGCAGCGCATATCAACAGTGCGCCGCAGAGCAGAGGGAAGCGCTTCATGCGCTGGTGCGGCACAACTTGCAACCGAGCAGCTCGGCCAGTTCGGTGATGGCCATGGCGTAGTTGTAGGAACGGTTCCAGCGCGTGATGACATAGAAATTGTAATGCACCAGTGCCAGTTGGCGGCCGCGGCGAGTCTGCATTTCAATAATTGTTACCTTGTCGTCCTGGCTCCATGACTCGGGTAGCTCAGGCAGGCGCTTGGAAAGTTGAGCAAGGGTTTTCCAGTCCTTGAAGCCCTTTTTGGCCTGTGCTTCAAGCGTAACGGTCGGCTTCAACCAGAAAGCCAGTGGTTTGCCCGCCTGCCAGTGATGCTCATGGAAATAATTACCCACGCTGGCGATGATATCCGCCGGCGAATCCCACACATCGCGCCGCCCGTCGCCATCGGCATCGACGGCGAAATGGCGATAGGAGGAGGGAATAAACTGTGTGGTGCCGAAGGCGCCGGCATAAGAGCCGAGAGGTTCTTCAGGCTTGAGCTTCTCTTCCTCGCATAGCAGCAGGAAATGGCCCAGTTCGCCGCGAAAGAAGTCGGCGCGCCGCGGATACCCGGCGGCCAGGGTGTAGAGCGCACTGAGTACGCTGTCCTTGCCGCGGCTGCGGCCGTAATGGGTTTCCATGCCAAGGATAGCGCCGATGATTTCTGGCTCAACGCCGTATTTCTGCTCTGTTTCAGCAAACAGTTTTTTGTGTTGTAGCAGGTAGCTTTTGCCTAATCCGGCCAAGCGGTCGTTGACGAACAAGGGCCGGTACTCGGCATAGGGGCGCCCCTCGTACGGCGTTTGCATGCGCTGGATAATGCTGGGGATGAACTCGGCCTTGCTCAGTGCCGCTTTCACGCTGGCAGGCGAAAGCTTGAATTCGCTGGCCAGCTTGGCTGTCAGTTCATCAATCGAGGTGAAGGGTGTAATGTTGTTGGCTGGCTTTTTCCCCATGGCTGAGACCAGCCCGGGCAGGCCAAGCAAGGCAACCGATGCGCTCATGCCCTGCAACAGGCGGCGGCGGGTATTGCATGCATCATCAGGGCATGGCTTATCCGAGCCGCTGTTCTGCGGATGTTTATGCTCTGTCATGAATAAACCTTCTGTTTGAAAGTAGTGTGCCGGGAGTCGGGAGGGGCTTAAAAAACAAATTCGCGTTTTTCAGGCAGCCCTTCAATATCTTGCAACAGGGTTTCAATGATTTCGGTGCGCTCCGGCATGCGATTGGCTGAGCAGACGATGCGTACCAGCTTGACCACTGGATTGCTGCCGACAAAAGCCACCAGGCGGCCATTGTTGCTCAGCATATTGAGGAATTCCTGCGGAATGTCCTGTATGGCTGCACCGATGACAATGGCATCGAAGCTTCCGAGCGAGGCAAGCACTTTCGCATCCATTCCGTTGGCGCAGCTGACACTGGCATTACTGATGCCATGCGTAGCCAGATTCTTTGTCGCCATATCGGCCAGTTCCTGGTGCAGTTCGAGAGAGACGACCTCAGCGGCATGCATGGCCAGCAGGGTGGTCAAAAATCCGGTTCCGCTGCCGATTTCGAGAACACGTTCATCGCCCTGTAGATCAAGAGCCTGAAGGATATTGGCCTCTTGCAAAGGGCTCAGCATTTCCTGATTACAGGGTAGTGGGACACGCCCTTCCATATAGGCAAGGCTTTTTACGTCTTCGCCAAGAAAGGATTCGCGCGGCACGCTTTTCAGTACATCAAGCAAATCTGGATCGAGGATCTTGCAGCAGCGAATCTGGTATTCCACCATATTGTGACGAGCGGTTTCAAAATCAATTGTGGTCATAACAGCGTCTCCCGAAATTCGGCGTTAGGATGCAACACAGCAGCTGCGTTGACAAGATGCAGTGTTCTCCTAGGTTCGCCTTCGATGGGTGATTTCAGCTCATTTATATCCTTTTTCTGCGTATGATTTTATCTGGCGGTGAAAAGCCTAGGATCGTTTCGTCCAGGTAAAAATACGGGAGTGCAAATGCTGAGTTGTTTCAGGGCCCTTGTGCTGGGGCTTCTATCGCTGTCCATCGTGCCGGGGGCACTGCTGGCCGATGGCCTGGGTGGTGATCTGGGCGGGCTGCGGCAAGATATGCAGTCGCATGGCCTGAGTCTGGATGTGACCTATGTTGGTGAATTTGTCCGCAATCTGGATCCCGGGCTTGTCAGTCCGCGCAAGGAAACCATCTATCAGGATAATCTAGATCTGACGGCCATACTGGATAGCGAGGCTGTAGGGCTGTGGCAGGGGGGGACATTCTTTATATACGGTCTGTTTAATCATGGCGGTTTTCCATCGGCAACAGTGATTGGCGATCTACAAACGGTCAGCAATATCGAGACCTCGCGCAACCAGTTTATTCTTCATCAGGCGTGGTATGAGCAACAGTTTGCCGATGGCGCGGTGTCGTTTCTGGCCGGCCTGCATGATCTGAACTCAGGTTTTTATGCTTCCGAATTTGCCAGCCTTTTCCTCAATTCATCGTTCGGTATTGGCCCGGAAATATCGGGCAATGTGGCAACATCGCTGTTTCCCCAGGCAGGATTGGGTCTGCGCCTGAAGTTAGCGACGCAGGATGGCTGGTATGTGCAGACGGCGGTTTACGATGGCGATCCGGCAACACGCAGCCTTTCATCGGCAGAGGGGTATATGCTCATTGCAGAAGCCGGCGTCCATCCTGATGAGGGTCGCAGCTACAAGGTGGGCGCCTGGCAGCACAGCGCCCAGAAATCATATGCCGGGCAAACCTTCAGTTCTGATTATGGCTTGTACGCGCTGGCCGATCAGCCGCTTTATTCTTTTTCAGGAGGCGGCGATCTGGGGGGATTTGTGCAACTCGGCTGGGTGCCGAAGCAACGTAATGAAATCACCCGTTATCTGGGGCTTGGTTTGCATCTTAAGGGTGCTGTACCACTGCGCCGGGATGACGAGATCGGTCTGGCGGTGGCCAATGCCTACACCCGCACTGGAACCGAGAGCGCCATCGAACTGACCTGGCATGCGGACTTGTGTCCCGGCCTTACTCTGCAACCCTCTATGCAATGGATTCTCAATCCCGGAGGCAATGCGACGGCTTCGACCATCCGTGTTGCGCTGCTGCGCTTCGAGATTTCTCTTTAAACTTTAAAGTATTAAGGCGGGGGGTGGTGTGCGGGCGTATCGTCGCTATGCTTCTCCCGACCGGAGGAAACACTGTGAAACGATATTTTGGATTGATCTATGCCCCATTGTGTATCGCGCTATTGCTTGGCGGCTGCCTGACCCAGGCCAATCAGCAGGATGATGCCGCAAAGCTGGCGCAGCAGATGCATGCAGCGATTCAGGCGCAGGATCTGGATACAGCCTTGACGCTGTATAGCGATGATTTTTTTAAGAGTCAGAGCAGGGATGCATGGCGCGATAAGCTTGCTTCCTTGCAGGAGCGTTTCGGTGCACTGCGCGAGATTAAATCGGTGTTTTCCCAGAAGGACCCTCGCTTTGGCGGTGATTTTTATATCTACGGCTTCAAGCTGATGTTCGAGCGCGGTGCGGTGAATGAAACCCTGACCATTTTCAAAAAGAACGATGAAGAGCAATTGATGGTGACCGGCCAGCTTTTCAAGTTCAAGGATGATGTGCTGTGATGGCCGCGCGCATGTTTTCTGTTGTGCTGCTGGGCTTGCTGCTTTCGGCCTGTACGGTGATGGATGACCCGGTGGATGAACAGCTCTTGCTTCGCTTGCAGGGCACTTGGCAGCAGGTGGATGGCAAGGCAAGCCTCACCATCTACGAAGACGAGAGCCTCAAGCTGAATATGCCCGACGAACAACCGCCACTTCGTCTGCTGACTTCCGTGGAGAACAATAAGGATCACGGCATCGGTTTTTCCGTTGGTGACCGCTGGGGCGGGCCGGTGTATATCGTTCTTGCCGCCGATGGCGAGAGCCTGAAGTTGAACTTTCCACCCAGCGATCCACGTCTGGACGATGGCAGGGTGATGTCTTTCAAGCGAGCCCAATAAGTTGGCCATGCGTTTACACTGAGCATGGGGAATCATTCACATAACGGCCATTCACATGTCGGCCACTCTCATTCCGAACAGCCGCACTCCGGGCATTCCCCGCTCAATGCCGCACTCCTTCTAACCACCTTATTTGCCGTCATCGAAGCTGTTGGCGGCTGGGTTTCGGGCTCTCTCGCCTTGATGGCCGATGCCGTGCATATGGCTTCCGATGTTGCAGCATTGGCGCTGGCTGCACTGGCGCAACGCATCGCCCTGCGCCCTGCACATGCAGGTATGACCTATGGTTACGGGCGGGCGCAGGTGCTGGCAGCACAGGTGAATGGCCTGGCGCTTTTGTTTGTCGCCGGCTGGATCGCATGGGTGGCTGTCGACCGTCTGCAATCGCCGCCTCATGTAGAAGGTGGCCTGATGCTGACCGTCGCCTTTGCAGGTCTGCTGGTCAACATCGTCATCCTGCGCTGGTTGCACGGCGGGCACGATATCAATACGCGTGCGGCTTACTGGCATGTAGTGGGGGATATGCTTGGCTCAGTCGCGGCGGTTACCGCGGGCATAGTCATTGTATCGACCGGCTGGATGCCGATTGATCCGCTGTTGTCCTTCGTGGTGGCCGCGATTCTTGTCTGGGGCGGCTGGCGCTTGGTGCGCGATACCGTGCTGCAACTGATGGAAGGCGTACCGGCTGATGTGGATATGCAGGAGATCAGGCAATGCATGCTCGGCGTGAGAGGTGTGGATGATGTGCATCATGTGCATGTCTGGACCCTGCCCGACGGGCGGCTTGCGCTTTCCGCACATGTGCAGGTTGAAAAAATGGATGCATGGCCACAGATGTTGTCGGCCTTGCTGGCGGTGCTTGATGCAGTGGGTATTTCACATGCCACCCTGCAACCGGAAAATGGTGATGGCTCCTGCCGCCCTGTGGCTGCAAAGAACAGTTAAAGCCCATGTTGGTGTCGGGTTGGTTGGCAGCTTTAGGTGTTAGGGATGCTCTGAATAAGTCAGAGCATCCGTGCGGCCCATGGACGGGCCGCCAAAATCATGCACGCAAGTGTTTGATTTTGTGAGCAAAGGAAAAATCGCACTTTTTCCTTTGCGTAATGAAAAACACCATGGAAGGTGTTTTTCAGAGTATCCTTAAAACTGTTGCCCAATATGCTGGTTTGTAGATCCGCCACGAATACCTGTGCCCGCAGACGATGAAGCGCACCGCGCCATGCGGGATTTGCAGAGTCTGGCCACGGACTTCCCTTTGAGATGCACTATGTTTGAACCCATTGGAATGCATCCTTTTCATTTTTAAATACACGAATCTGTTTTTTACCACTTTTCGCATATTTCCTGTAAGTCTCATATATTTTCGCAAGACCAAACGCCAGGTTGGAGCAGACAAGCAATGCAAGTTTTCTATTGGGTTGACTGTGATCAGCCTCTGATGCAATGCGAGCAATATTTCTTATTCCTTCAAGAGTAACCTGGTTACTGGACACCTTACACACATCAAGGACTTCATTGTAATGAATGTAGTCGGGATGATTCTGGATTTCCTTCTGGTATTTCTTGAGCGCCTTTATGAGCTCGATATCACAGGCAAAACCTTCCCATCTCGTGACGATGAGCTTGGTTTTATGATCGATATGATGATTAGCTGGCATAATTTATTTTCATAGGTGGTAGTTGCTGATGCAAGGCATTAAATTATTGTTTTCATTCATATACCTAGCCTCAACTTCTCCATATATAAACCTCAAGCATGGAATGGAGAAACAGTTTCCCGATTCTAAGCCCCGCGTCAATGTGAATAATGATAGCGGATAACAGGTATTCAAGCTGATGGGATTTTAGATTGGAATCATAAATTGCCGGCTTTACCGGCTATGGGACAGTGTTAAGATCATTGCATGACTCAAGAGCATATCGTTAAAGCGTTCAGGATCAGTGGCATGGCATGGACGATAGCGCTGTCCATCCTGCTTGCGGTGGCGCAGCCGGCCCAGGCGATGGAGGTGGAAGAGCTGATCCACCATATCGACGAGCTCTGGCGAGGCGAAACCTCCCGGGCCAGCATGACCATGACGGTCAAGACCCGGCGCTACGAGCGCAGCATGACATTGGAAGCCTGGTCGCGAGGCAAGGAATACTCCCTCGTGGTGATCCGCGAGCCGGTCAAGGATCGCGGTATCGCTACCTTGAAAGTGATTGGCAACATCTGGAACTATCTGCCCAAGATCAACCGCGTGACCAAGGTGCCGTCGAGCATGATGTCCGGCTCATGGATGGGCAGCCACTTCACCAACGACGATCTGGTGAAGGAGAGCACCTACGAGGACGACTACAATTCCCGCATTACCTTCGAAGGGGAGCGAAGCGGCAGGTTGATCTACGAAATAACCTCCTTGCCCAAGCCGGATGCAGCGGTGGTTTGGGGCAAGGTGGTGATGGAAATCGACCAGCAGACGCTGGCGCCCTACCACGCACGCTATTATGACGAGGAGGGGGTATTGATCCGCACACTTACGTTTGACCGCAACAAGACGATCGACGGGCGAGCTGTGCCCATGCGTCTGAACCTGCAGCCGGAGGACAAACCTGACGAATCAACGGTGATTCTCTATCAGGATATCAGGTTCGGCGTGCCGCTGGAGGCGGGTTTCTTCTCCCTGCAAAGCCTCCAGAAGCGGCGCTAGGCGGGCCCGTGCACAATCTCGGCGCTGCATCGCCGTTCGGGCGTCTGTTCATCCTGCTGTTCATCGCCTGGCGTAATATCTGGCGCAATCCGGTGCGCAGTGTGCTGACCATCGCTGCGCTGGTCGGCGGCCTGATTATGGTGATTCTCTACGCCTCGCTGCTGGAGGGTATGACGCGGCAGATGGTGCAGTACGCGACCGAGGTGACCACCGGCCATCTGCAGATCCACCGCCAGGCTTTTA
>CAZQTO010000013.1:0-26686 GCA_964596375.1 uncultured Zetaproteobacteria bacterium | reverse complement strand
TAAAAAATCTACTTCCCAATCACGAGTCTATCGTCTGGATGAACTCAAAGCTCGCATTCATGCCGTAATCCGCCGTCATGGGGGAAGATCTTCACCGGTTATGACCTGCGGAGCAATCAGTCTTGACCCCATCGAGCACAGGGTTACCCTCAGAGGCGAGGCAGTCAAACTGTCCTCCAGAGAATTTACTTTATTACAAACACTGATGGACCGCTCAGGCGCTGTCCTTTCCTCAACTAGACTTGAAGATGCCTTGTATGGCTGGGATGAAGAAGTGGCCAGCAATGCAATCGAAGTACACATTTATAATCTCCGGCGCAAATTGGGCAACAAGAGCATTATCAATGTGAGAGGTGTCGGCTATCGAATCGGCATGTTGGACGATGATCTCAATCCATAAGCGCACATTGCTCTGGCTGTTGGGTGGCCTATTTATCATCAGCGGCCTGGCCGGCATCGTCACCTATCAGAAAATGTTGGAAGAAGTGAACGAAATGCAGGATTTCGAGCTGCGCCAGATGGCCTACTCTATCGCACATACGAGCCGCTCACTGCAGAAGAACATGGATGCTGCGCAGCAAAATGCACCCGATGATCCGGAGTTCATCGTACAAATCTGGCGCGATGCAACGCTGCTCCAGTATTCCTCGCAGCCTACAGTGGCTTTGCCATTGGCTGCCAAGCAGGGGCTGTCTGTAGTTACGCATGGAGATGATCAGTGGCGGGTCTTCAGCGTGTCTTCCGGTGATGTCGTCGTGCAAGCTGCCCAGTCGATCGAAGACCGACATGAGACATCCGCTGACATGGTTATGCGCATGCTTCTACCGTTTCTGATTCTGATTCCGGTGCTGGCTATCCTGGCATGGCTCGCTGTCAGGAAGGGCCTGGCTCCTCTTGAACAGATCGCTGTAGACATCGGGCGAAGAAATTCAACGGCCATGGAACCTTTGGATGAATGCAAAGTGCCAGGAGAGATTCGTCCACTGGTCATCGCGTTAAACGAACTACTGCAGCGTCTGGAAAGTTCCTTGAATGCACAGCGGCAGTTTATTGCTGATGCTGCCCATGAGCTTCGCACTCCGCTGACTGCAGTATCTCTTCAGGCGCAATTGGTTCAGAAGTCGCAGGATGAAAAAGAGCGGACACTGGCAGTTCGTAGTCTGCGGCAAGGTATTGGTCGCGCTTCGCACCTGGTTCAACAGTTGCTGAATCTGGCTGGTCAGGAGCCTGATTCGCTGCATGTTTTTTCCAAGATCAACCTCTCGGAACTTGTTCGCAACAAAGTCGGCGAGATGGCGCCGCTTGCCGCAACCAAAGAGATTGATCTTGGCGTTACTACTGACGATGCCAAATGGATAGATGGTGATGAAGCATCACTGAACCTGCTCATTGGCAATCTTGTGGATAATGCAATCCGCTACACGCCTGATGGAGGTCGGGTGGATGTTGCAGTTCACGAAGTCAGTGGGGGAATTCTGTTAAGCGTAGAGGACACAGGTCCCGGAATCGAAGCCGATGAGCAGGCACGAATATTTGAACGATTTTATCGGCCAGCGGGGCAAATTGCTTCAGGTAGTGGACTTGGGCTTTCCATAGTCAGCCAAGTGGCTCAGTTGCATCACGCCTGTGTCAGGCTTGAACCGCCAGCAAGCGGGGTCGGGTCAATATTCAATGTGATGTTTCATGCTCCAGATTGATTGTATGGACCTTTTGCACCTTGGGGGTTCCTCGAATAGGCGTTTGTGGAGCTTTCTAGGCACTTGCCCGAAGGGCCGTTATTGGCCGAACTCCGTCTGTCAGCAGGCAGCGCCACTGGTTGGTTTATTCCATAAACAGGCACTGACAGGAGGTTGTCAGGGCAGGGGCCAGAGCTATTGAAAATTCTTTCCCGTCAGGCTGGAACTGCTGTGGATGCGTAGGCACGCGCCTTCACGGGTGGGGCTGCTCGTTTGCGCTGGTGCGTCGGGGCAAACCCGAGTTGTTCCCGGTATTTTGCTACCGTACGGCGAGCAATTTGTACGCCCTCGGCCTGCAACACCTCTGAAATGGTCTGATCAGCGATTGGCCGGCCGGATGGCTCGGATTTAATCAAGGCCTTGATCCGCTGCTGCACCTTGTAAACTGCGATGGTGCCTCCACCACGTACTGGTAAACCAGCCGAAAAGAAGCGCTTCATTTCGATAAGGCCTAATGGTGTTTGAGCATATTTGCCATTGGTGACGCGGGAAATTGTCGATTCATGCAGGCCAACTTCAGAAGCCACTTCCTGCAATGTGAGGGGCTTAAGTCCGATAGGCCCATATTCCAGAAACCTTCTCTGGTGTTTGGCCAGGCAGTGGGCAACCTTGTCCAGGGTTTTGCGGCGCTGTGCCAGCGCATCGAGCAACCATGTGGCCTCTCTGGAAGCGTTATTCATAAAATTCTTATCTGTTCCCTGCCAGGTATGACCTTGCCATTGTTTGTTAAGCCGTACGCCGTTCCACGAATAATCAGGGATCTCTATGCGCAGACTCCGGTCAGGCTGGCGATGAAAAATCACTTCAGGCTGAATGTAAACAATGTCGTCACTGCGCAGGTAGTGCCCGGGAAAAGGATCCAGCCTGCGCATCCTGGCCCGTGCAGCCACGATATCCTCGATACTGCAGTCCGCAGCTTCAGCAAGGACATGGTCACTATCAAACAGATGTTCGGAATGATTTAGCAGTAATCGACGGGCCAGATTTTCAGTTTCTGTTGCATCGCCCAGCTGCAGCAGCAGGCATTCCTTCATGTTTCTTGCGCCGATGCCTCTGGGTTCCAGTTGGTGTACAATTTTCTCCAATGCTTCAATGATTGCTTTGCTGCTGAGTTTCAGCTTGAGCACCAATTCCGATGTGATGTCCTCACTGAAGTAGCCATCATCATCCAGCGAATCAATAATGGTGTGCGCAATGATGCGCTCCTTATCCGACATGGGCTGACAATCAATCTGTTCGTGCAGACTTTGCTCAATATTCTTTTCAGCCTTCAGCCGATTCTCCAGGGGGTTGGATCTTTCAATGGGGTTTGTTGAGCCCATTGTTTCCCAACGATCATCACCCCGTTCACGCCAGTCATTTTCAACCGACTTTTCTTCCTGCTTTAAAGTGGCTTCATCAAGCTCATCATTTGACTGCATCTCATTTTCAAGCATGGGGTTGGAATCCAGACATTCAGCAATATGTTCGCTTAAATCGACTGTATTCATGGCCAGTATTTTCAGGCTCTGCGCAAGTCGCGGCGTGAAAATTAACCGTTGTCCGATATTTGTACTTAAGTTTGTTTGCATAGCCCTCTCCGCTCTAATAGCTAAAGAGCAAGGCTCATGCCAACATCCAGAATCAGCTTATTCAGGGCTAACAGTGGATTGGGTCGCGCTCAGGCCTTCCGGCATGCGCCGAGACAGAGTGACATTAAAAAGAGGGCGACGGCTCCGCCATCATGGTGTCTGGTGTAAGTGCATTCGATCAGGATTTTGAAGATATGTATGCTCCCAACTTCATATCCATATCTCCTGTAACGATATGGTTGATGAGCCAGCTCTGTAAAAAATCCATTGCACGCATGTTTGCGCCCGGCTTGGCCTTCGGATACTCAGCTTGGATTTCGGATAGCGTTTCCTTTAATTTTGTATGCGCCATTTTATGTTTTTCTGAATCCGGGTAGTCAAACTTATCCATCAACTCTTCTTCAAAGGAAAAATGATATTCTGTATAATCGGCCACGCTCGATAAGACTGATTCCAGAACCTCATTTTCTTTTCCGCACATCATCGCATCATGCAATTGGTTTATCAGCGCGAATAGTTTTTGATGCTGTTTATCAATTTCTTCCACGCCCACACTGAAGCTACTATCCCAGTTAAGTAATGGCATAAATTGAGGGTCTCCTTGGTTGTATATGACTGAGGTTTACAGACATCTTGCGTGGGCTAGGCCCTAATGAGGTCTTCGGCATCAGCCAAGCCAGCTTTAGAATCTTCAAAGGCCTTCCCCTTAGCCTGATCACCTCGCTGATGCTTTTCATATGCACCCCTTAATTCTGCTGGTATACAAGGTTAATTATCCAGGGAGCTGATTTTTTGGGTTAAAGCCTGAGTGATTTTAACTGCTTGTTCCGGGGGTAAGAAGGACAGTATTTTCCCCACGGTCTTTTCATCCATGCGTGTAAACATCTTTACAACAGTGGAAAGTTCCATCCTGGAAATAACCGGGGCAGCCTTTTCCGCCTTCATGCTCGAATATACGGCTGTTAACTTCTTGATCTTTTTGTCTTTAATGCTTTCTTCCTGCTGCAAACGGTCTTGAATCCTTGCGAGAATGCCTTCCAGTTCATCGACGCGCTTTGTGATGCCTGCTTCGGCCTCTTCAATCGATTCTTGCCGCGCATCAAGGGCCTTGGCGCGTGTGTCCAGGTCTGTCTTGATGGAACGTAGATTGCGAAGCACGTCAAGATCCTCAGGATTGAGGTCACCCATTGGGCCCCCGGAGAAGACAGAAGCTTCCGCTACGCCGACCAGACTCGATTCGATGATCCGCATACTTTCGTCCCGGTTGTTATCCGGCTGTACGTCCTTTGCCTGCTGCTCTATCGCATGTGCCGATGGTGTAGTTAGCTGTGCGGCCGTGGCAGGTAGATACCAGTCGCTTGGCCACCATGCCAGCCCAATGTTGATGACAGCGGACAGGCTCAGGAGTATGAGCAATACGAGAGCATATTGACGTTTCATTTTCCATATCCCTTCATGCGGCGATTTGCCATCAAATCATCGACCGCCTGCTGTTCGCTGCGGGAGGATAGCCGTTCCTGCTGCTTTTTTTCCTTATCCCGCAGTGATTCATAGGCATTGGACTTGATGATGCTGGCGAAGACCTCTGCCTTAAACTGTTTCTCTTCACCAGATAAATCACGGAGCTGTTTGGAGACGCCTTCCTTGCGGACGATTTCTTCATGACGCGCGGTCTCCAGCGCGGCAATCTCTGATGCCATGACACTGTTATTGGGCTGGTAATGGCGACGGTTTTCGATGTCAATTAATCGCTCTTCAGCTGCTTTCAGTTCAAGTTCGAGCAGCTCGCGCTTGGCAGTCAGGATCGCCAGATCGGCCTGCAGCCTGTTGCACTTGTTTTCCTCAAGTTTGGATAGGACCGCGTGCGGTGGAAGTGTGTTGCTCATGATGTCATCAACTCGACCAGAGCATTCTGGGAATCTTCGAGTGGGCTGGCATCACTTGTATCTTGACGCTGGAATTCATGAACGGCTGGCAGGCGTTCAATAACCTGATCCAGAATGGGATTGCTGCCCTTCTCATAAGCGCCCATATTCACCATGTCCTCCATTCGTTCATATAATGAAAGATCTTCTCGCAAGGAACGTGCCGCTTTTTGAACATTGGCTGGAATAAGCCGGTTTGCCAAGCGGCTGACACTGCGCAACAGGCTGATAGCAGGGAAATGGCCACGTTCGGCAAGACGCCTGTCCAATACAACATGGCCGTCAAGCACAGCCAAAGCGGCATCGGCAACAGGGTCGGCTAGATCATCGCCTTCAACAAGTACGGTGTAGATGGCGCTGATATCCCCGCTGCTGCTGCCTGGTCCGGCTCGTTCAACCAGTTCGGCCAGCATCGCAAAGCAGGAAGGTGTATAGCCCTTGCTCGTTGGTGGTTCTCCCAGCATTAAGCCTATTTCCCGTTGTGCCTGCAGGAAGCGTGTGAGGCTGTCCATTAACAAAAGGACCTTCTTCCCCCGGTCACGAAACACCTCTGCAATGGTTGTTGCAGCTAAAGCTGCCCGGACCCTGAGCAAGGGGGGCTCATCGGAGGTGGCTACCACGACAACACAACGCGATAGTGCTTCCGCGCCCAATGCCTGATCAAGGAATTCACGAAGTTCCCGCCCACGTTCGCCAACCAGGGCGATGACAATAATGTCGGCGTCTGTATCTCTTGCCAGCATGCCAAGCAATGTGCTCTTTCCCACACCGGCTCCGGCAAACAGGCCCATACGCTGCCCCCAGCCCATCGTGAGACAGGAATCGATGACGCGAATGCCCAATTGCATTGGGGTGTCAATAAGATGGCGGGACATGGGGTTTGGCGGCGGACGATGAATGGGGTAGGCGTTTTTGGTTTCCGGCAACTCTTTTCCATCCAGAGGCCGGCCGCATGCATTGATGACTCGTCCGAGCAGAGATTCGGAAACATGGATCGAAGGGGGGCCGTATAAGGGTCGCACGATGCTGCCGGGCGCAATTCCCCTGGTGGGTCCGGCTGGCATGATCAGGCTGTAGCCGTCACGAAAGCCGACAACCTCGGCTTCCAGATGAGTATTGTTGGATGTTTGCACATGGCAAGCTCTGCCGACCTCGGTATCCATGCCGCTTGCTTCCAGTAGCGGCCCCATGACCTTTTGCACGCGTCCGCGCACGGGATAGGCGGAGCGCCTTGCCATGTGCGATAACACCCGCTCCCGGGCATCAGGCTTGCAAATTTCAGGCGTTGCTATTGGGGTCATCGGAAAGCAACTCGGCTTTAATGTAGGCAATGCCTTCGGCAATGGATGTGCCTGGATCTATCAGGACATCCTGCGTCTTGCTGAATATACGGACGCAGCTTCGTGCGACGTTGGCATCGGCGATCAAAGGGGACTGCATTTTTGACTCGGCAAGGAGTTTCTCAAACTGTGCAAAGTCGTCCGGGTGCACGGCCACCGTCATGCTGCCCATCTCCGGTAAGGCATGGGCTGTTTTTTTTGCCATTTCCAGCAGGCGGCTGCGCTCGCTGTCGGTGATCTCGCCAATAAGCCATTTGCAGATGGCTCCGCTTATATCGACGATAGCCTCACACATGGTCCGGTGTATTTCACCCATCTGTGACTCGGAAGCATCCAGCATCTGTTGCAGCTGAGTCAGAATTTGCTCTGCCCGCTTGCCGCCAAGGGTCAGGCCGGTCTTTTCGCCGGCAGCGTAGGCTTTGTCATATGCCTCTCGCTCCAGTTCAGCAGATCGTTCCTTATTTTCCGAAAGTATCTTCTCCAGCTGGCGAAGACGATCGGGTTCTTGTGTCTCTACCAGTTGCGCGGCAAGTTCGCTGTATGGGAAAGGTGTATTTCCCTTTTCCCTGGTAAAGCTTTTTATATCTAATGGTTTCAGAGGATGATTTACCATCGCATCAAACCATTTCTTCTTGTGTGCCCAGGGTGATAGCGCCTTCTTCATCCAGCTTGCGTGCCACCTCCAGAAGATTGCGCTGACATGCTTCGACGTCCGACACCTTGATGGGCCCCATGATTTCCATGTCTTCACGCATGATTTCGGCAGCGCGTTGGGACATGTTCGAGAAGAAATGCTCACGCAGTTCATCGGAAGCCCCTTTCAGAGCGCGGACCAAATCTTCTGATGAAACATGCTTCAGTACGGTCTGAATGTCCCTTTCGGATAGGTCTGTGAAGTCCTCGAAAAGAAGGAGCTGGCTGTCCACCTGTTCAAAAAGCTCAGGGTCTTTTTCCCTGAGATGCTCAAGAATGGACTTGGAAATATGGCCGTCGAGCGTTTTCAGAATGTCCACGACGCGCACCATGCCATCAAAGGAAAGACCGGAACCACCGGCCTCTGAGGTGAGCTGTTTTTCCAGAGCATCCTCGATATCGTGTACCAGATCGGTCGGCACACTCTCGATTTTCGACATGCGCACCACCACCGAGGTTTGCATGTCCTCGGGAAACAATTCTATCAAACTGCTGGCTAAATCAGGGTCAAGCTGCCCGAGGATAATGGCAATGGTCTGGGGATTCTCATTCCTGATGATGCCATAAACAGCCTTTGGTGACATGCGTGATAGCTTGCTCCACACAGGCACCCGGACAGGTCTTCCATCCTGCAGGCTTTCCATAATACGCTCGAGCCGGGCACCATCCACGACACCATTGAGCATTTCTTTAATATCAGCGCTGGATGTAAAAAACGGGTTGCCGGAGCGGTGGAATTCGGCAAATTCATTGCAAATCTCAGCAAGTGCATCAGGTTTTATGTTGTTCAGTTTTGGCATGCGCTTGGCAAGGTCGATCAATGCCTCATCGTCCATTTGCTTCATGATGGGTGAGGATATTTCAGGTCCCAGGGCAAGAAGTAAAACTGCCGCCTTATCCGCTCCTTCCAGTTCTGACCCGATCATGATTGCTGCTGCGTCCACTGGAGCAGGATCCGGGCTGTCAGGCTTGGATCTTCGGCAGCCAGTGTTTTAGCCATCTTCTGCGATTGGATGTGTTCCGCACTGGCGTCGGGCATGGCAGACAAAGCCGGTGGGGCTAGCAGAGCCGGGTTGGATGCCTGATCAATGCCCTTTCTGTCCTGCTTTGCAGCAGGTGTGTGTGGTGTGGTAAGGCGCGTGGCCATAGGGCGCAGCACAAACCAGGCAAGCAGTAATAAAGCCAGTCCGGCAACACCATAACGGGCCAACTCCAGATAGAAGGACTTTTGCTCGGCAGCTTCCAGGGCTTGGGCATCTTCATGGCTGGAGATATCAACCAGTGGCAGGCTTTGGACTTCCAGGGTATCGCCGCGGTCTTCATCGTAGCCCATGGCACGCTCAAGTAGATTCCGTATGGATTTTAACTCCTGCTGACTTCTGGGAATAAAGCTTGATTCGCCATTTGTTTCCTTGAAGGAGCCTCCAACAATGGCCGCAATCGACAGTCGATTGATGCCGCCAAAAGGAATCGTGCGCGTCTCAGTGGTTGAGCTGATCTCATAATTACTGACGTTTTCACTGCGCATGGCCTCTTCGGTCGGTTGCTGTGCGTTGATTTCTGCGCCATTGTTTTCGCCGGGAACGTTCGAGGCTGTGCCTGGCACGCCTCCAACCGGGGTGTCGGATGCTCGTCTGTTCTCGCTAATGACCCGCTGATTGCGTAAAACCGCTTCATCCGGGTTAAAGCGCTTATTGTGTTGTTCAATATGTTCGCGGTCGATTTCTGCTGTAACTCTTACAACAGCCTGTCCGGCGCCGACCAGTTGCTCCAGCATTCCGGTAAGGCGTTCCTCCAGCCTGCGCTCAAGCTGCACCTGATATTCTTGCTGTGTCTGGCCCGCGCCCATGCCGTTTTTCTCTTCGCTCGAAGAAAGAAGATTGCCTGCGGAATCCACAACAGTAACAGCCTCCCGTTCGAGATCAGGTACGCTGGCGGACACCAGATTTTGAATGGCAAGAATGGTCTGCTTGGGAATATGCTGTCCACCGACAAGTTGCAGCATGATCGAAGCGGATGCCTGACGTTGTTGCTTAATGAAGGCGGACTCTTTGGTCATCACCAAATGAACACGGGCAGCCGAAACCTGAGGTAATACCTCGATGGTCCTGGCTAATTCCCCCTGCAAGGCGCGCTGAAGGTTTACTTTCTGGGCAAAGTTGCTGATACCGAAAGGGGTGCTCTTATCAAACAACTCGTAACCAACACCATTTCCCGGTGTTACACCCTGGCTGGCCAGCTTCAGGCGAGCCGCATAGACCTGATCAGCCGGAACCAGGACGGATCCCCCGCCTTCCAGGCGGTAGGGGATATGTTCTTTCTGAAGGGTTTCCACAACTGATGCCGCTTCCTGCTCGCTTATCCCGCTGAAAACAGGCCTGTATGGCGCATCTGCCGACTGCATAACAAGCCCGATAAAGCCCAGAAGCATCATGACGCTTGCGACCAGCAGTAAGGGGCGTCTGTTCTTTAACAGGATGCCCTGCACACTTCCTCTGCTGCCCGGGAATGCTCCCGATCCGGAGGATGAGGCATCTGTACCGGTCATTGATGCGTCCATCAACTGGTCTTGCGCTGGTGCAATTTCGTTAGACATGCATCACTCCTCATACCTGCATGCGCATAACTTCGCGGTAGGCATCCACGAGTTTGTTGCGCACACTCATCATAAGTTGAAAGGACAAATCGGCCTTTTGAACTGCCAGCAACGTTTCGGACACATTACTGCTCTTTCCCACAGCGAGATCCACCGTAGCTTCCTGGGCCGCCTTGGTATCCTGATTCGTCTGCTGCACGTACTGTTGTACCAGAGAGGCGAAATTCCCCGGCTTGTTGCCTGTCGGCAGCTTGGGTGACATCTGCTGATTAATGCTACCTATTGAGTCAATATTCATGAGTGACCTCTTGTTTTAGAACAAATATCAAATATAAAGACTGTTCGGCATGTCGCATGATGCATCAACGTAAAAGCTCCAGCGTTTTCAGAAACATACGCTTGGATGCTTCCATGGCAGTCACGTTTGCTTCGAAGCTGCGTGATGCTGAATTCAGGTTTACCATCTCTTCCACTGCGTTGACGTTGGGAAGCTTGACCATGCCATTGGCGTCCGCATCCGGATGCGATGGGTCATGTATCTCCTGAAACGGGCGACTGTCTTTTGTAATGTCAGCCACTTTTACGGATTGAGGCTCATTGCTGCCAAGGGATGAGGAGAAGACTTCTGAAAAACGTTTTTCGCCTGGCGTGCTTTGGAATACAACCTGGCGGCGGCGATAGGGGCCTCCCTCCTGTGTGCGTGTCGATTCAGCATTGGCAATATTCTCAGCTACGACATCCATCCGGGAGCGTTGTGCCGACATGCCGGAGGCACTGATCTGCATAGAGGAAAAAAGTGAGTTGGACATTAACGGCCTTCCTTGATGGCGTTGGCCAGGCCACCCAGCTTTCCTTTGATCAAGCGCATGGTCAGTTCATGCATCAGCTGATTTTCGGCCATATTCACCATCTCTTTTTGTGGATCTACAGTGTTGCCATCCAGTCGTAGCCCCTCATGTTCCTTTTGACGGCCACTCAGGTTACCGAAATCACTCGTGGTGAATGAATTTCCCAGGTTTGGCGACATTTCCGCTTGTGTTTGTCTGCTTTTCTCGGCCTGGAAAAAGTCATCAAATGTTCGGCTGTCTGCGCGGTAGTGGGGGGTGTCTGCATTGGCAATGTTTGCAGCATGCGTTGTTTGCATGCGTTCACGGGCAGCGAGTGCGGCTTCTAGAGACTGAAATCCGGTACTGAATAATCCACTCATCCGATCCTCCCTGAACTGGCAAGCGTGCCTTGTTGAGCTACAGAGCTTTCAGCAAATGACGTGCCAGATTCCATGTCATGCAATTTATTGCGTAATGTGCGAATGCTGATGCCGAGTAACTTTGCTGCCTCGGTACGGTTGCCATTTACATGCTTGATGGTTTCCTTGATCAGGGCCTGCTCCATATTCCGGATGCTCAGGCCCGCATGGATGGCTGAAGGTTCATCGCGCCGCTGTTGGAAGTCACTTTCCAGTCCCAGGTGTTCCTCCAGCAATTGGTCGCCTGTGCACATCAGGAAAGAGCGGTGCATGCAGTTTTCCAACTCGCGTGCATTGCCCGGCCAGCTGTGTTGTTGAAGTCGTGTCAGGCAGGAGTGGCTGATACCGGGTGACGGTTTTCCATACATATCAGCGAAAAGCTTAAGAAAATGCGCGGCCAAAGGTTCAATGTCGTTGGGGCGTGTACGTAACGGTGGAAGCTGCACCGAAACAACGTTCAAGCGGTAGTAAAGGTCCTGGCGAAATTTTCCTTCGTGGACGGCATCCGCCATATTGCGATTGCTCGTGGCCAGGATACGCACGTCGATCTTGACAGGGTTTCTTCCACCCAAGCGGTCCACTTCGCCTTCCTGTAATACGCGCAGCAACTTTGCCTGCAGATGAAGTGGCATTTCCGAGATTTCATCCAGTAATAAGGTGCCCTCATGGGCCAGTTCAAATTTCCCGGGTCTTGAGTTCGTGGCCCCCGTAAAAGCGCCCTTTTCGTGGCCGAAAAGCTCTGACTCCAGTACGCCTTCGGGTATGGCAGCACAATTGATGGCAACAAAAGCATTGTCTTTCCGGTTAGAACACTCGCGGATGAAATGGGCAAGGCGCTCTTTGCCTGTGCCGGACTCTCCAAGGATAAGCACCGAAGCGCAGCTTGGGGCAATGAGCGCCACCTTGTCCAGAAGACGCCTTGTTTCGATATCCTGTGTTACAAAGCTGTCACAATCTTTACGTTGTTGGCTGGCTTGAGTGGACAACTGCGCCTGATGTTCTGCCTTGCGCAGATAAATTTCGAGGACTTCATCGGGGGAGGGTAAGACCCGGTAGTCCATGGCTCCAGCTTGCATCAGTTGTGAGGCGTGTTCGGCGTCGGCATCTTGGGCGAGAACAACCAGATTGGTTGTAGGCTCATGTTGGAACAGGCGCATGGTTTGGCCGATGGCAACGTTGGAGTCGAACAGGAAAACCAGGGTTTCTGAATCGACATCCAACAACTCGGTATCAAACTCCTGTCGTGACTCAACAGGTATACCAGGTGCGATGCGGCCAAGCTGGACACAAAGTCCGGCGGCTTCATTTTCAGGAAAACCCAGCAGCCACACCCGATTCATTGCTGTTGCCTTACGAATCGTTCCGAACGTTTTTCGGCCAGCAGGATACGGGCTCGCATGGTGTAGTTGTCGGCAGGGTCCCCCATGCTTAGTGGAATAAGATGTTCCTCTGCCATCTTCCATCGCCCCGAATTGGTCGCACAAATGGCCAATGCGTAATGCCACGCTCCGTTGCGCTCTGGTTCGGGTATCTGTAGCAGGATTTTTTCAGCATTCAGATAATCCATACCTTGAATCGTTGCATCAGCCTGTGCATAAACAAAATGCGATTTCTCAGGCTCCTGACTCAATGCTGCCAATTGCTTCCAGGCATCGGCAGCGGTATGCCAGCGCTGTAAGGCCAGATTGTTTTTAGCTTGAGTGAACCAGTATGTGTAACGTAGTTCAGGGGTCAGATCTTCCGGAACAACACTGGCAAGGGTTTGCCGGGCTGCTGATGTTTCACCCCGTTTGGTCTGAGCCGTGGCCACGATAAGCAACATATCCTGCCGGTAGAGCGTATGCTCATGGCTGGTGAGCCAACGCATGATTTTTACTACGCTGTCGGCATCTTCCCGATCTGTCCACAGATGCGCCATCTCAAGCATGACGCGGTGTCCCCAGACGGTGCCTTTAGCCTGTTTATACAAATCGTTTAGAATCTCTTCAGCATGGGGGTAATCCATCAGGTGGGTGTACGCCTGTGCAATACCAAAGGACAATTTGTTCGCCCTGGCCGGACGAAGCTGCGGATAACGTTTCCAGAGGAGGACTGCTTGCAGCCACTGTTCCTGCTCAAGTAACTCATGCAAGCGATTGGTTAGTAATATGGAACCATCCTTGCGAGCGGCCTTAACAAAGGTGGCATGCTCTGAAGCCGCAACCAGGGCATAATAGGCTATGGCGTGGTCCAAATGATTTGCATCCGTATGACTCAATCTCACAAACAACTGTGCCTGATACAGCTGAGCTTCGGCCTCTATTTCGCTCAGCTGGTGCGATGAAGCCAGGTTTGAGAGCGAGGTTATTGCCTGACTAAGCTCCACCATATTCTGACTGTCTTTGAGTTTGAGCATCAGTTGCCGCATGAAGGCTTTTTTTCCGATGGCGGAGTCACTATACCGGTCAGCAAGGATGCCGTAGATGTTTTCTGCATCTTGTGTCAGCCCCTGAGCCGTTAGTACGTCTGCTTGTAGCAGGCGAATGATTGGTGCCTCAGGTGAGGTGATGTGCAGCTTGATGAACCCATCGATATGTGAAAGCAATGTTTTCTGGTCGGAATACAGCACAAGCAAGCGGATGTATGTGGCATAAACCAAGGCGCTGTTTTCGATCAACTCCGGATGGATTGCATAGGCCCTTTGCATCGACTTGTATGCCGACCCTGTTCTGTTTTGAGCCTCGTCAATGACTGCAAGCCAGATAAGCCCCTCTGTTTCCTCAAGGGCACTGATGTTCGGGTTGAGTCCGAAATGAATCAGTAAAACACTACGTGCTTGCTGAAACATCTTTTCGCTGATCAGTTGGCGAGCATGCAACAGCGCTGCTTTTTTTGCTTCAGGTGCTTGTGAGTGATTGTCCAAAATGATTTGTGCAGCGGTATCTGCCCGGTTAAAATCACCATGCTTCCAATTTAACGAAGCGATTTTCCACTGGAGTTTTTCAGGGCCAAACTTCTCGGGAAATTCCTTGTTTAGATCTTCATATGCACGTAATGCTGTTGCCACATCGATATATTGGCCCATTTCAGCAACGTCTTCTTCCGCATCTGCCAAAACAAGCAATAGCTCATATCGTTCCTGCTCTGGCAGTTCTGGCTCGGAGAGGAGGGCATGGGCCGCTTTGAGGGCCAGGCTATATTCCCCTTGCTGTAAAAAGGCGCGTATGCCATCTGGCCGGCTGGTTTCTTCAGAGGCTGATAGCGGCTGACAGAAAAGAAGCAGCGCTAAGATGGACGCAAGTAGCCGGGCATAAGAATACATGTGGAGTAATAAGCAAAACCCATGCCGCTTTGAATGGATATCATATCCGGCATCAAGGGCTCAAGCTTCGAGGGTGTGGAGTCTTCCTGTCCGACGCCCTGCGCCAGACAGGCAGAGCAATGCCGGCAATCTTATGTTTCGTTCGGGTTAAGACCTTTTTTCTTGATTTTCTCGACCAGTGTCGTGCGGTTTAACGACAAAAAATTGGCAGTTCGATTTTTGTTCCAATCAAAGCGGTTCAATGCAGATTCAATCAAATTGTTTTCATACTCATCAACCATGCCTTTCAAATCGATACTGTCTTCATTGTTAATATCAAGTTGCAGTTCCTGCTTGATGCGTTGGGATTGATCAAGCATCTTGGAAGGGAGGTCTTGTACATCAATCATTCCACTGCGCTTCAGGGTGGCAATACGCTCCATAACATTTTGTAACTCGCGCACATTCCCTCGCCAGCTGTAGTTGAACATGATCTTTTTCGCTTCGTCCGTCATCCCGCTGATTTCAGAGTGCTTGCTTGCGTTGAAGTGCTGAATAAAATGCTCGGCCAGCAATAATACATCTTCACCGCGATCCCGCAGTGGGGCGAGGTGAATCGGAATGACATTAAGGCGGTAGTACAAATCCTCTCTGAAACGACCGTGTGATATTTCTTCTTCAAGGTTCCGATGTGTGGCAGCGATAACCCGAACGTCAATTTGAGTGGTTTTTTCGCTACCAACCGGCTCAAAGCAGCGTTCCTGTAAAACTCGTAACAACTTGACCTGCAGCTTAGGGCTCATGTCACCAATTTCATCAAGAAATATAACCCCTCCATTGGCCAATTCGAAGCGCCCCGGTCTGGCTCGAACCGCACCGGTAAACGCACCCTTAACATGTCCGAACAGCTCGGACTCAAGCAATTCTTCAGGAATGGCACCACAATTAATGGATACGAAAGGTTTATTAGAGCGTGTTCCCACCGCATGCAAGCGTCTGGCGATCACTTCTTTACCCGTTCCTGATTCACCGGTAATCAGCACGGTGCTTTCGGAGTCGCCAAGCACGTCAATCATCTGTCGAACTTTATCCATAGCTTCGCTTTGCCCGACCAGCGAACTCTGGTTTCGCAGGCTTTTAACTTCTTTATTCAGTGCCTTATTGTCTCTTATGATATTTCTTTTCTTCAGGATCTCCTCAATACGGACTAGAAGCTCATCCATGTCAAAGGGCTTTTTAATAAAGTCATCAGCACCCAAACGTATGGCATCAACAGCCAAGTCCACGTCCGCATATGCAGTCATCATGATGACTGCATTATCGCTATCCGTTTGGCGCACCATCCTTAACAAATCGATGCCGTTACCATCAGGTAAGCGCACATCCAGGATTGAAAGGTCAAATTTATTTCTTTCTATGGCTTCTTTTGCCTGGCCAACATTGGGGACGGCCTCAACATGATAATGCGCCTGGCTTAATATGTCTCTCAGCGCTATACGCAGTTCATCTTCATCTTCAACCAAAAGGATAAAGGCAGATTGACGCATCAGTCACCTCACTTAGCTCGACATCAAAGTCAAAATAATGACGTATTACGCGCTTCTTGCAAGTGCCAATCGAATAATGGGGTAAATGCAGGCCTTGTACTCCCATTGATATCTCAGAACACAAACAAAAAAATGGCGATGGTCTGTGCCAAGGAGGATTCGCCAAGCCTCACTCATCCTTACCCTGCGGCATTCATGGGTGAGCCATATAGAAAACCTAAAGTCCGTAAGTCCGTTGCCGATAAATGATATAAGCAAATGCGTGATTCGGTTAAGGAGTTGGAAATGGCTATAAACGTACAAGCTGTAGATGGGCTGATTAACCGCTTGCTACAACAAAATACCAGTTCTGTGAGCCGCAGGGAAAATGTGCAGCAGGAACGGCCTGACTCTGGTGAGCGGGTCAATATATCACAGCAGGCTAAACATGTTATTGCTGACCAGTCGGTATCCAAGCTCGAATCACACCTTTTGCAGTTATACACGCCCCGCAACAACTAATTGTTATGAAACTGAAAAAATGCCGTCTGCTGATCGTTGAGGATGACACAGCCTTAGCTGCGCTGCTTGATGAATACTTATGTGAAGCCGGTTATGAAGTGCGCTTGTGTCATCATGGCGATGTCGCGCTGGATATGCTAAGTCGTGAAACGTTTGATTTGGTGTTGTCTGATATCATGCTTCCCGGTGCAAGTGGCCTGACCATACTCAAACAGACATACGGTGACCCGTGCCGCACGCTGGTTATTCTAATGACCGGTTTTTCAGGTATTGAAGATGTGCTGGATGCTGTGGACCAAGGCGCATATGACTTCGTCAGCAAGCCATTTCAATTGCCTGAGATTCGCGTGCGACTGGATAATGCTGCCCGATACCAGGCGTTGATGCGGCAGCTTATGGATAAGGATGTTGAAACCACTCCTCAGCATATGCGCATATCCGAGCACGCAGCGGCTCGTGTCTACGGCGCTCAGAGAAAGTTGGGCTAAGGCCATGCTGAATATCTTGCTCCTTGAGGATCAGCCTGCTGTCAGCAATGTCATGCTTGAAGTTATTGAGGATGTTTGCCAGAAGGCAAATGTGGTGTGTGCCACCAGCATCAGGCAGGCACGCGAGTTGTTTAGGGACAGGAATTGGCACGCCATGGTAGCAGATTTGAGTCTTGGTGATGGCCAGTCACTTGATCTGATTGCCGAGCTGAGAGAACAAGGAAATGATATTCCTATTATTCTGGTTAGCGGCTTCCTTAGTCCTGACAAGCTGCAGCATGCGAAGAGCCTGGGTGTTGACGAAGTGTTGCACAAACCGTTTCACCCCAAAGCCCTGCAGGCAGGATTGAGTAAGCTCCTTGAAAAGGTAAATCAGGAATCAAAGCCAATCCAGGAATCAAAGCCAATCCGAGAAGCTCCTGCCAGTACCTTGCATGGCAGGCTGTTGCCGGAAATGTTTGAAATGGACAGACATTTGGGCTTGGTATATCGCATGTTTAATGAGATTACCCAACATAAAGATGTCGCTCAAATTTGCAGCACTGCCTTGTCACTTGCCATGGACATGGTTCATACAAACCGCGGCTTTATGGTGCTGTTCGAAAGAGTTCATGAGCGTTTTGTCATGGTGACACACCAGGGGGCCGATGAATCGGATTTAGAAGGCCCGATTATTCAAAGTTGTGATCTTGCAGCGACGCCATTTGCACCTTTGCTGGATAAGCGTGAGGATTATATTTACCTGCTGCCTGAACATGTTCATGCGGAGGCATGTTGGCCGGGCGTGTCGGCAAAAGATTACGTCGCTATTCCTCTTCTCTTGCAAGGGATACCCATGGGCGTACTTTGTTTGATGGACTGCCAGAGTAAAGGTGAGTTAAGCGATCGGCTTAAGTACATACTGGGATTGTTGATGACGTATCTGGATACCTTGTTGGATAACTGTGCTGTACACGCCGCCCTTGGCATGAGCATGAAGGAAACGTTGATTGCATTGGTTCGTTCTCTGGAAGCCAGGGATAAATACACCAAGGATCACTCAGCCAGAGTTAGTAAAATGGCGGTGTACTTCGCAAAAGCCCTTGGTCTGGATGAGGAAACAATAGCATTGGTTCGCACCGGGGGGCTTCTGCACGACATCGGTAAGACGGGTGTGCCGGATTCTGTCTTGTTGAAGCCCGGCCGGTTTACTAATAAAGAATATGCAATCATGAAGACGCATCCAGGGATTGGCGATTCTATTCTGAGAAATATGGATACCCTGGCGTTTGAGCGCCAGATCGTGCGCCATCACCATGAACGGATGGACGGGTATGGTTATCCGGACAAACTTAAAGGTGAGGGAATACCACTTATTGCCAGAATCGTCTGTGTGGCTGATGCCATTGATGCCATGACAACACATCGAGTTTACCGGCAAGCCAAGCCTCTATCCTTCTGCATCGAGCAACTCAGGCAGAATTCTGGCACGCAATTTGATACACAGGTGGTGGAGGTTGCCATTGCCGCCATCGAGGAAGGGCACGTAAGTACCCAAGCCATTTCCGAGGATGATGATTTTGGCGATATCTTGCCGGCTTTCTTGCCGGCCTACGCAAAATCATGATTGGAAGGAGAATTACATGGCTGACAAGGAGGGCCGGAATCGGCGCTTAGATTTTCGTCAGGACGATATGATACGCATGAATGAAGAGTTGCTGACGAAAGAGGAATATGACATTGAAGTCAACCGGGTGGGGATACTTTCCGGCCAGTCAAACTTATTGCATAGCCTCTCGGGCGGCGGTTCTGCTCATGAAATCAGCAGTGCTGCACACCTCAACCCCGAAGTTTCCAGGGCACTGGAATTGCTCGATGCCAAGTTGAATTATGTGATTGGCATGAACGTAATGCAACAAACGGATCACACAGACATGAAGGAGCGCTTTGTTAATATGAGCGCTACAGGCATGCGCTTTACTTCGAGCGTGTTCTGCAAAAAAGGCGAACACCTGAAAATCACCATGAGTCTGCCCTTATCCCCTCCGGTTCTACTTGAGCTTCTTGCCGAGGTCGTGTACATCAAAGTAACCAATGGCCGGACCCAGTTGGGCGTAGCCTTCATGTTTCGTTGCGAGGAAGAAGAAGATAGTGTGGTGAGGTATATCTTTAAACGACAGCGGGAAACCATCCGTATGAAATACCGGGAGAAGACCCGCCATTCACGCCTCGATGATGAGGATCTTGTTTGATCAACAAGCCCGGGGATATGTTGCCGGCTATACAAGCGTCATCAACGGCAGGGCTTACTGTCAAATAACTATTGATCCGTTTTTCCGGTGATGCGCAGGTTTAGTTGTTCCACGCCTGCAAACGTCTTGTTTCTGCCGCAATGATTGCATCGACTTCTTCATTATTACCTTTTTGATTTAACCGGGTATGAAGCTCCTGCAGGGAATGAATAGTTTGTGGGTTGGGGGAGCCATCTTTTTGTATATGCTCCATTGCCTCATCAAGGAGTCGTGCTGCATCCTCAATCATATCCCATGCTTCATTTCTTCCAGAGGGGGCCTGCTCAAGATCATTTGAATTCTGGGTCGTCTGGATGCTTTCAAGTCTGCTTTTCAGAATCGACTGAAAACTGCCACCTTTTACACTCTTCTCTTTTGTTTTGGCAACATTGGGGTTCTGACGCCCGACACTGTTAATTTTCATACGAGGCCTCTTTTCTTTAAATTGGCACGAGCATTCATCTCGGGCACAGGTATACACCAAAAATAACCGCAAGAAACAGGCCAACTTATGGTTTGGTGGTGTTTTGGGGAAATCTGGAGCCGGGGCCAAGATAAAAGATCGGCATCAAAATTGCTCTTGATATAGCGATATGACTATTTTTTCCATTTGCGAGGACAATATATGCCGGATCACGCCCCCAAGATTTTAGAAAATGAGATTTATCAGTTGCTGCGCGAGGAGAAAATCGACGAAGCCAATGTGCGACTGGATAGAGGAGAGCCATGCAACCTCACTGGAGCATTCCTGCGTGGGTGTAGTTTGCAAGGACTTCATGCCGCAGGTATCAATTTTACGAATTGCTATTTTCGCTTGGCCGATTTGCGAGGTCTCGATTTACGCAACTGCTGCATGGAGGGAGCCAGCATACATGGAGCAAAAATTCATGGGACATATTTCCCTGATGCATTGAGTGCTGAAGAAATCATGATGTCGATCAATCATGGTACCCGTATGCGGTATAACCTGCTCCACGTGGAAATACCGCACAAAGAAGGTTGATCAACTCGCACGCATCCATCTTTGGATAAAGCCTTGAGATGACCAAGGCATTGCAAGTCAGGTGGTCTAGGCACAGTATTTCCTTGCTTGTTTGCCTAGCAGGTTAGGATGTATGGCAATGCATATTGCCGATATCTCCAGATGTTAAATATATGGTAAGCGGACGGAGTTGAAGGATGATGAAGCTGGCATCTCAACTTAATAGGCGCCATCACCACACACTACAACATGATTTAGTCCGTACAGTATTGCTATGGTCGGGCTACTTTTTTGCTGTGCTCATCCTGACCTTCTTTCTGACCCTGAGCAGCCTGATCGATTATATGCTTACTGAGATAGCCAATGATCGCTTGTCGTACCAGACCAAGCAGTTTGCCAAACACCTTGGCGAAGCGGACATCAAAGCCATTATCGGCGAATCTGATGCCCTGGTAAAGAATCCGACCATTGCGGCCATGGCCCTTGTTGATTCAAGTGATCAATTGCTCCATGTATCACTTGGCGATGCGGAGCCTGCAACATTGCAGGTCGAAGACAAGGCGAGTTATTCAAGTTTGCGAATGCAGATTGCCAGGCATGATCATCTACATCTATTTGAATCAGCCATACCCGGACACAAGGAAATCCTTGTTCTCGTTATGGACAGGACCCCGGTACTGTATGCTGTTTACACTGCAACTTTCTGGGCCTTTCTGCTGCTAATTATCCTTCTTGTTCTGTCCATCCTGGCCTTGCATCACACCCTCAAACGGCATTTGGTGGCACCGGTTCATGAAGTGAAACAGCTCATGAATCATCAGCTTTCCGATGAAGATCATGCGGCATTGCTTTCCCACCTTCCGGATGAGGTTGTTGAGCTGGCCGAGACCTTTGAGCAGGCATACAAGGCACGTGTTGATATGGAGAAGCGCTTCGAACTCATGGTGAACGTGGTGCCATGCTGCATCTGGACTGCCACGCCTGAATTCCAGCCGCTTTATGTCTCACCCTATGTGAGGGAGCTGCTTGGAATTGAGCCAGAAGAGTTCCTGCAGAAGTCCAGTGTCTTTGACGAATTGTTTGCCGGCGAAGATTACCTGTCTATTTCCGATCGCCTCAAGAAAACAATGACCCGTGGCGGCAAAGGTCTTGCTTTCACAAGCCGCGTGGGCGCGGCAAGTGATTCCGGGAAGTGGATTGGAAATTCAATTTATATCGAGTATGACGATCTGGGGCATCCCAAAAGCTTAAGTGGTGTGATATATGACTTGACCGAAGTCAAACAGACCGAGAGTGATTTGCGTATATTGTCGCTGGCAGTTGAGCAGGCCAGTGATTCGATCATGATCACGGACAGGAGAGGGGTCATTCAGCATTACAATGCCGCTGCCAGCCGTTTGAGTGGATACAGTTCGAGTGAAGCCCGAGGAAAAACCGCATACTTTGCTCGTCCTGCCAGTTGGGAGAACAAGTCGATCAAGGAGTTATGGGAATGTTTGGAGAGAGGAGAGACATGGCGGGGCTTGCTTAGCGAACGGCGTAAGGATGGTAGTATCTATCCTGCTCTGACTTCGGTCTCGCCCTTGCGCAATGAGGCAGGTGAGATTACCCATTTCATTTGCGCCCAACAGGATATTTCCGATCAACAGGCCTTGGAGGAAAAAATACGTCAATCGCAGAAAATGGAGGCGTTGGGAACGCTGGTGGGTGGAATCGCACACGATTTCAACAATATACTGGCAGGGATGACAGGCAATTTGTATCTGGCCAAGCGCAAGCTCGAGGACAGGCCGGACGTTCTGGAAAAAATCAAGAATGTCGAGAAATTGAATTTTCGTGCTGCAGACATGATTAACCAGTTGCTGACATTCGCTCGCAAGAACACTGTGCGAATGCGGCCGTTCTCACTGGCAATGGTTATCAAGGAGTCGCTCAAGCTGGCGCGGGTGTCCATCCCGGAGAATATTACGCTCCGCCATGACATATCTGGCGTGGATTTGAAGATCAATGGAGATGTTGCCCAGCTTCAGCAGGTGTTGATGATCCTGCTGGGCAATTCCCGTGATGCGGTCAATGAGGTAAGTGAACCGGAAATAGAAGTGACATTAAGCGAATTCGAAGCTGATGCCGAATTCTTGCAGACACATCCGGATTCAGTGACGCATCGTTTTGCCAAACTTACCGTGGAGGATAATGGCAACGGAATTTCGGAGAATCATTTAGAGCACATCTTTGAACCATTTTTTACGACCAAGGGGGTTGGTAAGGGCACGGGTCTTGGTTTGGCTATGGTGTATGGGGTAGTGCATTCTCATGCTGGAATCGTGCAGGTAGAAAGCATTGTTGGCAGAGGGACTGTTTTTTCGATTTATCTTCCGCTACTCGAGGCTGAGCAATCCTTTTTGTATGACAATCTTGCTCCAAGCGAACTGCCTGAAGGGCACGGCGAAACGATTCTATTTGCCGACGATGATGAGCTGGTACGCAAGACTGGTAAGAGTGTTCTCGAGAGCCTGGGTTACCGTGTGCTGGAGGCCGTTGATGGCAAGGAGGCAATGGAAATATTTCTTGATAATCGTGATACGGTCGAGCTGTTAATTCTGGATGTGATCATTCCAAAAATGGGAGCCGAGGAAGTTGTGGCAAGAGTCCGTGAGCTAAGTCCCGAAATACCGGTTATTTTTGCGACTGGTTATGATGAAGAACAGGTTCTCAATACACCCAAGAAGTTGCCAAACAGCTTTGTCCTTACCAAGCCCTTCTCCGTTCAGAAGCTTGGCACGCATATAAATTATCTGCTCGGTTTTGATAAGGCATAAGACGCGAACTGAGGTCTCAGTTTATCATGCGCGGTCGCCAACTTTCTCTGCCCGCACCCCCCCGAATGATTATATAAGGATGCTCTGAGGAGCTCGGAGTATCCGTGCGGCCCATGGACGGGCCGCTAAAATGATGCGCGTAAGTGCTTGATTTTGTGAGCCAGGGCAAAACCGCGCTTTTGCCTTGGCGTACTGAATAAGTGCAGGTAGGCACTTATTCAGACCTTCCATAACAAGTGGTTTTCCCGGTCGTAGGGGAGTCGTCCGCGGGAATCTTGGCATCCAACTTGCTTGATAGCGTTTGAGGATTTACCGAGGAGGTTGTTATGCTTATCCAGATTATTCACCAGTTTCAGGAATTTCAGCGGACACACAATAAATGTCCCAACGTGGTATACCTGAATTCAGACCATTATACCGTTCTGCGGGAAGAATATCCGGAGCTGTTTTCAGATTATACTCATCCAGAGGTCATCATTCCTTTAAAGATCAAAGTTGTCCTTGTTCCGAAGGAATATCTGAGTCACCCCCGGGTGGCCAGCATACTCCCCGGCTCATCCCAAATATTCAACTGCAAGTCCAAGCCCGTGCTTGGCAGAAGGCACAGGCTTCAGGCTGACAGATCGATTTCGCACAGCAGTGCGTATGCCGGGTGAGCGGAAAGCGATTCATCGTAAAAGATGAGGGCGGAAGCTCATCCAGACAGGCCGCGGATTAAAGTGCGGAAATAATCTTCCGATAGACTAACAAGAACCTTTAATGGAGTGCTTGGTTATTGCTGACATTTCTCAGGCGGGAGAAGAGATAGCTCTTTGTTTTTGGACCGACTACTGCCTGATGAGGATACATAATAAAAGTCGAGGGAACGACGATAATGAATATTACTGTATGTCCGTGGTTGATGGCTTGAATATGAAAGACCTGTTTGCACTGAAAACAATCCTTTGGCGCGATTCCCATGCGCTCAGCCCGCTTGTGTTTTTCTGTACATATAAACCTAATGAGTTTCAATCATTCAAGGCATGTCAAAAAATGTTTGCCAAGTTTTCTGCCGCCATATGGCGCATAAATTGCTTGGGCATACCAAGCCCTGTAAAGGTGCGAAACCAGCGCGCGATTCGAGCCGCTGAAACTGTGAGGTACGCATGAGCGATGCAGACGAAATGGACGAGGTGATTGGCGAGTTCTTGGTTGAGAGCGCCGAAAATCTGGACCAGTTGGATAATGACCTTGTGGCACTCGAAGACAACCCATCCGACCTCGACACCTTATCCAGTATCTTCCGCACCATTCACACCATCAAGGGAACCTGTGGTTTCCTTGGCTTTGAAAAGCTTGAGAAGGTATCCCATGTTGGTGAGAACCTGTTAAGCAAATTGCGTGAGGGCGAGCTTGAACTCAACGAAGAGAGGACCAGCGCCCTTTTAGCCATGGTGGATGCTATCCGGCAGATGCTGTCAAACATCGAGCGTACGGGGAACGACGGAAAAAAAGTTTACAGTGATTTAATCAAGAAGCTGACACGCCTGCAAGAGGCTGGGGAGGCGACCATTCCAGATGAGGCCAAGCCTGCCGAGGTGAATACAGCGCCATCTTCTGTGGCTCCAGAGGCGCCGGCTGAGCTGGAAGCCGAGGAAGATCCGGATGAAATGGCCGAAGTGATCGGCGAGTTTCTGGTAGAGAGTGCTGAAAATCTGGACCAGTTGGATAATGACCTTGTGGCACTCGAAGACAACCCATCCGACCTCGACACCTTATCCAGTATCTTCCGCACCATTCACACCATCAAGGGAACCTGTGGTTTCCTTGGCTTTGAAAAGCTTGAGAAGGTATCCCATGTTGGTGAGAACCTGTTAAGCAAATTGCGTGAGGGCGAGCTTGAACTCAACGAAGAGAGGACCAGCGCCCTTTTAGCCATGGTGGATGCTATCCGGCAGATGCTCTCCGAGATTGAGAGCAAGGGATCTGATGGCGATGATGATTATCCGGCATTGGTGGAGAATCTGACCCGTCTGCAAAGTGAGGGCGCTGCTGATGACAAGCCTGCAGTCCAGTCTGCACCGCCAGTGGATAGTCAAGATGCGCAGTCAATATCGGATGACGATGCGGATGAGAATGAGGATGCGGATGAAGTACGGCCAAAGGCGCTAGGCAAGCGGTTGGTTGATGCTGGTGACGCCAAACCTGCTCAGGTTGCCAAAGCCATTAAAAAGCAGCTTGAGGGCGATGGGCGGGCGATAGGGGAAATCCTGGTTGCGGAATCCAAGATCGATAAGAAGAAAGTAGATGCGGCAATAGATGCCCAAAGTGAGGAGCGGGAGAGAAGCCCCGTTGCTGCGGAAAGTAATATTCGCGTGAGCGTTGGACTGCTGGATAAACTCATGAATCTGGTAGGCGAACTGGTTTTGACGCGCAATCAAATCCTTCAATATACCACGACTCAGGAAGACGCTTCATTTGCTGCCGCATCTCAGCGATTGAGTCTGGTGGCCACCGAGCTTCAGGAAGGCGTCATGCAGACCAGAATGCAGCCGATTGGCAGCGTCTGGAGCAAATTTCCACGCGTGGTAAGAGATCTGTCCCATTCTCTGGGTAAGCAGATTCGAATCACCATGGAAGGAAAGGAAACAGAGCTTGATAAGACCATTATCGAGGCAATCAAGGATCCGCTTACGCATCTGGTCAGGAACTCGGTGGATCATGGTATTGAAAAGCCCGAGGTGCGGGTAGCGCGTGGCAAGCCAGCCGAGGGAACGCTGATTTTGCGGTCCTATCATGAGGGTGGACAGGTCAATATTGAGATTTGTGATGATGGCGGCGGCATTGATCCGGAGCGCTTGAAACAAAAGAGTATCGAGAAAGGAATGCTCACCCAACAGCAGGCCGAAAGGATGAGCGATCGCGACGCCTTTAATCTGATCTTCCAGCCAGGTTTTTCCACTGCAGAAAAAGTTACCAATGTTTCAGGCCGCGGTGTCGGTATGGATGTTGTTAAGACCAATATCGAGAGAATCGGTGGTGTGATTGATATCCAGAGCAAGCTGGGTGAGGGGACAACGCTGAAGATAAAGATTCCCTTAACGCTTGCCATTATCCCTGCCTTGACCGTAACAAGTCAGGGTGATCGCTATGCCATTCCACAAATCAACCTTGTGGAGTTACTTCTGCTGGAGGGAGAGCGCTCCCACACGGAAATTGAAAGCGTTCAAGGTGTTCCGGTTTACCGCCTGCGTGGCAACCTGCTGCCATTGGTATACCTGAACAAGGTGTTGTGGGGTGAGAGCGCCGCGACCCATCCGGAAAATATGGATTCGATGGTCAATATTGTGGTGCTGCAGGCAGGCGAGCAACCGTTCGGCCTGGTCGTTGACGAGATTTGCGACACGCAGGAAATCGTTGTTAAGCCACTCGGCACACAACTCAAAAACATCCCCAGTCTGGCGGGCTCCACCATCATGGGGGATGGCGCCGTGGCACTGATCCTTGATGCCTTTGGTATAGCCGAAGGTGCCAACCTTATCTCCGAAATGGTTGGTGAGAAGTCGTTGGAAGCCAAGGATGACAAATTACAGCGTGCAGCCGCAAATCGGCAAATGCTGTTGCTGTTGCAGAATCCTGATGGTGGCCGGATGGCTGCACCACTGTCCGACGTTGCGCGTCTGGACGATATTCAGCGTTCTTCTGTAGCGCGG
>CAZQTO010000012.1:0-26702 GCA_964596375.1 uncultured Zetaproteobacteria bacterium | reverse complement strand
GAACGCCAGCATTCCTATGCTTAAACCGAATTAAATCATTCCTAAATAACACAAATGAGAAGAAAACATTTATATAAAGCTTATCAGTGAGAGTAGGGTACTTCTACGAGTATTTTCTAGCTCTATGCTTGCTGTTCTTTATCAGAGAAGATGGAAAAAGTGAAAACATAAATAAACCCCCTGATAGCAAAGTTTGTTACTCTTGAATGCAGCCGAAACGCTGATGGGGAAAGCTGAATCCAAGATGAAAAAGCTTGTCGACTTTGAACCCAAAGCACAAAATTTAGTGATCTGCATCACATGATGAGCCATGCTATGCCAAATTATTTTGTGCGCAAACACAACAACTCAGCCTGGGCAAATAACCCCAAACAGCCGATGTGTTCCTTTGCTCGCACATCGGGTTAGCATGTGCCACATGACGCACGCCAATCTGGATACATCCATACCGAAACCGGAACAGCTGGCCGAACTCGTGCGCCGGTACATTCCGGACGCACGGGTTGAAGTCGGGCTCTTCTCCGGTGACGACCATTTTGAGATGCGCGTGATTTCTGCTGCCTTCGAGGGGAAAACCCGCGTAGCGCAGCACAAGATGGTTTATGCAGCTCTGGGTGATCATATGCGCAAGCGCGTACATGCGCTGGCTCTTACAACCAGCGCGCCGCAATAGTACTGACAGGAGAAAACATGACCGACGCAACACCGTCCGATCCGATTCAGCAGGGCATTGATAATCTGGTAAAGGCCAACGAAGTGGTGCTTTTCATGAAGGGCACGCCCGAGTTTCCGCAATGCGGTTTTTCGCAGCGCGTGGTAGCCCTTCTGAATCACACTGCAGTGCCATACGCCGCAGTAAATGTCCTGCTGGACCCTGCCATTCGTGAGGGTATCAAGATTTATGCCGACTGGCCGACTATTCCGCAACTCTACATCAAGGGGGAATTCATCGGCGGCTGCGACATTACCACCGAGATGGCCGCCAACGGAGAGTTGGAGGCACTGCTCGCTCCGCTCCGCCCGGCTCAGGAAAACTGACCCACAAACCGAATAAATGACTTGTGCAATGGCGTTTGCTGGTTTATAAATAAGTTAGCGATGATGTTCTCCGTTGAAACTGCCGTTTCGGCAATCCCCGACACCCTGATAAGGATCAGACCTGCACATGCAAACTAAACTGGCAACGAAACTTGGCCAGCATCTGGCTTTAACCCCGCAGATGGCCCAAAGCCTCAATGTGCTTGCCATGAATGCCATGGATCTGGACACCTATATCGAGGAATGTCTTGAGAGCAACCCGGTGCTGGAGATTGCTGAACGCCCGACGGATCCGGGCAAGGCTGAAAGCGAGGCAAACGCTCAGGAAGCCGAGGCGCAGGCTGAATGGCGCGAGTCTGGAGACAATCGCTGGGAATCGATGTATGCCCAGTCCGCCGGCACTGACGACCCGGACATGCGCGAGCTGCAATGGCAGGAGGAGCAGACCGTTGCGCAATCCCTGCACGAGCAGGTTGACCAGCAGCCGATGGCGGACGACATGCGCAACATGGCCCATGCCCTGCTCGACATGCTCGATGATGACGGCTACCTGCGCGTCGATCTTGATGAGGCAGCCACCGATCTGGGCTGTACAGCCGCGGGTCTGGAGCAGGCCCTGCACAGTGTTATTCACGAACTTGACCCACCAGGCATTGGCGCCCGGGATCTGACTGAGTGTCTGCTGCTGCAACTGGATGACGCCAGTGATGCATTGGCCCGCCAGTTACTATTACATTTTCATGACTCGCTGCAGGAAAGCGATGCCACATTGGCCAAGCTTGTGGATTGCGGCGAACAGGCCATAGCCGATGCGCGGGCTAGGCTGCGCAGACTCGACCCCTACCCCGGACATAGCCTGCGTGGTCAGGAAAATATCTATATCCGCCCGGAAATCATCTTCCGTCGTACGCCTCAGGGCGATATCCAGATAGAGGTGCCGGGTTACAGCTGGCAGGGCGTTCGCATGAGCGATCAATGGCAGGGGCGCAGCTGGCAGGGCGCAGATCGCGAATTTATAAACAACGCCACACGCGAAGCGAAGTGGCTGCTGCACGCATTGGATCAACGGCGCGAAACCCTGCATAAGGTGGCGACCTGTCTGGCCAGTCGGCAGCGGGCCTTTCTTGAATACGGCCTACTTGGCCTGAAGCCACTAACCTTGCAGGATGTGGCCGTGGATGTCGGCTTGCACGAGTCGACTATCTCGCGCGTCACCAATGGCAAATTCGCTGAAACGCCGCTGGGCCTGATCGAGATGCGCCGTTTCTTTTCCGCCGGTCTGCCGACCCGCGGTGGAGGCACGATATCGGTCCATCGGGTTCAACTCAGGGTCAAGTCACTGATCGAATCCGAACCGGCAGGCAGACCCATTTCAGATCAGGCGGTTGCGGATCGCCTGGGTGCCGAAGGTATAGAAATAGCCCGCCGCACAGTGGCGAAATACAGAGAGAGTTTGGGCATTCCGCCCACCAGCCAGCGCCGAAAGAAATAGCTGGCACAACGTGACACACCAGGAGGTAGTAAATGCAAGTATCGATTACAGGAAGGCATGTCGAATTAACTGAACCGCTTAAGGTATACACCAAAGAGAAGCTGTTGCATCTGAAGCATTCCTTCGATCAGGTGGTGGATGTTCATGTCGTGTTGAGCGTCGAGAAATTCCGTCAGCGTTGTGAGGTAACCATTCAGGCCAACCGGCTGACCGTTCATGGCAGCCATGAGACCGAGGATATGTATGCCTCAATTGACGGCGTGGTCGACAAGCTCAACCGTCAGCTCAAGCGCTACAAGGCAAAGATGCGCAAGCATCAAAGTGTTCCCCTCAACGAATCTTCCATTTCCGTTTCGCACAAAGTGCTGGAGATGGGCGAACACGAAGACGAAATCCCTGCCGATCATGTTCCTGGCGTGCTGGAACAAGAACATATATCCGTCAAGCCGATGAGCGTCGACGAGGCTGTGATGCAACTGGAACTGTCGGATCGCCAGCCACTACTGGTATTCACCAATGAAGAAACCAACAGCATGAATGTGCTGTATCGCCGGCATGATGGCAAACTGGGCTGGATTGCCCCTGAGCAGGCGTGACCGAAGCCCTTTCCCTTATCCCCGCAGATGCCGTACTGCTGCATTCCGAATCGGGCAGCAAGACAGCTATCATCGCGGAGGTGCTTGCGGCTCTACCCTCGGTAGACCTTGATGCGGCCATGGCCGTCATCATGGAGCGGGAAAAGCTCGGCAGCACAGGCATCGGGCATGGCATTGCCATTCCCCATGGTCGCCTGCCTGACCTTGAGACACCGATCACTGCATTGGTCCGGCATGCCGATGGCATCGATTTCGATGCCATCGACGGCCAACCAGTGCATATCGTGGTCGTACTGCTGGCCCCAAAGGATGAAGATCGTTCACACCTTGAACTGCTGGCCGGATTGGCTCGGGCTCTGCAAAAGGAATCAGTGCGACGTGCAGTGATGGAGGCTGAAACAGCCGAAGAGGTTTCTTCATTGTTCGCCGTTCAGACCGCTTCGCCAAGATAGTCATCATGCACGAAGACTATAGCCGCGTTTCCGTTGCCGACCTGCTCAAAGAGCAGGCTGAAGTGCTCAAAATGACGGTGATTGGCGGCGAGGCCGGGCTGGGGCGATACATTGATCATCCGCGCGTTGAGAAGCCATCACTGGCCTTTGCCGGCTATCTTGAAAAGCTGAACGACTACCGCCTGCAGGTCGTGGGGAAATCGGAGCTCGGCTATCTTGCCACCCGCCCGGAAGCAGAGAGAAAGAAGTCTGTGGATGCCGTATTCGATTTGCGCCTGGCGGCTGTGGTTGTCACTTATGGCATGCACGTGCCGGACATCGTGCTGGAAGCGGCTAAGCGCACCGATACGCCACTGATATCAACTCCGCTGGATTCCCAAACCTTCATGACCAATATGATGCTGTATCTGAGCAGAAGGTTGGCGCCGCGCACCTTTCAGCATGGCGTATATATGGACATATTCGGACTTGGCGTATTGCTCACCGGCAGCTCTGGGATCGGTAAAAGCGAAATTGCCCTTGAACTGGTATCACGCGGCCATCGGTTGATAGCCGACGATATGGTTGAGCTGTCACGCGTGGGCACCGATGTGCTCGTCGGGCGAAGCCCCGAGGCACTGAAGTATCATATGGAAATACGCGGCATCGGCATTCTCAATATTCGCGACCTGTTCGGCGCTGCAGCCATTACCGATGCCAAACGGGTGGGCTTGGTTCTGGAAGTTATTCCCTGGGATGACATGTCCGAACAAATGCGTCTGATCGGCGAGGACTCCAGCATCCTGTTGCACGAGGTTCGCATCCCCAAGGGGCTGCTGCCGGTCAGCCCGGGCCGCTCGCTTGCCGTACTGGTCGAGGTCGCCGCACGCAATCAGCTGCTCAAACAACGCGGCATTGAGAGCGGGAAGGCCTTCATGCAGGAGCTTGAAAACCGCATTCAGCAAGGGCAGGGCTAAGGTCTTGCCGGGCCATTTGTGGATCTAATCGTATGGGAATAATCATCACCGGCCTGTCCGGATCGGGAAAAAGCACGGCCCTGCATGCGCTGGAGGATGTTGGCTGTTTTTGTACCGACAATCTGCCACTGACCCTGCTTGGTGGATGGGCCGAGGCTGTACAACGCCAGGGAAGGCAGATGGCGGTATGTGCCGATGTGCGTAGCGCCTCGCCGCAGGAATTACATGACGAGCTTGCCCTGCTGCGCAAAAACAATCCCGACTGGCAACTGCTATTCCTTGAAGCGGATGATGCTGCACTGCAACGCCGCTTCTCCACTGTACGCCGTCGCCACCCTTTCGCCCCGCATGAGGATTTGCCGCAAGCGATCAGCATGGAAAGAACCTCCTTGCTGGCGCTGCGTGACAGCGCCGATCTGGTGCTCAACACCACCGCGATGAATCCCTATGAGCTGGCCGACAGGGTAGAGACATTCTGGCGACAGCAGCAAATGCAAAAAGGTGATAAAGGCGCCAACCTGACGCTCACCCTCATGTCGTTCAGCTACCGCTTCGGCCTCCCGCCGGATGCCGATATGGTTATCGATATGCGCTTCCTGCCTAATCCCCACTACGAAAACGGCATGGCCACCCTGACCGGCCGCGATGCCCCGGTTATCGATTTCCTGCAAAGCCATGCCGAGGTTGATGAGGCCATACAAAGACTGCAGGAGTGGCTGAGCTTTATATGGCCGCAGATGCTCAGGGAAAGGAAACGCTATTTTACACTGGCTTTCGGCTGCAGTGGCGGCAGGCACCGTTCGGTATATATGACCGAACAGATGGCTGAGTTTGTGCGTCAGAACATGGGCGTGGAGCCGCTCATTCGTCACCGCGAACTTCCCCTAACGACGGGGGTGGCGAGTTGATAGGTCTTGTTGTCGTGGCCCACGAGCATATCGGTGAAGCCATGCTCGCTGCACTTGATCACGTCATGGGCCCGCAATCCCTGACTGCATCGCTGAGCATCGGTGTGGATGCTGATATTGATGCTGATATGAGCGAACTTAGAGAGCGCCTTGGCAAGTTGATCAAGCGTTGTGATAGCGGTAACGGAGTGCTGCTTTTTGCCGACATGTTCGGTGGCACACCGTGCAATCTGGCGCTGGCATCCATGCACGAATACAAGGTGGAGGTCCTCTCGGGCTTCAATCTTCCGATGCTGGTCAAGGCCGCCAGCCTGCGTCAAACGATGAGCGATCTACACCTTCTGGCACGCAAAGCGCAGGAATCAGGCCGACAGCACATGCATATCGCTTCCGAACTGCTGGAGGAAAAGGGGGGCAGCGATGGCTGAGCAGGCTGTCTCCATCTGTAACAAACTTGGCCTGCACGCGCGTGCCTCGGCAAAGCTGGCGGTAACGGCAGCCGCCTACCCCTGCGAGGTATTCATTTCCCAGGGCAATGTGGAGGTTAATGGAAAAAGCATTATGGGCATCATGATGCTTGCTGCAGGCAGAGGATCTATCATCACCATCCGCACCGAGGGAAAGCGGGACAAAGCCGCATTGAATGCCATCGTACAACTGATCGAAGAGCGCTTCGGAGAGGCTGAATGAATTCCGCCGATATGCCGATTCGTGGCACCGCGGCGGCATGCAGTCCGGGCATTATGATCGGACACCTACAGAAGGTAAGTAGTGGTGAATTTCCGATTCCTGAACGACATATTGAAGCTGACCGCGTGGCGGCTGAAATCACCCGTTTTGAGCAGGCAGTAGCCGACTCAGTCGCTGATTTTGATCGTGAACGCCATCATCTGATTGGGCTGGAGAGCCAGGAGCCGCTGCATATTCTCGATTCCCAGCGGATGATGCTGCTTGATGCCGAGCTGGGTCGCAAAGTCATAGACAACATTCGCACGCAATGTATCAATGCCGAGTGGGCTGTACATCGGCAGATACAGGACATTGCCAGCGTATTCGATCGCATTGATGATGTTTACCTGCGTGCCCGCAAGAGCGATATCCAGCATATCGGGCGACGCATTCTCAGCAATCTTGCCGGCTGCGATCAGGAAGTCCTGCCCATCAACACCAATGACGAGCCGCTGGTGGTCGCCGGTGAGGACTTTACACCGATTGACGTCCTGCGCTTGTGGCGGCGAGGGGTGACCGGGTTTATCTCGGAAAAGGGCGGACCGAGCGCTCACAGCATCATTATTGCCCGCGGGATAGGCATGACAGCCCTGATGGGGGTCGATGGCATCATTCAACAGATCAGCGATGGTGACCGCATTATCATCGATGGCGAACAGGGGGTATGGATCATTAATCCATCGCCTGCTTCCGAGGAAGAATATCGCACACGGGCAAGCGGTGTACAGAGAGTGACACATGACCTGCAAGTCTATGCCGCACTCGCCTCACGCAGCAGCGACGGCCACCCTCTGCTTTTGATGGCCAATCTTGAACTTGAGGAGGAGCTGCCGCAGGCACGGGAACACGGCATTGAGGGTGTCGGGCTGTACCGGACGGAATTTCTGCTCAGCGTTGCTGAACAGTTGCCCAATGAGGAGATGCATTATCAGCATTATGCCCGGGTGATGGCCGCCATGCAGGGTCTTCCTGTCACCTTCCGGCTGATGGATATCGGCGGCGAGAAACCTCTGCTCTTTGAACAGTTTACCGGTCACCGCGTTATTGCTGCGAACCCTGCACTGGGCCTGCGCGGGATACGCCTGCTGCTGCACAACGAGGCCATGCTGCAGGATCAACTTCGCGCCCTGTTGCGTGCCTCAAGACATGGGGAACTGCAGATTCTGGTTCCGATGGTCAGTCGTGTGGAGGAAATGCAGGAGGTGCGCCGACAACTTGCTGTCTGTGCCGACGAATTGGGCATCACCCGCATGCCGTCACTGGGGGCAATGATTGAGGTGCCGGCTGCAGTCATGATTGCCGATTCACTGGCCGAGGTTTGCGATTTCTTTTCTATCGGCACCAACGATCTGATTCAGTATACCCTGGCTGCCGATCGCGCCGATGAAGAAGTGGCCTATCTTTACGACACAGCCCATCCGGCTCTGGAGCCAATGCTGCGGCTATGCGTGCGCTCGGCACACAAGGCAGGCATTCCGATTGCCATGTGCGGCGAACTGGCCGCCGATCTGAAATGGACCGAACTGTTGATGAATATGGGCTTCGATTCCCTGTCCATGGGCCTGCACCATGTTCTCCCGGTGCGCAAACACCTCGCCTGCCTCAACTACCGCCCCGAAACATAAGCATAGCACGCAGCTTTTGCGCTTCTGCCCGGCTGCGTTTACTCTTCGCCCCCAATCGGTTAACCGGAGGCAACATGTTAAAATCAGGCACGCGTTACGACTGGAGCGTGGAAGAAATTGAAGGGCTGTTTTCATTACCCTTCAGCGATCTGATATTCCGCGCGCAGCAGACACACCGGGCACATTTTGATGCCAACGAGGTGCAACTTTCCACACTGCTGTCGATCAAGACCGGTGGCTGCCAGGAAGACTGCAAGTACTGCCCGCAATCCTCGCGTTACACCACCGAGGTCGAATCCGAGCTACTGATGAAAAAAGACGAGGTGATGAAGGCTGCGCGCATCGCCAAAGAGAAGGGTGCCACCCGTTTCTGCATGGGTGCGGCATGGCGCGAACCCAAAGGCAGGGCCTTCGATTTAGTGCTCGACATGATCCGCGAGGTAAAGGCGATGGATATGGAAGCCTGCGCCACGCTCGGCATGCTTAATGAAGAACAGGCAAAAAAACTAAGTGACGCCGGGCTGGATTATTACAACCACAACCTCGACACAGATCCCGAGTTCTACAAGGAAATTATCACCACTCGCACCTATGAGGACCGGCTGGATACCCTCAAGAATGTACGCGCCGAGGGCATGAGCGTTTGTTGTGGCGGCATCGTCGGCATGGGCGAAACAATCAGGAACCGTGCCGGCATGATTGCCCAGCTGGCACACATGCATCCGCATCCGGAGTCCGTCCCGATCAATATGCTGGTCAAGGTGGAGGGCACGCCGCTGCAGGACGTGGCCGAACTCGACCCCTTCGATTTCATCCGCACCATCGCCGTGGCACGCATCACTATGCCTGCCTCCCATGTCCGCCTTTCCGCAGGACGTGAGGAAATGAACGACGAAATGCAGGCCCTGTGCTTCCTCGCCGGAGCCAACTCGATTTTTTACGGAGAGAAACTGCTGACAACGGGGAACAAGGATGCTGAAAACGATCAGACCCTGTTCAAGCGCCTGGGCATCCGTCCAGAAGCAAGCCCTACGCCTTCCTCCCGTCGTATGGCCAATGCTTAACTAGTAGAAAGCCGAAGCCTGTTATCCATTCATGCTGCCTGTCGGCAGAGGGTCATTGCGACTTGATATGCTGACTGAGGCGACGCACGCCTTCTTTCAGATTATCCATGCTGGTGGCATAGGAAAAGCGAACGTGCTGCGCCGACTGGTAGGCACCAAAATCCTCGCCCGGCGTGATCGCCACGCCGGCTCTTTCCAATATATCCCAGCAGAAGGCGCGCGAATCATCCGTCAAGCTGCGCACATTGGCGTAGATGTAAAACGCCCCCTGGGGTTCGACCACAATGTCGAAACCAGGCTTGGGCAGCGCCTCCAGAAGAAAGCAGCGACGCTCGTCATAGGCTTGCCGCATGGCCTCCACTTCCCTGTCCGCGCCAAGGGCCGCAATACCTGCAAACTGCGAAAGGGTGGGCGCTGAAATGAAGATGTTCTGCATCACGCGTCGAGCCGGATCGATCAGGCCTTCCGGCACAATCACCCAGCCGATCCGCCATCCGGTCATTGCCCAGCGCTTGGAGAAGCCGTTCACCACGATGGTATTCTCGGATTGTCCGCTTTGCAGCGCGCAAGGCGGATTCACCCCGTAGGTCAAGCCGTGATAAATCTCGTCGGAGATCAACCAGCCGTCTTTCTCGGCGCAAACCCCGGCAATGGCTGAAAGCTCCGTCTCGTCAATCAATGTGCCGGTCGGATTGGACGGATTAATAATCAGGGCGGCACGCGTGCTTTCCCGCCAGTTGGTTTCCACCAGATCAGCTGAAAGGTGATATCGGGTTGCCGGACCAACCGGAATATTGAGTGGCTCCCCACCGGCCAGACGGATGAAGTTGCGCTGGCAAGGATAGCCCGGATCAGACAACAATACCGATTCTCCCGCTTCCAGCAGCACAGCATAAATCAGGCTAAAAGCGCCCGATGTGCCAGGGGTAATAAGAATCCGTTCCGGCGCAATGTCCAGGCCATACTGCCCTGCATACCACTGGCTCAAGGCCTGTTGTAGTTCGGGCGCTCCGGTGGATGGAGTATAAAAATTCTGCCCCGAATCAAGACGCTGGCGGGCAGCCTGCAGCACAGGCTCTGGCGTGGGGAAATCCGGCTCGCCGATTTCCATGTGCACGATGTGCCGACCTCCGGCCTCCAACTGCCTGGCACGCTCGAGCAGCTGCATCACACGGAAGGGTTCGATCAGGTCAATGCGTCGCATGCATGCAGCATAGTCTCTCAGCCAAGCAAATTCACGGGGAGATATCCTGCCAGCTGGTGATGGCAGGACAGGCGTTCATAGCCCTCCTTCTATAATGAAAGCCACTCCATGCCGACGCCGATGCCGACCAGCGCCAAAATTGCCGCGCCACTACGGGTCAGGGACTGCTGGCTGGTTCGAAGCTGGCTGCGCAATTCCTCTCCGGCCCGGCCAAGCGCAAAACCGAAGACCAGTTGAGGGATAACAATAGCCCCGAAACCAAAACTGAGCCCCAGCAATAGGCCATAAGACCATGATCCTGTGCCGGCTGCCACGAGCATCACGCCGCTTAAAGGCACGCAGGGACGCAACCCCATGCCGAACCCCATGCCGAACAATCCAGCACCCAGCGAACGCCGGCCATGGCTGGAGCAACTACTGCCAGTGCCTTTGCGCCAGAGCATGATAGCAGCGCCAACCAACAAAACGGCAAAAATAAGGTTGACCGGAGCCGTTTTCAACAAAGCTGCGAACGAAGCGCCGATGCCTCCCGAGGCCGTGCCAAGCAGGGTATAGGCAGTGATGCGGCCGCCATTGAAGCGCCATGTTTGCAGCATGGCTTCCCTTGGGGTAAATTGCTGGGAAAGTAGCACGACCCCAAGTGTTGGAATACAGGTGAACATGCAGGCTCCGGCACCGAAGGAAAGGCCGATAAGGAATGTGGCGAATAGAGATGAGAGCAGAACCTGCATTTATGCCCCGGCCGGTTTGCGCCCGCTGCTCTTGCCGCCCTCCCACTCTTTTTGCGCCTTGTTGCGCCCCTTAAAGTACTGCGGGTCGGCAACCAGAATCGGGATGCTGGCATATTTCAGCTCCATCACGCCCTTGTCCGGGCAGAACTCCACACAACGGCCGCACAGGGTACAATCGGGAAAAAGAATATCCTTTTGTTGTGATGTATGAATTTCCCGAATATCCATCGGGCAGGATTTTGCGCACAGGCCGCATTTGTCACAGCGTGAGGTGTAATGCTTTACCAGCCGGACCAAGCCGATTTTGCGGAATACGGCATGCATGGCCAACATCGGGCATATGCGGCAAAAAGGCTGGCGCATGCTCAGCGACAACACCAAGATCAGGCCAAACAGCGTGTCGGCTGTGACAGAAAGAAACATATAGCCCACCGATGAGGTATCCACATGCAACTGATTGAGTTGCCCGGCTGCCAGTGAGGTCAGAATGCGGCTCGGGCATATCTTGCAGAATGGATCGCCAAAATCGTGCCCGAGAAAGCCGAGCCCCGAGGCCAGCGGCATGAGCAACACAAGCACAAACAACATGGCCCACTTCACCGGACGGATGCGTTTGACGGTGGCTTCATCGAGCGACTCCACACGATGGATACGCAATTTCTGGCCTATCATGCCGACGACTTCCTGAAAGAACCCCAAGGGGCATGTCCAGCCGCAAAATGCCTTGTTCAATACAACAAACAACAGCACAAAGGTCAGCATGGTGGTGAGCAGGGGCATGAGCAGGCTGAGGGTGAACATGCCGGCATTGATGGCCGGACCGATGGAATGCCCGAACTGATGCTGCAGGGGAATCAATACGCAGTAATCGGCTGTTTTGGCATCGTAGGCACAGGCAAGCGCCGGAAAGGCATTGCTGAGCTTGTCCGATGCATAGAACCCGACAATCGCCGAGCCATAAACCAGAAAGACAAAAGACAGCAATTGGACAAGTTTGCGAATGACCGAAAGGTTTTTCCAGAATGGCAACATCATGCGATCCTTTTTCCCAGGGTTGATGCCGCTTGCCTGCGGCGCATTCCAAATGTCATCAAGACTCCGAAAACGGCGCCTCCGCCTATCACTGCCGCGCCCAGCGCAAGAGATTGCCAATGCGACGGATTGGTTGAATAGGGTGCCGACAGGGTCGTGATATAGCTGTCCTCACCGTTGTTGAATTCACTGCGTAGAACGAATTCGCCGGGCCGGTTGTTTTCTCTTCCTTCCCGCACATCCCTGAAGTCGTCCGGAAGAACCAGCGCGAAACGGCCTTCCAGGTCTGTGACATATTGCTGAGTCGAGCCATTCGACGTCGTCAGGTTGACCTGATGCCCAGCCAGCGGCTTGCCCTGGAAGCGCAAGACAAAGGCGAAGTCGTTGCCGGACAAATATCTCCAGTGCTCGCGTGGCAGAGGATCGGGCACGATATCCAGCGGAGCATGTGGAAGGGTAAGTATCTTTGAAGGACTGGGCTTGGCAGGCTTGCCGGACATGTGCAGGTAGCGGATCGCAGCTTCATGCAGGCCATTGGTTTCGCGCTCAGCGATCAACGCATGAAAGTAGGACATACGCGTCTGCGCAATCGTTGTTAGGCCATGCGCATCGCGCATCAGTTTTTGCTCGCTCAGGTCCGGCAGGATCATGCGGATATCCGCCCGCTCGCCATCCTCCAGCAGCATCTGCATGGCTGCACTTCTGGCATGGGCGTGGCCCTGATGTGCAACAGCCAGCGGTTGCCATACCATCGCAAGAGCGATGTTTGTCAGCGGCATGGCAAGGCACAGCAGTAGCAGTACTCCATTCAATGTTAATTTCATCATGTCTCCCCCCTAATTTAGAATGTTGCTGTAAAACCGGCAGTCCAGCGCCGGCCCGGATCCACGCCGATGGAGATGTCTTCGGCGTTATAGGTAAAGTCGCCGTTGGAGTCGTAGAAGCCGCGCGCGGTAGCGAAGTAGTAGCGGTCGAGCACATTGTCGACGCGGGCGAACAACGACCATTTCATGCCCTGCTGCTCACCGCTGCTGAAATCATAATTTACCAGCGCGTTGTATACCGCGTGGCCGCCGATTTTCACCTGATTGATTTCATCGGCAAAGTAGGCGCCCTGAGCATTCATTTCGCTGGTCAGCGTCAGGCCGGTCAACGGTTTCAGGCGGGCAGCAAAAAATAGTTTGCTGAGTGGCACTCGGGGGACCCTGTTGCCCGAGTTGTCGTACTGTACAACGCTGCTGGCACCCGGAGCCGGACTGAAACGATTGCCGAGCAGTAGATTGAAGTTATTGTATTTGGTGAATTTCGCGTCCAGAAAAGTGTAGGCGAGGTCCCAGGAGAAAAGCTGGTTCTTATCCGTCTTCAGGCCGATCTCGATACCTCGATTGCGCATGCCGCCGATGTTCTGGTACTGATCCAGCGTACCAGTCAGTGGATTGGCATACTGTCCGGCGATGTTGAGGATGAAGTCCTTGCGGTCGATCTGGAAAGCGGCTACATCCCACTCCAGACCGCCGAGCACGTCTGCATGTCCGCGCAGGCCGATCTCATAATTGACTGCACGCTCCGGTTTCAGATTCGGATTGGCGGCCACACTGCCGGTCGGTGTAATGGTGCCGGCAAAAAGCTGCTGGTTGGTTGGGGCACGGAAACCGGTCGAGACGTTGGTATAGAGTGCCACCGATTCACCGAGGTCGTAGGTGAGGCCTCCACGCCACGACCAGACATTGAACTTCTTCGACAGGCAGGGGGCGGCTGCGCCGGGCAGGTAATCCTCATAGCCGAGCCGGATTTGATCGAAGCGGGCATTGGTGGTTACCGTCAACGGCGTGGTAAGGCGATACTTCAGTTCGCCGTAGCCAGCGTACATGCGTTCACGTTCCTTGTTATCAATGGTCACCGTGCCTGCGGCGACAACCGGCGAGAACGGACTTGCACTGGCCTTGTAGGATTGCAGGATGGTTGTGTTGTTCCCGTAGCTGTTATCGCGCAGATCGAGCCCACTGAGCCAGCCAAGGCTTTCACCGGCACCGCGCCACTCCGCCTTGATACCGCGCTGGATTTGTTTGTAATCGTTGCCGTTGGCATAGGCGTTAACGTCGGTAACCCGGACGCCGGTGCTGCTATAGTTGATCGGTGCCGACCATGATTTCGTGTGATCGGTGAACTGGTAGACATTCAACATGAGATTCATCGTGTCGGTCAGGTCGTTGGCGTAGGTCAGGTAATACTTGCCGAGCCTCACCTTGTAATGGCGGGCGTAATCACGCCCCTGGATGCTGGTCGGATCCACCCAGGCCTGGGTTACGCCGGTCACCGTGCCGTGACTGTCCTTGTTGCGGTCAGCCAGCTCCCAGCCGAAGGTAAGATCGCTCGAATCAGAGAGATAGCCCTGCAATTTGCCATTCAGGTAGTCGGCCTTGTATTGCCCCTGATAGTAGTAGCTGTTGGATTTTCGGTGGCTGGCCTGCAGATGCCCCGACATCTTGTCGTTGGAAAAGCCAGCACGCGCTAGTTCACTGCGGAAGCCAAAGCTGCCTGCATCTGCCGACAGGCTGTATCCTGTCATTTTGGCACCGCGTTTGGTGGTGATGATCACCGCCCCGGCCAATGCATCATCACCAAACAGATAGGATGCACCACCCTTGATAACCTTGACCGATTCGATGTCATTCAGATTGATATTTACGCGACCGGTGGTTTCAAACACCGGCACACCGTCTATCACAACCGCGACGCCGGGCTTCTCGCCCATAAAGCGTTGATTCTCAACTCCACGGATATGAATTTTCAGCGAATCCTGACTTTGCAATTCCGTGGTCAAGCCGGGGACGGAATCGAGAATCTGCTTGATGTTTTCGCTATGCGCCCGATCCACCGTTTCGCCGGAAATTACGGTGGTGTTCGAAGCTTCGTCACGCTTGGCCTCAAAGCGGTCATCGATGGTTGTCGAGTCCACGCGCATCAAACCCAGGTCTGCCGCCATGGCCAAAGGGACCATAGTGAATGAAAGGGCAAGCACGCATAGTCGCAAGCGGTTATGATGAATCATGATTTTATCTCCTTATTGATGAAATGGTCGAAGTTCAATCGGCATCCAGGGAAAAACGGATGCGAAAATGGCAAGGCAGGGGACAAGGGATGGAGGCGGGCGGCGACGGTAGCGGCAGGGCGTGTTGGATCGTTTCCTGCGCGGCATGCAGCAAAAGCTCCGGGCCGTTGCCTGCTTCAATATTTCGTGCAGAGCCATCCGCATAAAGCACGAAGCGCACTGAAACCTCGCCCTGAATGCCCCGCCTGCGGGCTGTTTTCGGGTAATGCTTGTGCTTTTCCACATGCGCCATCACGCTGGCCAGATATCGCTCTTTTTCTCGCACAATCAGCCCCGGATCAATCTGAGGCTGCGCGGCCGATGCAGCTGCGGGCACAGCAGCGACCGGGGCGGCTTTTTGCGGTTTGCGCTTCGGTTCGGGCGGCTGCTTCTTTTTTGCAACAATCTTTTCCGACTTGGCTGATTCTTTGCGGACTTCAGGCTCCGGGGGTGTTTCAATAGCGGTTTCAGGTTGCGCTTCCGGACTCGCTTCCGGCATGAGAGCCGGTTGGGAAAAACTCAGGCGTGTCACCACCGTGGATGGCAACGCCGATGGCGATTCAGATCCGATATCGCCTCCGAACTGCATCATGCAGGCGCCGTGAATAAGCAAAGACGCGCCAAAGGCGGCCGCATGGATACGATCCGCATTCATGGCCTGCCTTCGGGCTGGCGGGTGACGATATCCACACCGTCTGCTCCGGCCCTGCGGGCAGCATCCAAAACCGCTACAGATTTCCCCAGCGATGCGGCGAGATCGCCCTTGATAACAACGCGCTTGTCCCTGCTGAGCACCAGCAGCGGCGCCAGTTGCTGGACAAGTTCTTCGATCAGAACGGTATTGCCCTTGAGCTGAATATCGCCACTTCCGCTCAGGCTGACTTCAACCGGGGATTCCAGATCAATCGAATCTGCACTGACAGCTTCCGGCAGCTCGATATTCAGGCTTTCATCGCGCACAAAATGCGCAGTGAGCATGAAAAACACCAGCAACAGGAACACAATATCGATCAGCGGCGTCAGGTTTGGTGCTGCCGATGCCTTGCGTCGACCTTCAAACTGCATGGCTGGAAGCTGCTTGCATATGATGAATGGCTTCATACTCCGGCTCACGTGCCTTGTGCGGTAGCCCCTCAATCAACACCGAGGCAATGCTGTGCATGCGTCGGGCTCGCTGATCAACCATGCCTTCGAGCAGATGAAGGGAAAATAGGATGGGAATCGCTACAGCAAGGCCGGCACCAGTGGTGATCATCGCTTCCCAAATGCCGCCTGCCAGCGCCTGCGCATCGACTCGCCCGCCGGCAGATTCGATGACCTGGAAGGCGGAGATCATGCCGATGATGGTGCCGAACAGGCCAAGCAGGGGGGCGGTGTTACCCAGCCACCCCAATGTCGGCAGCCCTGCTTCCATCCGGCGCAATTGTTCTGAGCCGACACGGGAAGCGACGCGGGCAAGGTCAGCCACGCCTTTGTCACTCGCATCAAGAATCGCCTGCGAAATGACCTGCTCAGGCCCATGGCCAGAATCGGAGATGATGGTCAACGCAACTGGTATATTGTGTCTCAATACTGTTTGTTCGAGGTTGTCCGGAAGCGCCTTAAAACTGTACAAGCGGAGAAGTCGTTCGATGACGATGCTGCATGCGATCAATGAATATCCGGCCAGCACCCACATGACCGGGCCGCCTTTGTCGAACATTGAAATTAGATCCATATTATCCCTTGCCCCTCAGCGCTCAAATTGAAGGCGTCGAACACTAAGCATGAGGTACAGGTTGAAAATGTGGTGAATTGTCGCGCGGCAATTTGCCGCACTACGGGGAAAGGCGAGGCGTGGGCGAATGCCCTACAACAACATGCAGGTCTTCGACATACTGTAGTCAATGCGCTACCGAAGTCCTACAATCCGCCCCATGCTTTGGATTAAATCATTTCACATTATCATGATGGTCTCGTGGTTCGCAGGCCTCTTCTATCTGCCGCGCATCTTCGTCAATCATGCGCAATTCCCCGATGGGCCCGTACATGAGCGCCTGAGCATGATGGAGGGCAAGCTGTACCGTTTCGTCACCCCCATTATGTGGCTGACCCTGCTCTCCGGCCTGTGGCTGGTGTGGTTACAATGGGATGTGCTAAACGATGAGCTCTGGTTCTGGCTCAAAATGGCCATCGTGGCCCTGCTGATGGGCTACCACCTGTACTGCGGCAAGCTGGTTCAATTGTTTGCTACAGGGAACAACACGCGCAGTCATATATTTTACCGCTGGTTCAACGAAGCGCCTGTTTTTGCCCTGATGGCTGCTGTGATTCTGGTGGTGGTTCGACCCTTCTGAGGCATATTCAGCAGCATGTTCCTGCCGGGCACCACTTTAAATGGTATTTTTCTTGCTCATTAATAGTACCCGCTACCCAGCGGTATGCGGTGGTGAACAAAGGCAAAAGGAGCAGAACATGGCTGACAAGGACTCTGGTATTGAGAGCTGAATCCCCCTGCTGCAACAAACTCGCCGGTTACCGAATGCTCGCTCGAGTGATCCTTGCCACGCTGCTATTGACGCTGCTGATGGCCGGCTGCTCGCCTGCGCCCAAACCGGACATTCGCATCGGCACCAATATCTGGCCCGGCTACGAACCACTGTATCTGGCACGCAGTCTGGGCTGGTTCAGGGAAAGCGGTATCCGGCTCGTCGAATATACCTCAGCTACCGGAACAATGAACGCCTTGCGTCATGGCAGCATTGAGGCAGGAGCTCTTACCCTTGACGAAGTGCTTGCCCTGACACAGGAAGGCGTCGATCTACGCGTAGTGCTATTACTGGATGTCTCGAATGGTGCGGACGCAGTGATTGCCCAAGCAGGTATCGATACACCGGAAGACCTGCGCGGACGAACCATCGGCGTGGAGTCCAGCGCAGTCGGCGGCTATATAGTTGATCGCATGCTGGAAAAATCGGGCCTGAGCCTGCGAGATGTGCATATCCTCCCCCTGACACTCGATGAGCATGAGCTTGCCTTTACTTCACACAGGGTTGATGCCGTAGTCACCCTTGAGCCGGTAAAAAGTCGCCTGCTGGCACATGGCGCAAAGGTGATTTTCGACTCATCCCTGATACCCGGCGAAATTATCGATGTACTGGCGGTCCGGTCGGAAGTGTTCAATGCCTCTCCGGACGCATTCGCCGAGTTGACCGAAAAATGGTTTCAGGCGCTGGCGTATATGCAGCGCCAACCCGATGATGCGGCACGACGCATGCAGCCGCGCCTTAGGGTGTCGCCGGATCAACTTGGAGAGCAATATACCGGACTGCAACTGGGAACCCTCCAGTTAAACCAATCGTTCTTTAACAATGCGGCCAACCCGCCCATCAAAAAAGCTGAACAGCTGGCGCAGGTAATGCGCGACAAAGGCTTGCTACAACGTGACCTAGATTTGAATCGTCTTTTCGCTGCGCGGAATATGTATGCCAACCATGGGGATAGGCCATGATATCTCTGGCATCGCTGAAATGGCTACCTATACGCCTGCTACTGCCATTCTCCCTGCTGCTGGTAAGCGGCATCATCATCGGCGGTTTCTGGTGGTTCGAGGTGAAACGCGAGATGGCGGATATCGAGCGGGAAGCCGTGAGTCTCCAGCTGCAGGATATGCATCGCCTTGCCGGCCATCTACAGACCCTCCTGCTAAATGGCGAGAAAAAGAATATAGCTGCGGAATTAAGTGACTTCGGCAGCGAACCGGGCATGCAGTATATCCTGCTAACCCGTCCGGATGGGCACATTCTGGCCGCCTCAAGACTGGGCTGGATAGGCCAAAAAGCCGATGCGCTGGGGAGGCCCGATCTGACCCCCCTGTTGCAGCACCACAAACAGGGAATACGCAACCATGTGTACGTCAGCGAGGACGGCATGACGGTCTGGGCTCATTATTTAATAGCATACCCTCCCGAGCAAGGCGCGCTTCGCTCGCAAAACTTCGGGGAACTGATCGGCAAATTCGATCTGGCCCTTACCAAGCAGGCCGCCAGATATCGTATTGAGCGATGGGTGAGTCTGTTTGCCATCCTGGTTCTTGGCGTAGCCTTTCTTGTCTGGCTGGCAATGCGCTATGCCATCACTCACCGCATGAACCGCCTGATTGCTGCAGCCAATCAAGCCAGCAAAGGAAACTTCTCGGCTCGCGCCGGATTGCAGGGCAGCGATGAGCTGGCACAAATCGGTGATGCCTTCGATGCCATGATTGAACAGCTCGGTCGTGAAACCATGCGCCAGCAGCAACTGAGTCAGGCTGTGGAAAACATGAATGAAAGTGTGATTATTACCGATGCCCACGGCGTCATTGAGTACGTCAACAGTGCCTTCACGCGCATCAGCGGTTATTCGGCCGAAGAGGCTATCGGGCAAAACCCGCGCCTGCTGAAAAGCGGGAAACACCCGGCTGAATTCTATCAGGCTCTCTGGAAGCATCTCTCTCAAGGCAAGGTATGGAAGGGGCGCATGACCGACCGCAAAAAGGACGGCTCCCTGTATCTTGCCACGGTATCGATTGTGCCACTGCTCGATGCCGGCGGCCGGATCACGCATTATGTCGGCGTGCATGAGGACATCAGCGAACAACAGAAAGTGGAAATGCAACTGATACAGGCACAAAAGATGGAGTCTCTGGGCATACTGGTCGGTGGCATTGCGCATGATTTCAATAACATGCTGGCCGGCATGGTCGGCAATCTCTATATGGCACGTAAGGCTGCCAAGGATCAGCCGGAGATCACGCAAAAACTGACCCGGGTCGAAAAACTGAGCTTCCGCGCCGCAGATATGATCAAGCAATTACTGGCCTTTGCCCGCAAGGACGCGATACAGCTCAAAACACTCGACCTCACATCCTTCATCAAGGAAGCCTACAAGCTGTCGCGTATTGCTGTGCCGGAAGATATCACTTGCCTGGCCGACGTTGCCGCAGAACCACTTTGGGTTGAATGTGATGCCACACAGGTACAACAGATACTAATGAACCTGCTGGGTAATGCTCGCGATGCGCTGCACGGTGTCAGTGAGCCGAAGATCCGCCTTGATTTGCGCCGCTTTGTGCCCGATGCGGCATTCATCTCCCAGCACCAGGACGTTACGTCCGCAGCCTATGCCTTGCTCAGCATTGAGGACAATGGCTGCGGCATGGACAGTGAAAAGATCGAGCGCATCTTTGAACCCTTCTTCACCACCAAGGGCGTCGGCGAAGGTTCAGGCCTCGGTCTTTCCATGGTCTTCGGCGCCATGCAGAGTCATAAGGGCATCATTGAGGTTGAAAGCGAGTCCGGTCGCGGCTCGATATTCCGGCTTTTCTTCCCCTTATCGGACAAACACCAGGCCTATCCCATGCCCGATGATTCGAATGCATGGCGTGGGAACGGAGAGCGCCTGCTTGTAGCCGATGATGAATCCATTGTGCGTGAAACAATCAGTGAAATGTTAAACATCGATGGCTTTGTTGTGGATGTCGCCAGCGATGGTGTCGATGCCGTAGAGCAGTTCTGCAAACAGCCGGATGCTTATGCTGCGGTTATTCTTGATGTGGTCATGCCGCGCATGGGCGGTGTGGATGCTGCACACAGGATGCGGGAAGTTCGTCCGGATATTCCGGCCATCTTTACCACCGGCTATGACCGGGAGCATGTTCTGCGCGGCGTTGAGGGCTTGCAGGGCTTTGCCTCGTTGAGCAAGCCGCTGCATTCAGGAGTGCTGCTCGAAACCCTGGCCGAACTGCTGGGGAAGAACAGTTCAGGGTCGGATGATTGAAATGAACCGTCAGACAGTGAGATTGATCGCCAATTGAGCTGAATGGCCATGAAAAAGGCCAATAATATTAAGCACTCGCAAAGCGGCTTTGTATTGTGTCCGCTGCGCCGCTAGTTTTCCCGCTCAATTTTCGATTCCACGAATATCGTGGCAGGCATCGCCCCTTCATGCCGCCACAGGAGGAAGCTCTGATGCACATTAAGATTGCGACACGTCGTTCGCCGCTGGCGCTTTGGCAGGCAGAGCATGTTTCCGCCGAACTCAAGCGACTTGATCCCTCGGTCAGCACCGAACTGGTCAAGATCGTTACACGCGGCGATAAAATCCTGGATGTACCGTTGGCGCAGGTGGGTGGCAAGGGGCTGTTCACCAAGGAGATTGATGAGGCCCTGCTTGATGGCCGGGCTGATGTTGCAGTGCATTCGATGAAAGATGTGCCGACCGAACTGCCGGCCGGAACCGGCATATGCGCCCATCCACTGCGTGAAGACCCGCGCGATGCTGTGGCAACCATCAGTGGCGGCCCCCTTGATACCTTACCGTCTACGGCACGCATCGGCACTTCCTCTCTGCGGCGCATTGCCCAACTGCGCGAAGCTTTCCCGAATTTCGAGTTTGTTTCCATTCGCGGCAATATCCAGACACGCCTGTCAAAACTGGGGCAGGAGGTGGATGCCGTCATTCTTGCGGCTGCCGGTGTCCGACGCATGGGGATGGCTGATCAGATGCACGACTTTATCAGCACCGACATGCTCTTACCTGCAGTGGCACAGGGAACGCTGGGCATTCAGACACGCGATAGCGATGCGGCAATCAATGCGCTGGTCGGCCGGATGAACGACAAAGACACCGTGGATCGCACCCGTGCCGAGCGGGCCTTCCTGGCCAGACTGGAAGGCGGATGCCAGGTTCCTATCGCAGCCTTCGCCACGCTTGATGGCGACAACATGCATTTGAAGGGGCTGGTTGGAGAGGTCGATGGATCGCACATCATTCGACGTGAAGTCTCCGGCCCGAGAGGTCAGGCCGGGGCGATGGGTACAGCCCTTGCCGATGAGGTTCTTGATGCCGGCGGGCGCGAGATACTGGCTCGCCTTTATGCTGCCGAGGCTGCAAAGAGATAACATCATGCTTCCGGTTGCGCTGTGCGGAGTGAGACCTGTGTCACATCACTGACATGAACGGCCTGTATCTTCGGCTCCAGCAGAAGTAGAAAAAATCATTTTTCATGGGGTCTATCCTCAATATCATGGCAAACGGCGGAGCTTCAGGCACTCCGCCGTTTTTCTTTGTTGCCAGCCGGGCGATTAGCCAGCACGGTTCGCATCATGAATAGAAAGCCAAGCTCCAACCCCCTTATCCAGGCCCTCTCGGAACCCCTGCCGCATTTTGAAGACATCCGGCCGGAGCATGTGCTACCGGCGCTGGAACAGATGCTGAAAGAAGGCCGCCAGGAGGTTGCCGGGCTTTTAAGCGAAAAAGAACCCGCTTGGGCATCCCTGATGCAGCCGCTGGAAACCATGGATGAGCAGCTGTCCCGCGTCTGGGGTCCTGTTGGTCATCTCAATGCGGTTTGTGACAGCGATGCCATGCGCCCAGTTTATCAACAGGGTGTCGCCATGATGGCCGAATGGCAAACGGAACTGGCGCAGAACGAAGCGCTCTATGCCGCGATGCAAAGGCTGCACGATAGCGACACCTACACGGCGATGACTCATGAGCAACAGCAGGTCTTAAAGCATGCGCTGCGCGACTTTCGTTTGTCCGGGGCAGAGCTTACCGGCAAGGCAAAGGCACGTTTCAAAGCCATTGCCATGCGCTCTTCCGAACTTGCCACCACATTTGAACAGCACGTTCTTGATGCCACGCAAGCCTTTGAATTGCATCTTAGCAACGAGGATGACATTGCCGGACTGCCGGACTCGGTGCGTGATGCGGCAAACCAAAGGGCAAAGCAAAAGCATGTGGCTGGCTGGCTGATTACCCTCGATGCTCCGTCATACATACCGTTCATGCAGTACGCCGACAAGCGGGAGTTGCGGAAAAAGATGTACACCGCCTATGTGACACGCGCATCCAGCGGAACGTTGGATAATACGCCGGTGATTGATGAGCTTCTTTCCCTGCGTCAGGAGTCCGCCGATCTGCTTGGCTTTGCCAACTACGCAGAGGTATCGCTGGCCCGGAAGATGGCACCATCGGTGGAAGCCGTCAGGGCGTTTTTACTCGAGCTGACGGAAAAAAGCAGGGCGCATGCCGCTCGTGAGCTGGCCGAACTGCGGGAGTTCTCCAGCACGCAGCTTGGCATGCATGAACTCCAGGCCTGGGATATCCCCTATGCATCGGAGAAATTGCGCAAAAGCCTTTATGACATTTCCCAGGAAGAACTGAAGCCATACTTTCCGGAAGCCGCCGTATTAAGCGGCATGTTCACGCTGGTGGAAAAACTCTATGGCATACATATCCGTGAAGCCGAGGCCCCCAAATGGCATGCGACCGTGCGCTTCTATGAAATCCTCGATAGCAGCGGGGAAAAGCTGGCTGCTTTTTACCTCGATCCCTATGCCCGCTCACACAAGCGCGGCGGTGCCTGGATGGATGAATGCATTGTGCGTTGGCGACGTGCTGATGGAAGCCTGCAATTGCCGGTGGCATATCTGGTGTGCAATTTCGATGCACCGATCGGTGATAAACCCGCCCTGTGGACGCACGACGAGGTAACCACCCTGTTTCACGAATTCGGCCACGGCCTGCACCATATGTTGACCGAGGTTGATGAACTGGGTGTGTCCGGCATTCGTGGTGTGCCCTGGGATGCCGTGGAATTGCCCAGTCAGTTCATGGAAAATTTCTGCTGGCAACGCGAGGTGGTGGATATGTTCGCGCGGCATTATATAAGCGGTGAAAAAATTCCGGACGATCTGTTCCGGCGCATGTTGTCGGCAAAAAACTTTCAGTCCGGCATGCAAATGCTGCGACAGATTGAGCTTGCGCTGTTCGATCTGGATTTGCACAGCCGCTATCAACCGGCTCAGGGGCAAAGTGTGCAGCAGCTGCTTGATCATGTGCGCGAAATGGTTGCCGTTCTCAAACCTCCGGCCTTCAACCGTTTCCAGAACAGTTTTTCGCATATTTTTGCCGGCGGCTATGCGGCGGGATATTATGCCTACAAGTGGGCCGAGGTATTGTCTGCCGATGTCTTTGCCGCCTTCGAGGAGGAAGGCATCACGTCAGCAGAAACGGCACGGCGTTTCAGGCAGGAAATTCTTTCGGTGGGCGGAAGCAGGGACATCATGCAGGCATTCGAATCTTTTCGGGGTCGCCAGCCATCGGTAGACGCACTGCTTCGTCATTCCGGTTTGCACAGCTGATACTCAAGACGAGGAGGCTGATATGGTTTCAGGAAGAAGTGGGGATGAGGGCTATCGCGAGCAGGCACTCAAATTGTTCCCCTGGGTATGCGGGCGCTGTGGTCGTGACTTTACCGGCAAAAAGCTGCGCGAACTCACGGTGCACCATAAAGATCACAACCACAGCAACAATCCGCCGGACGGCAGCAACTGGGAACTGTTGTGTGTGTACTGCCATGACAATGAACATCAGCGATTCCTTGAGGCCGATGCGCGCGGACCGCTACGCCCTAACGAGGACGAGTCTTCAACCTACAAGGCTTTTGCGGGACTCAGTGCCCTATTAAAAGATAAATAAGTATTCTCTTTGGTAAGGGAGTCAGGCTCTCCCGAATCACTCCTCGTGGGCGAAGCTCTTGATGATATAGCCGCCGGATTTCTCATCCTTCTCCAGCGTCAGCAAACCTCGCTTTTCAGCTTCTTCAAGCATCTGACCGAAACTGCTGAAGCCGTGATAGCCCTCGGAGAAGCCCGGCTTGCGACGCTTTAATGTCTGCTTGACCATCGAGCCCCAGACCTTGTCCTCCTCGCCGCGCTCCTTGAACAGATCCTCGACCGTCTCCAGCACCAGATCGATGCCCTCCTGCCGCAGGGTCGCCTCATCGGCAGACACATCGCCGCTTTCGGTAACCGTTGTCTTGGTCTTGGCCCTGCCGGATGAGCGGCGGCGACGCGACTTGCCCTGCTTCTCGGAATCGCGCACCAGATCGTCGTAGTAGATGAACTCATCGCAGTTGGCGATAAGCAGATCGGAGGTGGACTGCTTCACACCCACACCAATAACCAGCTTGTTGTTCTCTCTGAGCTTGGAGACCAGCGGCGAAAAATCCGAGTCCCCGGAAATAATCACAAATGTATCGACATGCGCCTTGGTGTAGCACAGGTCGAGCGCATCCACGACCATACGGATATCGGCAGAATTCTTGCCGCTCTGCCGCACATGCGGAATTTCTATCAATTCAAACGCAGCCTCATGCATCGGCGCTTTGAATTCCTTGTAGCGCGCCCAGTCGCAATAGGCCTTCTTGACTACGATATTGCCCTTGAGCAACAGACGCTCCAGCACTCTCTGAATATCGAAGGCGGACAACTTCACATCGCGTACGCCGAGCGCAACATTCTCGAAATCGCAAAACAGCGCCATATTGTGGGAATCATTTCTGCCGTTCATCGACATCTCCTGCCTCTGCCTGTCGGCTCTGCCGATTCAGGATTGCGCCGTTCAACTGTGCTTGATCATCCATGAAAGCCATCACCCATGAAAGCGAACAGATTCTTCGCGCACGGCCTTGAAGAATTCAATCGCATGCTCAGGCGGCACATCCGGCGTAATACCGTGACCGAGATTGAACACATGCCCGTTGCCGTGACCAAAGCGGGCCAGAATATCCTTCACCTCGGCACGAATACGCTCAGGCTTTGCATACAGCATAGTCGGATCCATATTACCCTGCAGTGCAACACGGTCGCCAATGCGCGCCTTCGCCACGTCGATATCGATGGACCAATCCAGCCCCACCACATCGCAGCCGGTATCGGCAATCGCCTCCAGCCAGCCCATGCCACCCTTGGTGTACAGAATCACAGGCACACGCCGCCCTTCATTGCTCCGCGTCAACTGATCAACGATCCTCTTCATATATTGCAGCGAAAACTCGTTGTAATCGCGGGTGGTCAGGATGCCGCCCCAGGTATCAAATATCTGTACGGCCTGCGCCCCGCTGGCAATCTGGCCATTGAGATAGGCCGCCACGCTGTCAGCCAGCTTCTCCAGCAGCAGGTGCATGCTCGCCGGATCATTGAAGGCCATGGCCTTCACCTTGGAAAAATTCTTCGAGCCTCCGCCCTCGACCATATAGGTGGCCAGGGTCCACGGAGAACCGGCAAAACCGATCAGCGGCACACGGCCATTCAGGTCTCTGCGAATCGTGCTCACCGCATCCATGACATACTTGAGTTCGACCATCGGATCTGGAATCGGCAACTTCTCGACATCGGCACGGCAGGTGATCGGATCGGGAAACTTCGGCCCTTCGCCCACACCGAAGGTCAGCTCCATACCCATCGCTTCGGGTACCACCAGAATATCGGAGAACAGGATGGCCGCATCTGCATCAAGAATATCAATCGGCTGCAGCGTCACCTCGCTGCACAGCTCCGGTGAACGGCACAGGTTCAGAAAACCACCGGCCCTGGCGCGCGTTGCCCGGTACTCGGCCAGATAACGCCCGGCTTGGCGCATCATCCACACCGGTGTGCGCTCAACATCTTCGCGCAGGCAAGCGCGCAGAAACAAATCATTCTTCAGTTCAGTCATATAAATTCCCTTTTCTCAACACAGAGAGGATCAAGAGAAACATGCCCTTTCTCTGTGAGCTCAATGTTCTCCGTGAATTAGTATATTAGTCCCAGATATAGCCTTCGGTCGGTGAGCTGGCCGAAGCAAAGGCGCGCTTGGGCATGCGACCGGCAAGAAAGGCAGCGCGACCGGCCCGGACTGCATCACGCATGGCGCCTGCCATCATGCACTCATCTCTGGCCTCAGCGATAGCAGTATTGATGAGCACCGCATCCGCCC
>CAZQTO010000011.1:0-27333 GCA_964596375.1 uncultured Zetaproteobacteria bacterium | reverse complement strand
ATCATCAAATTTCCTGCTTGTTACCAGTTTCCTGGTGACTATGGCAGAGAGGAAACGCCTGATCCCATCCCGAACTCAGAAGCTAAGCTCTCTAGCGCCAATGGTACTGTGGGGTTCCCTATGGGAGAGTAGGACGTCGCCAGGAATTTAATCGCAAGGCCCATCGTTGAGCTATAAGCTCCGGTGGGCCTTTTTTATTATTCTCTGCCCCCGATTTAACACCTCAACCTGTTCAATTTTGAAAGATGATCCCGGCAACTGGAAGAATAGGCGTTCGCCGCGCTATACTTCGGGAATACCTGAGTCCCTGAAAGACGTATGATTTTTGCCAGGGCCAAGAGGAAACACCTTAAATGCGCAGGGCAGAGAGGAGAGCGGGTTGATACAATGATCTTGGCCAAGAGTGTTTTTCGAGCGGGTTCTTGGTCTGTTGCGGGATTCTTATGTGCCAGGGTCATCGGATTCGTTCGCCTCACCATCCTGGCAAGACTGCTGCTGCCGGAAGATTTCGGTCTTTTCGCGCTGGTCACAGTCTTCATCGGCGGTATCGTGGCTCTTTCCGATGTGGGGATTTCATCGGCGGTTATACAGAAACGTGATCTGGATGAGGAATTCCTTGATACGGCATGGCATGTTGGCTGGATGCGGGGGATTTTACTCGCTGCGATCTGCTGGATAGCGGCACCATGGCTGGCTAATTTCTACTCCCATCCCGAACTGACGGGATTGTTGTATATTGCCGCGTTCATTCCGCTGGTTCAGGGCCTGGCCAGTATGGGGGCGCCACTTTTACAGCGGGGTTTGTCTTTCAACCTGCTTCTGCCGATAACCCTTGCGCATGAAGGCATGCAAATGATTGTGGCGATTGGATTGGCATGGTGGCTGGGATGGGGGGCATCCGCATTGGTGTACGGTCTTTTGGCGGGGCATGTCTTTGCCGTGATTGTTTCCTATGCAGTTCACGATTACAGACCACATTTATGTTTTTCCATGGATGCTGCACGAAAGCTTTGGGCCTATGGTGGTTATTTGCTGGGTTCTGGCGTTCTGATTTATGCGATGACCAATCTGGACGATGCTGTTGTTGGCCGCCTGTTGGGAATGGATGCGCTGGGATATTATTCAGTGGCCTTCATGCTGGCAGGGTATTTTACGAATAGTATTGTCAGTCTGTCCAATCAGGTGATGTTCCCGGCCTATGCAGGCATTCAATCTGATGTCACACGAATGCTGCGGGTAATTCACCGGCATGCCCATCTGACTGCAGCTGTACTTACGCCATTAACCATTGGTGCGGCTTTGCTGCCGGAAGCGGTGATTGAACTGGCGGTTGGCAAGCAGTGGCTACACGCTGTTCCTGTGTTTGTTGTCTTGCTGCTGATGGGTTGGCTGCGGGGATGCGCGACGGTATTCGGCCCAGTGCTATTGGCCAGGGGGCGTACTCGCGCGATGTACAGGATGAAATGGATTGAGTTTATTATTTTTTCTGTGGGCATCATTCCGAGCGTGCTTTTTTTCGGCATTGTGGGAGCCGCATGGGTGTTGACGGCGGTATATATGCTTAGCTTGCTGCTGCATCTCTGGCTGGTACGGCGTGATTTGGGAATCAGCTTGCGGCCAGTTTTGCTGGAGTTGTTTGCCGGAGCGTTTCCAGGGCTGGTTGCCGGCATCACCACTTACGGGTTTATCCTGATGTTCAGCGATTCAATCGCTCATTGGGGTTGGGTTTCCGGCTTGGTGTTTGCCATAGTCTGGGGAGGCCTTATGTGGGCAAGAGAAAGGGTGTTTGTAGGGGAAGTATTGCGGATGGCGAAAGGATGATGACTCAGATTGATGCATTGGGCCGTCCTGATGTCGGACGGTATGGCGAGGGAAGTTGGCCTGCTGTCCTGCTGAATCGGATGGCTTGGTGGGTACGTAGAGTGCATGGGCAGGGTAAGCTGCTCGATTTGGGTTGCGCCGAGGGATTCCTGCTCGACACGCTGGGCATGGGAGGCATCGGTCTGGATATGAATCCGGCGCGATTACGCCTGGCTGCCAGGAAAGGGATTCGAGTATGCCTTGGTGATGCCAACATACTTCCCTTTCCGGATGCCTGTTTTGATACCGTGATAAGTATGGAAATGCTGGAGCATGTTCCGGAAATGGGAACTGTGATGGATGAAGTGCGACGCGTGTTGGGACGTGATGGGCGCTGGATAGTTTCAGTTCCATCGGTCACGTTGAAAGCGCGGGAGGAAATGCGCAGGCAAGGTAGCCCGATCTATTGCGATGAAAGGGAGCATTACCGTGAATTTTCAGGGAGTTCGATCCCATGGTTTGAGCATAAATTTATGGCGATAAATGAACTGGAAAAGATGTTGGGGCAACACGGATTTGAATTGCTAAAGCGTGAGGGTCTTTTCTATCAATTACCTGATGCGTGGTTGCCGGGTGGATGGTTGAAGAAGCTTATGGAAACCGGAATAGCGCATAAAATCTGTTCACATCTGCCGGTCATCAGGAATTTCCCCGCCTGGAGCATTCTCATCCTGCGGAAGTGTGATTGATGCGCATTGCTTATCTGGCACTTATTGAGTTGGATGTTCCCAATGCCTGCTTGATCCACACGCGGGAAATTGCCGAGAACATGGCCCTTCTCGGCCACGAGGTTGATCTTTTTTTGCCAAAGCCACTGCAGCCGATCAGTCGATGGGCCGGTATCAAGCATCACTGGGTCCGATTCTGGGGATTTGACGAGCTGCGGCGATTCTTCTTCATGGTTGAATGCTGTCTGCGTCTTATCAGGCAGCACTACAGGAAGAAGTTCGACATTCTCTACATGCGGGAGTTGGCGGATCCATTGCTCATCGTTCATTGCTGTCGTTGGTTGAAACTTCCCTATTTCGTGGAATTAAATGGGTGGGCCCTGGATGAACTGGCTATGTCTAACCCGGCCGGGGAAGCGCTTGAGCGTATGGAAAAGAGGCAGCAGTTACTGTTTGGCAACGCGACCGGGATCATATCCAGCACACAAGGCAATGCCGCTAATGTGATTCGACATTACGGCGTGCCGGAAGATCGGGTTACTGTTCAGGAGCTTGGCGTCAACGGTGACATGTTTGGCAAGCTTGGTAAGCGGGAGGCCAGGGAGGCATTGCATCTGGATATGGATGCCCGTTATCTGCTGTTTGCGGGAAGTTTTCATCCCCACCATGATCTGTCCACCTTGATCCGTTCGCTTGCTATCGCAAAGCTTGCAATTCCTGATCTGCAATTGCTTCTTGTTGGTGATGGTGCAGAGCGGGTCAGGTCGGAGCAATGGGTACAGGAGGAAGGGCTGCAGGCATCAGTTCATTTTATGGGTGCCCATCCATATGAACAGATGCCGACATGGTTTGCGGCTGCAGACATTTTTATGATCCCTCTGTTGAAGCGTCGAATCGCTTTACAGAATGGGTGTTTTGTTACCAAGCTGTGGGAGGCTTTGGCAGCGAAAGTGCCTGTTATCATCACCGATCTTCCGCAGACATCGAGTTATGGTGTATTGGAAGATAAGGCATGGATTGTTCCCCCGGAGGATGCAGCAGCGATGGCGGCAGCCGTCCAGGCATTGCTTTGTTCCCCATCGACGATAGAGATATCCCGGATTGAACGTGCCTATCATTATGTTTTGCAGGAGCGCTCCTGGCGCAGAGAGGCACAGCAAACCATCGATTTTATAACGCAGAAACTTTATGTATGATGTTTGTTCTCTATAATAAAATGTCAGATTTCCTGGGAACAAGGATGATGTAACAAGGGATCGAACATGGAGGCAAGCTTCTTGTGAAGCTATTGGTTTTATCAATGGGTACCAGAAGCAGGCTGGTTGAGCAGATTCTTTAGGATGAGGGGTATGAACGATTGCTCTACGAACCAAGCTGTATCGCAACAACCTCATCAAACATTGCCGCAATCAATGAATCAATGCGCTTTTTACGTCCTGACAGGATATTTGCTCAAGTATTCCCTCTTCTTGAGACAAGAGTGATTTAGGCTGATGTGCGGCGTCGCGGGTATTGTTTCTTCCCGGTATTCATCTTCGGAATTGAATGGACGATGCAAACGCATGTGCGCTGCGATGCGGCATCGCGGACCTGATGGCGAAGGCTACTATGCAGACGATGGCGTGGCTTTTGGTCATGTGCGGCTGGCAATTATTGATTTGAGTGATGCAGGGCGCCAGCCGATGAGTAATGAGGATGGCTCAGTCTGGATCAGTGTGAATGGCGAGATTTATAATTTTAAAGAGCTGCGTATCAAGTTAAAGGAACAGGGGCACAGCTTCCGCAGTGAATCCGATTCCGAGGTTATTGTTCATCTTTATGAAGAATATGGAGAGCGGTTTCCTGAGCATCTTGACGGGATGTTTGCTATTGCACTTTGGGATGCGCGAAAGAAGAAGCTGATGCTGGTTCGGGATCGCTTCGGGATTAAACCGCTTTATTATAGCCATCATCATCAGAATATAGTCTTTGCCTCCGAGCTTACCGCTTTAATGGCATCAGACCTGATTGAAAAAACCCATGATGAGCTGGCTGTTTATGGATATATGGCTTTTGGGTATGTGCCGACGCCAAAAACCATTTATCAACATGTAATGAAAGTCAGGCCGGCAGAGAGCATTGTCTTTGAGGCTGGAAGAATGCGCAGCCGGCTATACTGGAGTCCCGAAAGAGTCGATGTCCCAACCCGTTATAAAGACGCTGTCGGGGTGCTTGAAGGCTTGCTGGAAGAAAGTGTAAATAAACATCTCGTTTCAGATGTGCCAGTTGCATCCTTTCTTTCCGGAGGTGTGGACTCCTCCTTAATCACAGCGCTGGCTTGTCGTAAGCAGCCATTATCAACGGTATGCGCTGCGTTTCCTAATAGTGATGTCGATGAATCTGCAATTGCGTGGGAAGTGGCGCGACATCTGGGCACTGAGCATCAAACTGTAGATTTGGATATAGAACACGAGTCGCTTTATAGAAAAGCCTTCGCATTCCTGGATGAACCCTTTGCCGATTGTTCTGCAATGCCGACATACGCTGTATGTGCTGCAGGTCGAAAGATTGCCAAAGTGATGCTTTCCGGGGATGGCGGTGATGAAGTCTTTGGCGGTTATACAGGGCGCTACAGGGTTGCGGCACTGAAGGCTTCTTTGCCTTTTCCTTCTGTGCTGGCATCGATATTGAGACAATTGCCACCCTGGCGGTCCGGACGGCGTCGTTCACTGCCCGAAATGCTGGAGATGGCAGCCCTTGATGAACCGGAACGGTATGTCCAGGAACGCCAGATTACCACGCTGGAACAGCGACTGCGTATGTTTGGCATGAAGAGGGCCGAGCAGGGGGAGGCATGGCTGCGCACGATTGCACAACAAGCTTTGGTAACATGTAAGTATACGCACCCGGTTCATCGTTCGTTATGGATGGATTTATCAACCTCACTGGCAGATGATATGCTCACCAAAGTGGACCGCATGAGTATGGCGCATGGCCTGGAGGTTCGAGTCCCTTTGCTGGATCACCATTTAGTAGAGTTTGCTTTGGCTTTGCCTGCTAAATGGCTGGTTAGCCCCAGAGCTGTCGAGGGAAAAATAATTTTGCGTGATGTAACCGCGCCATTGCTGCCAAGTGGCTTGTTGAATCGACCCAAGCAGGGTTTTGTTGTACCGCTAAATTATTGGTTGGAAAAAGGCTTGAAAAAAGTCTGGGCTGAGGTTGATCTTTCGGTGTTTGAAGGTGTGATGGATATAAATGATATGCAGCGCAGCTGGGATGATTCGCATCAAAGAGATCGACAAGACCTCTATGCTATGTTGACTTTGGGTAAATGGATTCAGCAGGAACAAGGGGCAGGATAAATGATGAAAGCTTGTATTGATCTTGTTGAATAATCATCAGATGCAAAGGTAGCTGGTGTAATGAAGATTGGACTGGATACGGTTCCGCTCATTTATAGTCGCGGCGCTGACTATCGTACCACATTTAATCTCTATCAGGAGCTGTTACAGGATAGGGACTATGATTATTCCATGTTAAGTATCTCTCGAGATAAGCAGTCACCTGTTGATGGAATGTTTGCCAATCACCTGCAATCTGTGATTCATCACTGGCGTGCGCCATTCAGCCTGTTTGATTGGGGTTGGACCTATTTAGGGTGGCCGACGATTGAGTGGATGATGGGAGATGTTGATCTTTTTCATGCGACCAGTATTTATGCCCCCCCTGCAAAGCAGGCCAAAGTGATGATAACCGTGCGCGGAATTGTTGCAGAAGTGATTCCAGAAAAACTTCCAGCCAATAGGGTCAAAGCGCTTCATAAGGTGCTGTGTAAGGGCCTTGATGGTGCGGCTTATTATTCTGCTGTTTCGCAGGCTACTGCGGACGATCTGGAGCATGTGATGGGGATTGATCCGGCACGAATTCATGTGATTCCCCATGGGGTTGATCCGATATTCCGGCCACCGGTCGAAAAGGAATTACTCGCAGCATCACTGAAAACACGTTTCAATTTGCAACGGCCTTACATCTTGTTTGTTGGCGCCATCGGCATTCATAAGAATGTGATGGGGGTATTCCATGCCTGGTTGAAACTGCATCAGCAGGCCGACGGGAATCTCGACCTCTGTCTGGTTGGTCGCCCGGATAGTGCCTGGGATCAATTGCGCCAGCAAATTGAGTCTCATGGTGTAAGCGATTATGTCCATCTCATGGGATGGGTTGATCCCCATTCGCAGGATTTGGTTGACATCTATGGTGGTGCGGAGTGTTTTGTCTTGCCAAGCTACTACGAGGGGTGGTGTTCACCTCCAGTGGAGGCAATGGCCTGTGGTACTCCCGCGGTTGTGTCTAATGTGTCCTCCTTGCCGGAGACCACAGGTGGAGCCGCGCTTTTGATTAACCCCGATGAAGTGGATGAGATCGCCCAAGGGATTGCCCGGGTGCTTTACGAGCCTCCCCTGCGCGAACGCTTGACCAAAGCCGGCCTGGCCCATGCGACCGCCATGAACTGGGCGCGATCTGCGCAGGCAGCGCGCAATGCATATGCTGCAATTTTCAAGGAGGTTGCAGATGCCTGAACCGACCTATCAACCCCATTTTTTTCCAGAGGAAGAGCAGCTACGCCGCGCCAGGGAGCCTTTTATAAGCCACTTCAAATCGGGGTTTCCGATTTTGGATCTGGGCTGTGGGCGGGGAGAGGTTCTTAGGCTTATGGTGGAGCATCAATTGGATGCGGTAGGGGTTGAGAGTGATCCTGCTCTGGTTGATGTGTGTCGGCAACATGGACTCAAGGTTGAGTTGTCGGATGTTCTCACATTCCTCGGGAAACAGCGTGACGGAGGATGGGGCGGGGTGTTTATCGGGCATTTGATTGAACATCTATCAAACGCTGATGTGTACAAGATGATTGATGGTGTCTACCGGGCATTGGAGCCGGGTGGCCGGGTAGTGATTCTTACACCCAATCCGAATTGGCTGCCTGGGGTGGGTGAGTTCTGGTCTGATCCAACCCACATTCGGCCATGGCCTATCTCTGCCATTACTTCATTGCTGGAGTCCAACGGATTTAGCATTGTGGATGCAGGTGTTGATCCGGCAACACGTTTGCGTCCCAACTGGAAACGGCCAGTGCATGCCATCGTGGATTTGCTGCGATTGCTTCTATTGCGATTAATTGTTCTTCGCCATTACAACGGAGGGGAGATATACATCGTGGCCGAAAAGCCATGATTCATCCTGTGGCCGATAGTGCTGGAAAAGGATGAATAGGATGCGGGTTGGTGTCGATGTTAGAAGCCTTGCCGGCGCGATAAACCTTGCTGGCGTCAGCCAGTATACGCGTCATTTGCTTGTGAAATTGCTTGCCGGCGGGGAAGCGGATTTTCTTATGTATGCGGGATACCGCAGGCCGGAAAACGAGACAGTTTTTCGTTTCCTCCCCGATCTCCCCTCTGGATCAAATATTATTTGGAGTCGGATTCCAACCAGGCTGCTGGAGTACTGTTGGCGGCTCAATTTGTTGCCTATAGAGCGAACAGTAGGTGATATCGATTTGTTTTTCGAACCGAATTTTTTCCCCCCTTATGTGCTGGGCACGCCACTCATTTGCACAGTGCATGACCTGTCATTTATTCGTCATCCGGAATGGTTTCCCGAGGGCGTCGCAGATCAGCGAAAACGGCGAATGGAGGAGGTGGTGTCGCGCTCGGATGCACTCATTGCAGTCAGTCGTTTTACAGCTGATGAAATCGCCGATGTCTGGCCCTCCCATGTCGACAAGGTAAGGGTCATTCATGAGGCGCCTGGCGTCGAGTTCGAAGAGTCGTCTCAGGCTGTTGTGCAGGATTTTTGCCATCGTTACAAACTGGAAAAACCCTTTCTTCTTTATGTCGGGGCGCTCGAGTTGCGTAAAAACATTGGGACCATGCTCGAAGCCTTTCAGCGTATGTATCAGCGCGGCGCGGTGGATGTCGAATTAGTGCTTGCCGGCAATAAGGGCTTCGGAAGTGATTGTTTCGATCCCCTGATTCGGGAAGGGGAGGCTTGTGGCTGGCTGCATCGTCTGGGATATATTCCACAGCAGGATTTACCTGTTCTCTACGCCGCTGCACAGGGGGTATGCTACCTTTCTGACTATGAAGGTTTCGGTTTACCGCCCTTGGAGGCGCTGCATTGCGGGACTCGGGTGTTGGTTTCGGACATTCCGGTGCTGCGCGAGGTGCTAGGCGCTGCCGCTCTTTATGCCGATCCGGGCGACGTCGAGGCTATAAGCGCCGCGATGACAGACTTGCTGCAGTCATGCCCGGCAGCTCCTGTTCAGCGCCTTCCGCGGGATTACACCTGGCAGAAAGCGGCGGATCAGACGATGTCTTTGATGCGGCAGGTGGCTCGCTAACGATGCGTATTGCCATTGATAGTTATTATGCGGCGCGCGCCCATGGTGGTATTGCCCGTTATATACGGGGGCTTGCTTCGGCCATGTTTAAGCAGGGTAAGGGGAACGAATATATTCTGTTTTCCAACCGCTTTCGCGAAGAAGTGGAGGAATGGAATCCTGCGTTGAAGCATGTTTCCATATCCACACTGCATGCTCCTCGGCGAGTGATGCAGGCCTTATGGGACACTTTTTCATGGCCACCCGTTGAGAACTGGGCAGGCGATATTGACGTTTTTCATGGCATGCATTTTGTGTTGCCTGCTGTGAAAAGAGCAAAATGTGTGCTGACGGTGCACGATCTCACCTACCTGCGCCATCCGGAGTTATTCTTTGATCTCAAACTGAATGAACGTGGTTATTTGAAAGAACTCCCTGCATCCTTAACACGGGCAGATGCAGTTATTGCTGTTTCGGAGAGTACCAAACGCGATCTGGTGGAGTTGATGGGCGTGCCTGAAGAGCGGGTGAGGGTTATTCATGAAGGGGTGGAGTCACATTTCTTTGTAGATGCTTCCCTGTCTGAACAGCAAGGAGTGTTGGCGCGCTACAGGCTGGATCGACCTTATATGCTTTTTCTCGTCGGTACACCTGAACCGAGAAAAAACCTGGAACGCACCATTCGTGCTGCACACCGTGTTGCGCCAGATATCCCTGTTGCTGTTGTGGGGCCTGAAGAGGAAATCCGGAAACTGCTTGGCCCAATGGCGGGCTATGTTCACTTCCTGGGTTCTGTAGCGGATTCAGATCTTCCTATCTTGCTTCACTGTGCTGAACTCTCACTTTATCCGAGCCTCTATGAGGGTTTTGGTCTTCCTATACTGGAATCCATGGCGGCAGGGGTGCCGGTGATTACCTCAAGTATCAGTTCATGCCCGGAAGTGGCAGGTGATGTGGGTGTGCAGGTAGACCCCTACAATGAAGATGAGATTGCGGCTGCAATCTCATCTTTGCTGTCTGACGCATCTCAAAATAAACGGTTGCGTCAGGCGGGTGTGGTCCGGGCCAAAGCCTTTAGTTGGCAGCGTGCAGCAGATGAGGTTCTTCAGCTCTACGATGAGGTCTGTTAGGCCATGTGCGGCATTGCAGGTTTTGTTGGCAAGGGGGATTTGTCGCTGCTGCATGCCATGGCGGAGAAGATTGCACACCGCGGTCCGGATGCGCGGGGTGTATGGCACAATGGGCAGCGTGAGCATGGGGCGGGCCTGGCCCATACCCGGCTAAGTATTCTTGATCTCTCCGATGCTGGCGCGCAGCCCATGCATCTGGAGTATTTGCATCTGGTCTACAATGGGGAGATTTATAACGCTCCGGCACTAAGGAATGAGCTTGTCGATGTCGGTTGCCACTTCAAAGGACATAGCGATACGGAAGTATTGCTGCATGGTTATCGGGTGTGGGGCGAGTCTGTTGTCGAACGCCTTGAGGGAATGTTCGCTTTTGCCATCTGGGATGAGCAGAAAGACAGGCTCTTGCTTGTCCGGGACCGCATCGGCATCAAACCGCTTTACTACAGCCAGTGTGAGCGGGGTTTGTTTTTTGCTTCGGCTATAGGGTCCTTATTGGTGCCCGGCGGCGTAGAAAAGCATGCAAACCTTGCGATGGTCGAAAGCTATCTGACGCTGGGTTATGTTCCTTCTCCGCAGACGATGTTTGAATCTGTATTGATGCTGCCTCCGGCACACAAGCTTGTTCTGCAAGGTGAACAGGTCACGGTTTCACCTTACTGGCAGGTCTCAACGAAAATACAACGTAACATGGGCATCACCGAGTCGTCAGCCATTGATGCCTTGGATGAGCGGCTCAATAGATGTGTGGAAGCCCATCTGCTTGCTGATGTTGAGGTGGGGGCTTTCCTCTCTGGTGGCGTCGATTCATCTTTGGTCGCGGCCATTGCAGCACGTCATCTGGATAGGCCGATCAAAACCTTCACGATCGGTTTTGAGGGTGGCGGTGATGAACGTGGCTACGCCCGTCTGGCTTCCAGTCATATCGGTAGCACACATCATGAACATCTGGCGACGCCGGCCTTGTTTGACGCGCTTCCCCTGCTGTTGCGTCATATGGAACAGCCGCTGTTTGATAACTCAATGCTGCCCACTTTCCTTGTTTCACAGCAGGCGCGTAAAGCGGTAAAGGTAGTCTTCTCCGGCGATGGCGGCGATGAGCCGTTTCTTGGTTATGAGTGGACAAGGCGGGCGATGACCTTGCCACGGTTGTTACCAACGTTGCCATTTCCCGGTTGGCAGTGGGCCTACCGTGACGGGCTGGCGGGAAAAACGCAGCGACTTCTTTACGATATAAGTCACAATGCTGATGCCCGTTATTTGCGCCGCATTACTGCTCCAGCGGCATTTTGTCACTGGTTGCTTGAGCCGGAAATGTTTCCAGACAAACGAGTTGAGCCGCTAGCGGGAATGATTACAACTTTGAACAGCCATGTTGGAGCCAATCGTTTCGCCGTGAGCGACCTGATGAACTATTTACCCGAAGATGTGCTGTTCAAGGTTGATAGGATGAGCATGGCGCATGGGCTTGAGGTAAGGGTGCCGCTGCTTGATCATCATTTGCTTGAGTTTGCATTGAGCTTGCCTGATGAGATCCGCTTCAGACATGGGCATGGTAAATGGTTGTTGCGTAAGGTGGCGGAGCGCTACCTTCCATCCAAGTTGCTGGAGCCCAGGAAGCAGGGATTCACCATTCCGGTTGCCCAGTGGTTGCGCGGCGAAATGGAAGAGAGAGTCAATGAAATATTTTCATCCGAGAGCTTTGCCTCGCGCGGTGTGGTTCGTCCAGATCGGGCCCTGAAGCTACTTGAAATGCACCGTAGCGGATCCTTTGATCTTGGGCACCGCATTTGGAGCATTGTTATTCTGGAAATGTGGTTCCGGGTCTGGATGGATGATTGAGTTTGTTGAGCGTGATTTGTCTGAGGCGTATGTGGATTTCCCAGGTTGATACAGGATGTCGATTTCAAACCCGATGAGGCCATCAGTGAGAGATGTGGGCATGTTTGTCAGTTGGTACAGGAGTTAATATGGCACGGGACTTTCAGGGTCTGTTTGCAAAAGCCGAGTGGAAACAGGTGGACGCCTCGCGAAGCTGGGTGCGTTTTCGCAATGATGAAGCGGCAAATGGTTTTTGCTGGCATGTTCAGGCGGATGGGGAGCCCCTCATATCAGTTATTATTCCGACAGCCGATGCCGATCGCGGAGGCTATTTTAACAACTTGATGGCATCTCTTTCCGCGCAGGAAATGCAGGACTTCGAGTTGATTGTACTCAAAGGTGATCGCCGACAAGGGCGCGGGATCAATATTTCTGCCGATCTTGCGAAAGGAGAATACATCCTGACATTGGATGATGACTCATCACTTCCTGACCCGAACACATTCAGCAAACTCGTAGATGCGATGAATCAGCATCCCGATATTGGCATGGCTGGTGGTAACAATACCGTGCCGGAATGGGCAACCCCGTTCGTCAAAAGAGTCATGCGGCAGCTGCCTCGCCGTAGCTGGGAGCCTGTCAAAGAGATGGTCGATTCCGATTTGGCCGAACATCCATGTCTGATCATGCGCGCCGCACTGTTCCGGCAAGTAGGCGGGGAGAATGAACAGATTCCGCGCGGTCTGGATCCATATTTGCGCAAGGTATTTCGCGACGCCGGTAGCCGGGTCGTGATTCTTCCGGGAATTATCTATCACCATTTGCCGCCGGAAACGTGGAAGAAACTGCTCACCCAGTTTTATCGCAATGGCAGGCAGGCAGCCTATGCCAATATCCATTCGCCGGAGTGGGTGATTGAAACCCCTGCCGAGCATGGCGAATTTACCGAGCAGGTCCCTTTGTGGCGACGCGTGCTGCGCTTCCCGCTGCGTATGTTGGGCAGTTTGTTGCAGGGTAAGTGGGTGTGGGTCATTTGTGAGGCTTGTTATGCATGGGGTTTTCTGGTCGGCTGGATAGCCGAGAAAGCGAAACAAGAGGAATAGTCGATGAGTGATGCGGCGAAGAAAGAGAAAAAGGCGAAGCGATCATGGGCTGAGGATGAAAAATTTTTTGCCCGTTCATGGACGCATATTTTTTATTTCTGGAAGTTGCGCCAGATGATGCTCGGGCGAACGGTCGAGCGCCTGCTGTCCGCACGTCCGGATACGCAGGGTGTGCGGGTGATTGATCTGGGTTGCGGCCCCGGCACGAACCTGTTCGAAGTGGCTGATCGTTGCGTGCGCTTTAAGGGTGTTGAATGGTTCGGACTCGATCTGAATCAGAAGGAAGCGGCTATGGGCGCGGATCGAAGCGCATGGCGGGTGAGCGAGCGCAAACTGCAACCGCTTCGTTTTCTCAGCGGCGATATCTTCAATTTACCCTTTGCCGATGCAAGCGTGGATATTATTCTATCTTCGGAAGTGGTTGAGCATCTGCCGGATCCCACTCTCGCACTCAGGGAGATGGCGCGTGTGCTCAAGCCAGACGGCTATGCGATGGTCACCACGCCCAATCCGCACAACCTTCCCGAACTGGTCGGATACGGACTGGATGCGTTGAGCGGGGGGGGATTCAAGAAATTCTACTGGAAGGGGCAGGACGAGGTGTCGGCCCCCCCACTGGCGGCCGCTGTCGGTTTCGGGCATGTCTCGGTGCATCCCTTTAAGGTATGGAAAGCGTGGTTCGAGCAGGCCGGTATCCCTGTGGTGAGAAAGGTTCGCGGGCCGATGATTTTCGGCAGCCCGTTTTTCGATCGTTTGCGATTTTTATCCGGCTTGCTGATCGTGCTTGATCCGCTACTCGACATTTTACCCGGCCGGTTTTTGACAACCACCAATCTGGGCATGCTTTGCCGCAAGAACGGGGCGGAGAAGACTTGATGATGGCGTATGGATTCGGGATTGGAGATAGTCTTTAGATGTGCGGGTTTGTAGCGATTTGCGGGGCTTCCCGTGAGGGAGAGTTGGCACGCATGGCTACTGCCGTGGCGCGACGCGGGCCGGACGACCGCGGGGAATTCGACGATGGTGTTTTCTCCGCCATTCACCACCGCCTTTCCATTATCGGGCCGGACGGGCGTGGGCGCCAGCCGATGACCCGCGATGAGGTCACGGTGGTGTTTAACGGTTGCATCTACAACTACCGCGAGTTGCGCACACAGCTTGAATCTGACGGGGTAAGTTTCACCAGCGACAGCGATACCGAAATCCTTCCGCATCTTTACCGCCGTTTCGGTGTGGGGATGTTTTCACTGCTTAACGGCATGTTTGCTATTGTTCTCTGGGATGCACGTCAGCAGGTGCTGCTGGCAGCCCGAGATGCATTCGGAGAAAAGCCGCTGTTCATATGCGAGCAGGGGGGAAGGGCAGGATTTGTATCTTCGCTCTCCGCCTTTGAGAAGGGCGACTGGAGCCTGACACCGGATGTGCAGGCGATTTATGATGTGCTGACCCGCATGCGGGTGGAGGCGCCGCGCACCATGTATTGCGAGGTTCGTCAGCTACCCCCCGGATGCTATGCCCGTATGCAGCCGGGAGGCGCTTTGCAACTGGCGCGTTATTTCTTTCTGCCGCCGCCGGAAACCTTTGCAGAACCGGATGCTGATGCGAGAGGCATGGGCGGGCTGCTGGATGAGGTCTTCTTGTCGCGTACGGTTTCGGATAAGCCGATGGGGGTTTTTCTTTCCGGCGGCATCGATTCATCACTGATCGCCGAATCCCTGGCGCGCCAGTTGCCCGATACCCTGCATACCTTCTCGGTGCGTTTTGCCGACGGTGCGCCGGATTATGATGAGAGCATGTATGCGGCAAAGGTGGCGGCGCATATCGGTAGTGAGCATCGCGTGCTGGAGGTGCATGCCGAGGCGCATGAAACCCTGCATCAACTGGCTGAGGCTTTCGATCAGCCTGTGGCCAATGCAGCAGCCCTGCCGACCTGGCTGATTGCCCGTGAGGCCAAGGCATTTGTCGATGTGGCCTTGTCCGGTGTCGGTGGCGATGAATTGTTCGGCGGTTATCCACGTTATCTTGGCATGGCATGGCATGAACGCCTGGGCCGCATTCCCGGCCGGCAACTTGTGCTGGGGGCAGTACAGGCTATGGGTGATGGGACCAGCAGTCGCAATCTGCGCGGTCGCCTGCGTCGTCTGCTTGAAGGCCTGGATATGCCGGCACATGCTGCTTATCAAAGCTGGATCAGCTCGGCGGCGGAATCGTGGGAGGAGATATTCTCCCTGCCTGTCGAGCAGCGTGAGCTGGCATGGCCGCATGCCGTTTCGGCATACGACGGGCTTGAAGGATTGCTGCATACATACGGGCCGGTGCAGGGGGCGATGTCCTACGATGTACTCACCTACCTGCCCGATGATTTGCTCGCTGTCGGCGATCGCATGAGCATGGCGCATGCCTTGGAGTTGCGCGCCCCGTTTCTTGATACGCGCTTGCTGGCTGCGGCCATGGCCCTGCCGGCAGGTGAAAAAGTAGGCGGTCCGCCGTGGCGCGAGGGGCTTAAATTGATGCTTAAGGATATTGCCCGCAGTCGCCTGCCTGTGGATGTGGTGGATCGGCCGAAGCAGGGCTTTATGGCGCCGGTCAAGCATTGGCTGCGCGGGCCGCTTGACGATGAGGTGCAGCGTCTGTGCAGCGGTAAGCCGCTGGGCGGGCTGGTGCGGCCTGAATATGTGCAACGCATGCAGCAGCAGCATGCTGCAGGCAGCGACAGATCGGATGTGTTGTGGGCTTTGCTATTGCTCGACAAATGGATGACGCAGCGCGGATGGGTACTGACATGAGGTGCGGACTGTGAGCGCCGGACAATGAGGATTCTACTGGTTGCCGATGTATCGGCAGAGCAGGTGATTGGCGGTGCTGAGCGCATGCTTATGCATCATGTGCGTGCCCTGATGCAAAGTGGATATGAACTGACAGTGCTGACCCGCCAGCCGCGGCCGGATGCGCCCCTGCTGATTGATCTGGGAAAGGGTGTTAGTGAATACCGGCTGCCCTTTAGCGGTGATAAGGGGCTGCCTGGCCTGTTGCAGTTAAAGCGCGAGGCCAGCATCTGGTGGCGTGAGCATGGTGCAGGTTTCGATGCAGTCATAGCTGAGCAGCCTTTTGTCATGTGGGCTTTGCTACGCGCCGGTTGTCGCTTGCCGCGCTTGCAGGTCTGCCACTCTTTCGCCTATCAGGAATATGCCACCCGGCATGGGCTCGACTGGGGCATCAAGCACCGCATGATTACCGCAGCCATGCGCTATCTCGAAGGCGGTATCTATCGCAGTGCCACCCGTGTTCTGATGTTAAGCAGGCATATGCGCAGTGAGCTTGGGGGCTGTTTCGGGATTTCAGATGAGCGCGTTGCGCTGGCTCCGGGCGGGGTGGATTTGCCACCGATGCTTAGTGAGAAACAAAGGGCCAAGATTCGCAGTGAACTCGGTTGGCAGGGACCTACGGTGGTCACATTGCGCAACCTGGTGCCGCGCACCGGTGTCGATATGCTGGTTCAGGCGGCGGCAATCGTGCGCCATGACATGCCGGGTGTGCGCTGGTGCGTGATGGGTAGCGGCGCTTTGCTCGAGCCGCTCAAGTGGCTGGCACATCAGTTGAAGGTGCACGACATCATCGAATTTGCCGGCTTCCTGCCTGAAGAGGATGTGGTGCGCCGCATGCAGGCAGCTGATGCCTTTATGCTTCCGACACGTTCGCTGGAAGGGTTTGGCCTGGTCACCCTTGAGGCCAATGCCTGTGGCCTGCCGGTAGTGGCTACCCCGGTCGGAGGCAATGTCGAGGTGGCCTCATCCAACCCCGACAACCGTGTGGCCGAGGCTGTATCACCGGAGGCTTTGGCTGAAGCCATGCTTGCCCTGTTCCGCCAGTCAGCCGTCCATGCCGAACGAGCTTCTCGTCTGCGTGCACACATGGCCGACCATTTCTCATGGCAAAGCCATGACCAGGCGTTTTTGGCAGCCGTTGGAGAGGTTGTTTGAGCTTGCGTATCCTGCATCTGATTACCCGCATGGATGGCGGAGGTTCGACGTTTAGTGTCGCGGCAATTTTCACTTTCCTTCAAAAGCGGGGAGATCTCCGGAGGGTAGTCGATTCCGGTGGGTAGTGGGTAGGCGCAGCTGCGTTAATGGCTATCCGAGGCATATTTCGCCGTAAATGCTAGGAGTTGTTATTGTCTTGCTGAATACTCGTGTGTTTAGTTGGTGTGCCAAATTGAAGAGTTATGATAATACTATGCTTGTAGGTGATTGATAGGGAGTTGTCTTGGAAAAGAAACTTATGCGATGGCTTTGTTGTCCTTTGTGTAAAGCTAATCTGACTCTGGATGTGTTCGAGGCTAGTAGTGATGAGGTGATGGCAGGCATGCTGCTATGTGATGGTTGTGATAGCACTTACCCCCTTATCGCAGGTGTTCCGAGGATGCTGACGGGCGAAATGCAACATGATCTGTGGCAACAGTACCCCGATTTTTTTCGCCAATATGGTTCCAGATTCAAGGATGTCCAGATGGGCGGGGTAGACCAGGCGCTTCAAAAAAAACGGCAGACACAGTCCCGTTTCGGATATGAATGGATCGAGTTTGACAATTATGCCTGCGATAATTTTTCAGATTTTATCAAGCCCCTTTCTGATGGGTTCTTTTTAGGCAAGCTGGGGTTGGATGTTGGATGTGGTGCTGGGCGCCATATTAGAGGGGCATCGCAGTTGGGCGCTGAAGTGATCGGTGTGGATCTCTCACAGGCCGTTGATGCAGCCTTTCAGAATAACGAAGAGTATCCGCACGTTCATATTGTGCAGGCGGATGTCTATCGCCTTCCTTTTAATAATAATTTATTTGATTTCATTTACAGTCTAGGTGTATTGCATCATCTGCCGGAACCTGAAAAAGCCTATCATCTGTTGCCAGCTTACCTAAAGCCGAAGGGTAGTTTTTTTATCTGGTTATATGCATATATGCCTCGCAAGGTGATGCTTGAGGCGCTGCGAATGGTTGCCCAAAGACTTTCGAACAAAAACATCCATCGAATGGCATGGCTATGCAACCTTATTGATTACGGGTTAGTAATTAATGCATATAAACTGCTGTCAACCTTGCCGTTGATTGGCAGAATAGTGGAGGAGAAGGCGCCTATGAGGGTGGCTGAATATGCAGGCCATGGCTATCACGTCAGTCTGACAGACTGGTATGACCGGCTTTCAGCGCCGATTACCAATTACTATAAGCAAACCGAAATGCAGCAATGGCTGGCAGGTAGTACATTGAGCAATCAGCAGTTACAAGCGATCGGTGACTCATGGTGGTGGCTCTATGGAGAGGCTGATTGAGGCTATTGATTGTCGCGACAGATTATCCGCCAAAAAATGGCGGGATAGCCACTTATGGCTTGCAGTTGGCGAGAGCCCTGTCTTTGAACCACACAGTAACAGTGTTGGCCTCGGGCAAGGGGGGGGAGCAGGATAATAAACAACCTTTTTTGACCGTGCGTACTCCATATCTACTTATGGTTTGGAAACTAGCAAGACTTTTACGACAGAATAATTTTGAGGCTGTGCTTCATACCACATGGCCGACTGCAGTGATCAGTTATTTATTGCACAGGGGCAAGCATCCAGCCTATTTCGTCAGTGTACATGCTTCAGAGATTCTCGATGACAGAAGCTCATGGCGTCGGTGTATAAAGATGGCGTTTCGTCCGTTGAAGAACCGGGCTTTGGGTCGAGCAACTGGCCTTTTCCCCGTTAGCCGCTATTCAGCAGGATTATTGTCTCAGATTGGGTTGGGTCATGTTCCTGTTCAAGTTATAAACAACGGTGTGGATACGGCGCAATTCAGGCCTGTGAAGAAAATAAAACTGTTTTCACCGCCTCGCCTGTTGACGGTAGCCCGACTGGACAAGCATAAAGGCCACGATGTTGTGTTAAGAGCCGTGGCACAACTCATCGGCAAGGGTACACCTATCATCTATCGAATCGTAGGCAGGGGGCAAGAGATGAGTGCCTTAAAGCAGTTGACTGATGAATTGGGCATCCAGGAATTTGTAGAATTCATGGGTTTTGTGCCGGATTCAGAACTGCCTGATGTTTATGCTGAAAGTGATATATTTATTATGCTGAGCCGGGAAATACCAGGCCGGCTGGATATCATCGAGGGGTTCGGGATTTCTTTTCTAGAAGCAAGTGCAGCAGGGTTGCCGGTTATTGCCGGGGATTCTGGTGGTGTATCTGATGCCGTGCGCGATGGCAAAACCGGTGTGTTGGTGCCTCCTGAAGATGTAGATATGGTCGAAAAGGTTCTGGGTTCGATGCTCAATGAGCCTGATGCGGCTATAAGGATGGGTCGTGCTGGCCGTGATTGGGTAGAGCGCGAAATGCGTTGGCAAATGGTTGCATCGCGAATGTCGTTGGCGATGAAAGAAATGATGGCGCTGTAATGCGGATTCTGCACCTGATTACCCGCATGGATGGTGGTGGTTCGGCAGTGAATACAATCCTTTGCGCCATCGGCCAGCAGCAGGCCGGGCATCAGGTGACCCTTGCCTTCGGACCCAGCGAGGAATCGAAGATGAGCAGTATCGAGCGCGGGCAATTGGAAGGACGTATGCTCAGCTTTGCCGAAGCGGGAGGAGAGGCAGTGGTGATTGCCTCGATGAAACGCAGCCCCGGTTTGCATGACATCAGTGCCTATCGCGAAATAAAGCAACTCGTGGCACGCGGTTTTGATATTGTGCATACACACACATCCAAAGCCGGGGCGCTGGGCAGGCTTGCCGCTAAAGGTGGCCAGGCGGCTGTTGTGCACACGCCGCACGGACACATCTTTCATGGCTATTTCGCTTGGCTTATGACGGCGGCTTTTATCACCATTGAGCGGCGTCTGGCCGCAAACTGTGATGCCTTGGTGGCTTTGACGGCAGCTGAACGGGATGATCATCTGGCTTTGGGTATCGGCCGCGCCTCGCAATGGCGCGTGATTCCCAGTGGCGTGGATGTGGCCGGCCTGGCTGAGCAGGTGGATGCGTGGCGCAGCGCGAACGGTGATGAGCGCTCATGGGATGCTGTCAGTGTCGGCCGGCTGGCGCCGATCAAGGGTATGGACCGGTTGATTTGCGCCTGGGCCGAAGTTAAGCAAAAGTGCCCCGACGCACGTCTGGCGATAGTCGGTGACGGTGAGGAGCGAGTCAGGCTGGAGGATATGTGCAGGGAGATGGGGCTTTCGTCCAATGTACATTTTGCCGGCTGGAGTGACCCGGTCCCCTATCTGGCCGAGGCTCGTGTGTTTGCCCTTTTGTCGCATAATGAAGGCATGGGGCGTGCTGTGGTCGAGGCCTTTGCGGCAGGGCTTCCCTGTGTGGTGGCGGATGTCTGCGGGCTGCGCGAGTTGGTGACGCAGGATTGTGGTGTGGTGTTGGATGCCGACGATGCGCCGACGGTAGCAGCGGCACTGCTCACCCACTGGGGTGAATCAGTGCCCGCCGCCTGTCGGCAGCGTGCACAGTCGTATTCCCTGCAAAAAATGCTCGATGATCTGTTGCTGCTGTATGGTGCTTTAAGGCCCGGACAAGGAGAGCTATCCGCATGAGGGGACATATGATGACACAGCGCCTGATGGTTGCCCTGCTCTTTGCATGCGCCTTGTTGGCCGGAGATGCTGTAGCCATCGCCAAGGCCGCCAATCCGACAGCGCCGCTACGTGTGCTGATCGATGTGCGCAGCAATCACTCCGATGGAGCACATGATTTCGCCACCCTGGCTGAGCTTGCCAAAAAGCGCGGCATTGACGTGCTGGTCTTTACCGAACATGACCGCTACAGCATTCGTCTCGGTCTGGAACCGATACCGCAGATTGTCGGTTTTGCCATTCAGCATCCATCGCTGTATGTGACCGGCGTGGATAAATTCTTTAGCGATCTTGCCGCCATGCGTGAGCAGCATCCCGAGATGATTTTCATGGCCGGAACGGAATCCACGCCCGGTTATACATGGGTTGGTTTTCCCCCTCACGATCTTTCCCTAGTGGATGCCGAGCGCCATATCATCACACTGGGAGAGGAGAAGAGCGAACAGGTACAGGCTCTGCCGAGCTTTGATCTGCGCCATGCGAACGGCCCGTTTTCCCTATCTATGTCCATCTGGTGGGTGGTGGCGGTTATCGTGATTTTTGTGCTGGTTCGAAAGCGGCAGGAGGCTATAGCTGTTTTGCTGTTTGCCGGCTTCATCGTTTTTCTGGTCATGTGGATGAGTCAGGAACCAGAGATGGATGCGGACATCGATTTTATTACCAGGGCAAAGGAGCAGGGGCTGTTTACCATCTGGACGCATCCGGGGACCCTGTCGGGAGTCCGTCCCGGTCCTTTCGGGATACAGCTTGATACACCGCCGTATAGCGAGAAGGTATTCAAAGATCCGACTGCGCAGGCATTTGCAGCTGTGTATGGCGATACGGACACCAATGTCGTTCCCGGTGGCCTGTGGGACAACTATATGATCGAGTACATGCTGGGCATCCATCCCGCGCCGATCTGGGCCGTGTCTTGCGGTGATTATCACGAGGAGGGGCAGTCGGACGAATATCTTGGCAATTTCCCGATGGATGTCTGGGCTGCAGAGCGTTCTCCGCAAGGCGTGCTGAAGGCCCTGCTTGCCGGCCATGCAGTAGCCTGGCGGGCGCCGCCGGGCAAGGATTTCAGGGTCCGCAGTCTATACCTTGAGGATGCAAAAGGGCGGCGCCTGCTACCCGGAGACGAGGCTGTTGTGTCGCCGGACATCAAGCTTCATCTTGCACTCGATGGGAAGGTTCAATTGGACGCACCTGTGCTGGCCCGCCTTATCATCAATGGCAGGGTGCACCGACAAGTGGAGATCCACGCTGACGGTTTGTTGCACGAGGCAGTACATCTGGATCCGGGAGAGCAAGTGGTGCGTATTGATATTCCCTCACAGCCGATTGGCAATATGATCGCCAATCCCTTCCTGCTGCGCGTGAAGTAAGCATGTTGCTGGCCATCCATCAGCCTAATTTTTTGCCATGGGCGGGGTTTTTCCATAAATGGATGATCTCCGATGCGATGCTCTTGCTCGATACCGTGCAGTACGAGAAAAACGAATGGCAGAATCGCAATCGCATCAAGACCGCACATGGCGTGCAGTGGATGACTGTGCCGGTGAATTACCGTTATCCGCAGACCATCCGTGAAGTGGGCATTGCCGACCGGCGCTGGCCACGCAAGTTGAGCATCAGTATTGAACAGGCTTATGCCAGGGCGCCGTATCTCGAATCTTATTGGCCGGAGCTTCGGGAAGTGATGCACCAGCCGCATGATTTGCTGCGTGATTTGAATGCCGCGCTGATTCGTGTGGTCGGAGGATTTCTGGGCTGCACAGCGCCTTTGTATATGGCATCCGATCTTGGTGTGGAGAATACGGATCCGACCGGGCGCCTGCTCGAGCTCTGTGATGCGCTTAAGGCTGATGCCTATCTGTCCGGTCAGGAAGGGCGCGTGTATCTCGACAGGGATGTATTTGCCAGCAGGGGTATATCATTGTATTTTCAGGCCGTGGAAGCACCTGCATATGCCCAGTTGCACGGCGAATTTGCCTCGCATCTGTCGATTCTGGATATGCTGCTCAATGTTGGTCCTGATACTGCAAGGCTGGTAAGAAACATGGGAGACAAAACGGTATGAATAAGGTTCTGGCTCTGGCTGCGCACCCCGACGATATTGAAATTGGCTGTGGTGGTTCGCTTGCCGAATATGCCAAGCGTGGCGCAGAGGTATATCTTTTTGTCGCAACCGATGGCGCCTATGGCGGTGATGCTGCCGAGCGCAGGCGGGAGCAGGAGGCATCGGCGCGCATTCTGGGTGTGAAAGAGGTGCGCTGGGGTGGCTTTGAAGATACTGAATTAACGGTGTGTACCGAGCTGATTCATGCACTGGAGAAGCAGGTGGAGGAAGTGGAGCCATCCACGGTGCTGGTTAATTTTCATGAAGACACGCATCAGGATCATCGTGCACTGGCTCGCGCGGCCTATTCGGCAACGCGCTATGTGCCCAATGTGCTGGCTTATGAAACACCCACCACGCTGAATTTCGATCCGCATGTCTTCATGGACATTCATAACACCTTGCGGCAAAAACTGGAGGCCCTGAATGCGCATGCTTCGCAGGTTGAGCGAACCAATATTCATGGACTGAACATCGTTGAGATTGCCTTGGCTACGGTTCATTTTCGTGGTGTGCAGGCCAAACTATCCTCGGCGGAGGCCTTTGTTCCGATCCGTGTGCGTCTCTGATCGCTGTTCTGGTCAGTCAATGATGATTCCCCATTCAAGGCCGGTATTCGGTGTCGATAGTGCGCCTGCTGTAAATAGTGTTGTGCAGAGCGGGCATACCGCCCGCGGCCCGGTCAGCGTGGCACTGGAGGGGCGCGTTGCAGCCCTGACCGGCAGAGCATATGCCGCCGCAGTGGATAGCGGAACCAGTGCGCTGATGCTTGCCTTGTTTGCCCTCTCTGTAGACCACCCTGTTCGCCGGGTCGGAATCCCGGCCTATGCCTGCAGGGCCGTGTTGCATGCGGTACGCGCCTGTAATGCTGAGCCCGTATTTATGGATTGTACGACAGACCTGCGTCTGGATAGCGCACAGGCCGAAACATTGGCCCCGACACTGGATGCCGTCATTCTCAATCATCCCTTTGGCATGATCGAACCGCTGGTTGCACAGGACTGGCCTTGTCCGGTGATTGAGGACATTGCGCAGGCGGCGGGCGGTAGCATTGGAGAACATGATATCGGTAGCTTTGGTGATATCAGCATAGCTTCATTCTATGTCACCAAGCCATGGGGCGGTGCCTACGGCGGCATGGTGTTAAGCAGTCAGGCCCATATTGTCGAGCAGGTTTGCCTGATGCGTAATGCGGATGCAGCCGATGTGTCTTTGCCCTATGCAGGCAATCATCAGATGTCGGATGTGCATGCCGCGCTGGCAACATGCAGGCTGGACAGTGCGCCCGTGGAGATGGGCCACCGTCGCGCTTTGGCAGCCAGATATGACGATTACTTACAGGGTAAGGATATCCAACTGGTGAGCCGGGAGGCTTCCGGTAATCATTATCGCTATATCGTGCGGGTTGAAAATGCCGCTCAGGTGATTGAGGCTTTTCGCGCCCATGGCGTGACTGCCGCCCATCCAGTGGCGATGCCGCTGTCCCGCCTGATGGGGCAGGCCTGCCCGGGAGCTGAGCTTGCCCGGGAGCAATGTGTTTCCTTGCCGGTGTTAGCTGATATGAGTGATGCGGAAGAGGATCGGATGCGTAAAGCGATGGCTGTTTGTCTGTGAATATTGATAAGTTGAACGTGCGTTTGGCAGCCTTTGTTGTTGGCGGCCTGCTGAGCTTGCCCTGGTACGGATTGGGACTGGTGCTGCAGAGCATGAAATTACTCATCGCTGCATTCCTGCTGACCTATGCCTTTATGCCAGCGGTTATCTGGTTGGCGAATCGCTTGGGAGCTGTGGATATTCCCGATGCACGACGGGTTCACCGGCAAGCAACGCCACGTATCGGTGGCCTGGCGGTGTTTCTTTCGGTGAACATCACCCTGTTACTCAATTTCAATTATTCCGTTGAGCTGAAGGCCATTTGTATTTCCGGAGCATTGGTTGCGGCCTTGTCCATGTGGGATGATGTGAGGGGTCTGTCAGCACCTATCAAGCTGGCTGGGCAACTGATCGCGATCGGCATTCTTTTTCAATCCGGCCTGGTGCTTGAATTCGGGCTGGATGGGCATCTTATCAGCCTGTTGGGCCCTGACTGGGGCATTACTCTTGGCTTTTTTCTGGAGTATCTGATTACGGCGGTGTGGATTATCGGCATTGCCAATGCTTTTAATTTTCTTGATGGTATCAATGGTCTGGCTGCAGCGCTGGCAGCGGCGGTCTGTCTGCTGATGGGGCTGCTTGCTGCGTCAACAGCTCAGCTATACATGTTATTATTGTGCCTTGCCGTGGCCGGTTCTTCGCTCGGCTTCCTGCCGGACAACGCGCGCTATGTTCGCACGGCGCGCGCATTTCTGGGCGATACGGGAAGCATCTATCTGGGCTGGATGATGGCGGGTATTGCCGTCATGGGCGAATGGTCCGATGCAAGCTCTCTCAATGCCTATGCTGCGCCGTTGTTGATATTTTCCGTCATGATTTTTGACATGATTTATACGACTGTGGCACGCATTCATCGCGGTGACGTAACAAGCGTGCGGACATGGGTTTCATATGTGGGGCGCGATCATCTGCATCATCGCTTGATGTATCTGGGGCTTACGCAGAAGCAGACTGTTGTGGCGGTTGTTGGCATCGCACTGTGTTCGGGGCTGGCGGCGCTGGCGATGATTCATGCAGGGCCTTTGACAGTAACGCTGCTTCTCGGTCAGAGCGTGGTGCTTTATCTGCTGCTCAGCGCCCTCATGGTGTTGGCTGCGAAGCGTCTGGAGGAAGGTGAATAAACAGGCCTTGCTGCAACGTTGGCATGCACTGTGTGCCGAACTGGATAGTGCCCATGTAAGATTGCTGGCCGTTTCCAAGTATGCGCCGGACGAAGCGGTGCGCTGTTTGATCGATGCAGGGCAGATGGATTTTGCCGAGTCCAGGCCACAGAGTTTGCGCGATCGAGCGCTGCGCTTTCCATCCGTGCGTTGGCATATGATCGGACCGCTACAAAAGAATAAAGCCAAATACATTGCCCGCCATGCAGCCATGTGGCACAGCGTTGAGGATATCGAGACTGCTCGTGCTGTGGCCGGGCATGTGACCGGTCGTCGTCTTCCGGTGCTGGTGCAGGTGAATATTGCGGATATCGGGCATCAACACGGAGTGCAGCCCGATGCCGTTCCGGTTATGATCAGCGAGCTTGAGAAACTGCCTGAGCTGCAACTGTCCGGTCTGATGTGCATGGCGCCTAGAGAGGGCGATGCGCGGGCCTGTTTTGCCGCGCTGCGCAGCTTGCGGGATGGGCTTTCGAGCAGGGGCCATGAGTCTGGCGTGAGCGATACGCCTTCCCTGCCTGGAATGCCGGATTGCGAAACTCCGGGCTTAAGCCTGTGTATGGGCATGAGCGGGGACTATCGCATTGCCATTGCCGAGGGAGCGGATATGGTGCGCCTTGGTTCCGCATTGTTTGAGCCAGCTTAAACATGAGTTTTCCGGTGAGTAGGCCGGACAGAGGCATGAAAGGATGAACAGGATGCAAAATCTCAATATAGGATTTATCGGTGGCGGCAATATGGCCGAGGCGCTGATTGCCGGATTGACTGCTGCCGGACATGCGGCGGAACGGGTGCGGGTAACGGATATCAGCAAGGCACGTCTGGAGACTTTGCAGGAGCAGTACGGTATCGGGCTATGTGCGGATATTGCCGAGGTGTTGTCGGCCAGCGATGTGCTGGTGCTGGCTGTTAAGCCGCAACAAATCGATGCTGTCCTGCTTAAGCTTGGGGAAGTTGGAGCCGAGAAGACCGTGATTAGCATTGCGGCCGGCATTTCGTCCAAGCATATCGCCTTGACCCTCGGTAATGATGCGGCGGTGGTGCGCGTCATGCCCAACACCCCTTGTCTGGTCGGCGAAGGTATGTCTGTGCTGTATAGCCATGCGGGGCAAATGCATTGCGAGCGCGCCGAGTATGTGCTGGCGGCATCCGGACAGACAGCATGGATTGAGGACGAACAACAGATGCATGCGGTGACGGCTGTTTCCGGAAGTGGCCCTGCCTATTTCTTTCTGCTGGCCGAGCTGATGCAGGCGGCAGGACAATCGCTGGGTCTGTCGCGCGAGCTGAGCGAGAAGATGGTCGGGCAGACAGCGCTGGGAGCGGCGCGCATGCTCACCGAAAGCGGCAAGAGTGCCGAGCTTCTGCGCCAGCAGGTGACCAGTCCCGGTGGTACGACACAGGCAGCTCTTGAGGCCATGTTCGAGGGGCAGCTGCCCGATGCGGTGCGCGGCGCCATTGCCGCTGCGGCCAGACGCTCGCGCGAGTTGTCATGATGATCGCTCAATCTTTATCCCTGATGCCCGAGGAGGTCGAATGTTTCTAGTTGGATATTTTTTGCAGGCCCTTGCCGGATTGCTGCATGTGCTGTTCTCGGCCGTGATTATCGTGGTGATTGCCCGTGCAGTGCTGTCGTGGGTGTCACCCGATCCCTACAATCCGATTGTGCGCATCATCATCCAGTTATCTGAGCCGCTGCTATACCCGCTTCGCCGCCGTCTGCCGGTATTCGGCGGCATGGATCTTTCGCCGATGCTGGTGATTCTGGCAGCGTATTTCCTCGATGATTTTCTTATACCCAGTCTGCACCGAATCGCCCTGCATCTGCTTACGTGACCGATCAGGATGGTGCTGCAGCGCTGAC
>CAZQTO010000010.1:0-27495 GCA_964596375.1 uncultured Zetaproteobacteria bacterium | reverse complement strand
TTCTATGTCTGCCTCGCCTACAGCCATGCTCCACACGCCCTTCTTCTGTTTACCGTTCTCACTGAAGATAAAATCGGGCAGCCAGCGATAGCCGCGCGCCCTTAAATCGTCCTTCTTCTCAAACGGTGCGCGCACGGCAAAAAAACGCCGGCTTGTGTCGCGCGCATGGGTCAGCAGATCGCTCATGGCCAGTTTTCCCGATTCAGGCAGACCTCTGGTTAACAAATGAAGAGTGGCCTGCGCATCGTTCACGGCCCGGTGACCCTCAAAGAAATAGCCCATGCGGTAGGCGATGTAATCCAGTTTCAGACTGGACACATTCTCATCCGCCCAATCGATATCAAACATCGTGCATGCCCAGTTGGCCTTGCAGGATATGGGCAAGCGCCGTTCAAGCATACGACGGTCAAAGGCTGCATTATGGGCAATGATAAGGTCGGCCTTCTCCAGCCAGACGTTGATCGCATCGTCATCCAGATGCTGGCCGGTCAGCATGTCATCGGTGATGCCGGTGATCTGCGTAATGATGGCCTTCAACGGCTCCCCGGGATCTTCAAAACCGCCATAGCTGTGCAGGATGCGGTAGATCACGCCACTGCTCGCATCGTATTCAAAAGCCACAAAGCCCAGCTCGATGATCTTGTCGCGAAACGTATCCAGCCCCGTCGCCTCGACATCAATTGCAATCCCGATGCGCGCCGTAACCGGCTTTCCTTCGCAGTAGCGCTCGGGAGTATTCAGCCGCTCAATAACCCTGTACTGGCCCGACTTTTCAAGCTGCTTAATTACCTCGATATCGTTCATTCCACCATCCCGTCAATTTCTGAATCAGCGCAGAACCCTGCACCCCGAAGGCACAAAAAAACAGGCGCTAGGAACTCGTTGCATACAACAGCACCAAATAGGCACAAAAGCCGGAAAGCAGGACTGCGCCCTCAATCCGGTTGATACGCCCGGGGCCGCGGAAACCACAGGCCACAAGCAACAATACCATCGTAAAGGCAAACATCACCGGCATATCGCGGTGCAGCACTTCAGCATCAAATGCCTGCGGATCAATCAAGGCCGGCACACATAGCACGGCAAGGATATTCACCATATTGGATCCGATCACATTGCCAATGGCGATATCCGCTTCGTTTTTCAGTGCGCTGACAATGGATGCCATCAACTCCGGCAGGCTTGTGCCGACAGCCACAATAGTCAGCCCGATCAGCAGATCGCTCACCCCGAATACATGAGCAATATGCACGGCACCCCAAACCACAAGGCGGGAGGCTAGCACAAGCACAATCAGGCCGGTGAAGAACCACAAAACGGATTTCTGCATGGACTGGCTGGCAGGAATCGATTCGGAGAACTCCTCCTGCAAGATATCCTGTCTGTCGCGCATACCAAGCAGGATAAGCCACCAGAACAGCATCACCAGACCGGCCAGAAGCACAAGCCCATCCATACGACTGAGTTCACCGTCGAGCATCAGACCGAGGGCGAGCAGCATAACAAGAAACAGAATGGGCAACTCGCGCCTGATGATCTGCGAGCGGATGGCAAGCGGAGCAATCAGTGCTGTGCTACCCAGAACCAGACCAATATTGGCAATATTGGAGCCCAATGCGTTGCCAATGGCCAAACCGGATTTGCCGTCCATTGCTGCCAGCACAGCGACAACAATTTCAGGGGCGGAGGTGCCCAGACTGACGATGGTCAAGCCGATAATCATCGGGGAAATACCCAGTATGCGGGCAATCGAAGAAGCGCCGTCCACAAAACGATCCGCCGACCAGGCCAGCAGCAGAAACCCGACCAGCACGGCAATGCAGAACAGCATCATAAAACCCTCCGCCGGGTAACCCTTGTTTGCGCCATGCTCAGCTCAGTCCCTCCGGAATGATGTATCGCGGCATAAGAAACCGACGAATCCTTTTTCCTGTCATAAAGTATAGAAAACCCGGACAGAAGACAAAATCCCGTTTCGGCCCTGCTGCCGGAAGATGGCTGCGATGACACGCAAAGCCCGAGCCCGGGACGACCGATGTATATACATTCAGAGCTTCCTTAGAGTCACCTATGATTTCTGTTATCCTGCTCCACATGGAAGAGCAAACAGGAACAGATCAGACACCCTCGGAAGAATCCGAACATAAACTCAATCTTCGCCATCTGCGCTTGGAAGACTATGCCGATATCAGTGAAATGTGGGCGCAAATTTATTCGGGCTTTATCAGCATCCCGCCGATAAAGAAATTCCGCGCACAGCTGACCGCCTTTCCGGAAGGGCAGATCTGCATTGAGGATCATGGCAAGGTTGTAGCCGCTGCATTTGCGGTCATCGTTGATTACGACAAGTTCGGCGACCAGCACACCTATGAAGAGATCACCGGCGATGCCTACCTCACTACGCACGACCCCAAAGGCGATGTGCTTTACGGCGTCGATGTGTTCGTTTCTCCGGAATATCGTGGCATGCGACTGGGCAGGCGTCTGTACGAGGCACGCAAGGAGTTGTGCCAGAGTCTGAATCTGAAGGCCATTGTTGCCGGCGGCCGGATACCCAACTACAAGAAATTCGCCAGCGAGCTTACCCCGCAGCAGTACATCGAACGGGTGAAAAAGAAGGAGATTTACGACCCCATCCTTACCTTCCAGCTATCCAATGATTTTGAAGTCAAACAGGTGCTCGATGCCTACCTGCCGGAAGACAAGGCATCGCAGGGCTTTGCAACGCTGTTGCAGTGGTACAATCTGTACTACGACCCGAAAAAAACGCCGCTCTTCGGCGGCACGCGCACAACCGCCCGCATTGGCTGCGTGCAGTGGCAGATGCGCAGGCTTAAATCCGTGGATGAAGTGATCCAGCAGGTTGAGTACTTCGTGGATGCTCTCTCGGAATACCAGTGCGATGTAGCGCTGTTCCCCGAATTCTTCAATGCACCCTTGATGGGGCTTGAAGACCACAAAACCTCCCTTGATGCCATCAAGGCTCTGGCTGCATACTCGCCAGAAATTGTGGAAGCCATCTCGAAACTGGCTGTCAGCTATAACATCAATATCATCGCAGGCTCCGTGCCAGTCATCGAGGATGGCGACCTGTTCAACGTGGCCCATCTGTGCCGTCGCGACGGCACCATGGAGATGCAATACAAGCTGCATCCGACGCCGACCGAAAAACGCGAATGGATCATGCAGGGCGGCGACAACCTGAAGGTCTTCAATACCGACTTCGGCAGGATCGGCATCCTGATCTGTTACGATGTGGAGTTTCCCGAACTGGCCCGGCTGCTCTCCGAGCAGGATGTGCAAATTCTGTTCGTGCCGTTCTGGACGGACACCAAAACCGGTTATCTTCGGGTGCGTTGCTGCGCTCAGGCACGGGCCATCGAGAATGAGTGTTATGTGGCCATCGCGGGCAGCGTCGGCAATCTGCCCATGGTGGATAACGCAGTCATCCAGTACGCCCAGTCGGCGGTGTTTTCCCCGTCCGACTTCGCTTTTCCACACGATGCCATCATGGCCGAGTCCACGCCGAACACCGAGATGACCCTGATCGTCGACCTTGATCTGGAAAGGCTCAAAAAGCTGCAGAATGAAGGCTCGGTGCGCAATTATCTGGATCGCCGCCGCGACCTGTACAAAATCCAGTGGCTGGGGCCCAAATAAAGACCCGCATTGACACGGTTTCATAAGGATGGGGATATGGACGTATTTTTACAGGCAGCCATCGAGGAAGCGAAAAAGGGACTGGCCGAGGGCGGCATCCCGATCGGATCCGTGCTGGTGATCGACGGGAAGATCGTCGGGCGCGGGCACAACCGGCGGGTGCAGAACGGCAGTGCAGTATTGCACGCGGAAATGGATTGTCTGGAAAATGCGGGCCGCCTTAAGGTCACCGATTATCAAAAGGCTGCCCTGTATTCGACCCTTTCCCCCTGCGATATGTGCAGCGGTGCTGCGCTTCTTTATGGCATCCCCAGGATAGTACTGGGCGAGAATCGCACCTTTAAGGGCCCCGAGGATTATGTGCGCTCACGCGGCGTGGAGGTGGTCAATCTGGACGATGACGAGTGCTACCGGCTGATGCATGACTTTATCGCCAACAGCCCCGAGCTGTGGAACGAGGATATCGGCGAATAGTCAGCCTCTGAAAGAACGCATCACCGTAAAGCAATGTGCATCAGGATTTGGCCTTACCGGCTCGTCCGATAAATCCGGTCTCTGCCACAATGATGGTGAGATAGATGGCTCCCATCCAGATCAGGGTCGGTAAATCATTTTCGATCAAATAAATAACCAATGTCATCATGGTAACGACTAACAACATCACGCCCGATACAACGAGCAGCACGTTCGCCCCGGTTTTCCCGCGCAGACGAAAGTTGGCAACTCCTACAGCTGTCGATACCAGCAGAAACGTCATGCTGGAGAAAGCTGCAATCAGTTCCAATCCACCAAGCAAGGTGAACATCAGGGATAGAAGCGCAATAGTGCACACGGCTGCCCATGGCACCTGCTCCCTGTTACGAAAAGAAAAAGGCCTCGGCATTTCGTGTTCTTTTGCCATTTCGGCCATCATCCTTGATGCACCGAACATGGTCGCATTGATGGCCGAAGCTGTAGCCAAAAGAGCCGCCACATCCACCAGAATCGGCCCCCATTCCCCCAGCACCGGCCCAGCTGCTACAGCCAGCGCATATTCCTCCGCCTGAATCAACATCTCAGCATCCATGCTGCCAACAGCCACGATGGCCAGCACCGTATAAATCAGCAAAACAATGCCGATGGAGCCATAAATCGATAATGGAATATTGCGTTCCGGTTGCCTGCTTTCACACACCGAATTGGTAATCAGTTGGAAGCCTTCATAAGCGACAAAAATAAGTGCTCCGGCCATAAACACGGATGCAACGCCATGATCAAGCAAGGGCGAGAACCTTTCCGGCTGGATGACATGTGCTCCGGCAAGGGCGAGCACCGAAAGTAGTACAATCTTGCCATAAACAACAATGTCTTCGATGTTGCCGGCAAATTTCACACCGCGCAGATTAATAAACAGAAAGATCAGGATAATGGCCAGTGAAAGCATATGTCGAACCGGAACAGACCCGGCATATCCGAACAGATCGGCCCCATATGCGCCAAAGGTAAAGGCATACAGGGCAATGGTTCCAACATAACCGATAATCACCGTCCAGCCGGTGATGGCAGCAATCCGGATGTGTTTGGGAAATGCGATTTCGAGATAGGTGAAACTCGCTCCATCATTATGATAAGCAAGGGCAAGGCGAACATACGAATAGCCCGCGACAAAGGCGAGCAATCCACCCAGGGCAAAAGCAAGCGGCGCAGCATGTCCTGAAATGCCCACAGCCATACCGAGAACCGAAAAAATACCGCCGCCGATCATGCCGCCGACACCCATGGCAATCAGCTCTTTCAAACCCAGTTTCGCGGTTTTGCGGATCATGGTCTCAGCTCACTGAGCAGTGAAGATGTCATACCGCACCAATGCGGCGCATATGGATGGTGAAATCATTCTTCAGATAATCGTCATGCAGCATGCAGTCCGGGCATAGGCCAAGGCACCAGACCAGCATCTCTTCCGGCTGATGGCTTTGCAGGTCGTGTGCATTGATATGCCGTGCATCGAGCAGATTGAAAGCCACGCCCTTGCGGCACAGCGCAACCATGCGCTTGATGACCCTGCGGGCATATTTACCGCTGTCGCCCAACTGCTCGTTCAGGGCACCGGAAAGAATTACCCAATCAAAACTCTGCTCGGAGAAGTCCATATCGAACAGATCACCGCAAAGCAACGTCGCTCCCGGATGTCGTTTCTCGCCTTCGGCCAGCAGGTCCGGCGAAAGGTCGATACCGGTGTATTTCAACTCCCCGCCCTGCCTCTCGAACCACCTTTTGAAATCCCCGAAACCGCAACCCACATCCAGCACCGAATCCCCGCTTTTGATGCCGATGCCGGCCAGCACCTCGAAACGAATCTCCTGAATCTCCCGCGAACTCCAGTACAGCGCATTGGGGTGATAGCCATGCCTTAGCAAGCTATCCCGATGCCGATCCACAATGCGCTTGCGCTGCTCTTTTTTCACAAGGGGAAATTACCACGAAAGCGTCATAAAAAGCCAACCTGATACAAGGGTTCAATATCCGAAGTTCACGTTCAGTTCAGGATGAAAAGTATACTTTCGATGAAGCACAATAAATGCCAGTGCAGGAAAGCAAGGCCAGAACCATGGCAGTCGCAACTCATGCAACAGGATTGGCAAGCGATTCGAATCCCCCAAGGAGATCAGGCATGGGAAAAACAACGGAAGAAGCTTTAAGCAAGGTTCCCGAGCTGACCCTGATCTTCTGGATCATCAAAATCGCCGCCACAACCCTTGGCGAAACCGGTGGCGATGCGGTGTCCATGTCCATGCATCTGGGTTATCTCGTGGGCACGGCGATCTTCGCAGTGATTTTCCTTGTTGCAGTCGTCATACAGATCAGGGCAAAAGCTTTTCATTCATTTATTTACTGGACGACAATCGTAGCAACCACAACGGTCGGTACGACTCTGGCTGATTTCGCCGATCGTTCGCTTGGAATCGGCTACGCGGGTGGTAGCTCGCTTCTGTTCATTCTCCTGATGGCATCTTTGGCCAGTTGGTACTGGTTACTCGGCTCAGTTTCGGTTAGCAGTGTTAGCTCTCCCAAAGCCGAAGGCTTTTACTGGCTGACCATCATGTTTTCGCAAACCCTTGGCACCGCGCTGGGGGATTGGACGGCAGATACTGCTGGACTTGGCTATAGCGGTGGAGCAGTCATATTCACCCTTCTGCTTGGCCTAGTGGTGGCCGCCTATTTCTGGACGCGCATCTCAAGGGTCACGCTTTTCTGGGCAGCTTTCATTCTAACCCGGCCACTGGGCGCTGTAGTCGGCGATTTTCTTGATAAACCGGTCAGTGCCGGAGGCTTGGAACTAAGTCGCTATTCAGCATCGGCCGCACTTATCATCTTCATGATTGCCTGTCTTCTGCTATTCACCCAGCGGGCCGCAAAAAGCTCCGGACATTGAAAAAGGTCATTCAAAATATTGTTGCCCGTTTATCGCTTTACCGACATCGGGAGGCACAGGAAACCTGTGCCTTTTTACATCCGCCCTCCCTATTTTCCTCCCTTCAATAATTTGAAATTGCCATGCACAATCCACTGCCATCCACTCTCCGTATCCAGAAAGATACTGAGCCTCGGGCTCGGCTCGGATGACAATCGCTTGCCATCAATCGTTTCAGCGACGGAAACAAAATAACTCGCAATAATCACGGGGCCGGTCTGCGTAACTGTGAAATCACTCAGCGTATAGTCACCCAGATGCAGCCCTTCTATGAGTTTGAGCTCCTGAGCACGCGTACGGGAACCATCCTGATGCACAGACTGAAAACCCTGAGCTGTATATTTTTCTATGGCCTCAATATTCCCGGACTTCATATCACCCCAAACCTGATGAACAAGCTTTTCGCCCTGTGCAAAGGTAGCCGGCGAGTCCGATTCGGCCAGAGCAAGTGGAGCGAAACTTACCAGGGGAAAAACAAGAACAATCAATACCTGCATGATTTTCATAACGAACCTCCCGGGCTGAACGGGCAAACCCTAACACTGTTATATACCATTTCCGGCTTGCCTGTTCGAAATCATCGCGTGCTTGAGGGGGTACCTCTTTCCACCCTTTTCAATTCTTTCCCTTTTACTAATCGGGATGCCTTGCTTAGGCTCGATTGATGAACCAGAACCAACCCAACAACCCGCTGCACGGCATGAAGCTGGAGATGATACTCAATGAACTGGTTGAGCATTACGGCTGGGGCGAGTTGGGCATCTATGTCAGAATCAAATGCTTCAACACCAACCCGTCAGTGAAATCCAGCCTGACTTTCCTGCGCAAAAATGAATGGGCGAGAAAAAAGGTCGAAAACCTGTATCTCGACATGCTGGATGAAAAACAACGCGACAAGAGCTCGCCTTGGCCGGGGCGTCGATAACAGCACCTCTGGAAATCGATTCCTGTAATGTCAGAACATGAAGAGGGTGGATTTAGAAACACTGCCTTTATTATCATCAGGCTTGCTGATTTATTAACCACGAAACAAGGGAGAAAGGGGCAAAAACGTTGATAAATAGCCCATTTCATATGGCAACTTAATTGCTAATTAATATTATACTTCTATCCTGCCCGGGCTGCCGGAACGGAAAGTTTGCGCTATGTTAGGCCCTGCCCCGGGTTCGACAGAACAGGCTATTATTGTAGAACTCTTGTGGTGCGTGTGATCGCTGATTGATGCTATGAGGCGGCTATACGGACCACAAAACTGGATGTAATAAATGACTGAAACTGTAGTAACAAACAACAACGACCAGAGCACACCGCCGCCGCATGAGTGGCACCAGCTTATCAACCTGAAGCTGGCTGCACTCGGCCTGCCGACCTGTCACCTGACCGAGGGCGATTATGCCTATCTGGAGATTGCCGATAGCGTGCTCAAGCGTTACGCACGTTTCAGGCGCCTGTTGTCGTCCTACCGCTGCCCAGCCGATCAGCGCATCCAGAACTTCCTCAATACCTATCTCTCCGAAAATGGCGTGGATCAAGAGTTCGAACTGCCCGGCACAACCCTGATCGTGGACAAACCCGGCATGGCGCGCGAAATGTCGCTGCCGCTGAATGGTAACCATTTTCGCTCCGATCTGGTCGAGTCCTACCGACTGTTGCAGGGCGTGTTGCACAATCCCAAGAATGACCGCCGCACCACCAAGGGCGTGTTTCACATTGTTGCCGGCGGCCTTCCGGTTCCTGCTGACAAGCTTGAGGTGCCGGTTGCCGCATACGGCGCCTTGTTGAAGGAAGCACTTGATCCACCCCGTGCCCTGCTTGAATTGCCCGCGACAAGTGAAGAGCCGGTAACGGCAGAGCTTTGGGTATCGCTGCTGCTGCGCCCGACTGTTCGCCCGGGGGTTGAAGGCGTGTTGCCTGCCAAGAGCCTTGAGGTGCGCATGTTTGCCCCGGCAGGTCTGGTCTCCAATCTTGATTTTGTCGAATCGATTTTCGGTAACGCCGGCGATCCTTTCCTGCCGGAAAACGATGCCGCACTGGATATTGAGCACTGGACCGGCCAGACCGGCTGCATCATTCTCGCCCCGCATCTGGTCGGCTTGAAGAAAAAGGCGCTGGGCTTGCCGCATGAGAATGAGGCCAGCGAACGCCAGCGTCGCGACGGCATGTGCTGGAATAACGAAGATGATTTATACAACGACGGCAATGCCTTTAAACTGGTGTGCCGTGATATGCGCGGTGTCATCGTGACCATTATCGCGGACAACTATTTCGGCTACAGCAAAAAAGAGATTAAATCCCACATCAGCTACTCGGCCAATCTCTTCGGTGGTTGCGAGGAAGAGCACGCCGGCGGCGCACTGGCCTTCCCGCGCTACAATCTCGGCGAGATTTACATGTCGCGTTCAAGTGACATGGTCGACACCCATACCTTTGCCGACCTCTGCCATCGCCTGGGTGACACCATTGAGCTCAAGCCGGAAGGTTATGCCATTGACAAACGCTACCCGGATATCATCTACCTGCCCGAGGACGCACAGATCAACATTCATCATCTGAGGGTGACCTGGCAGGCGAAAAAGACCCGCAGGCAAATCAAGCTTCTGGCAAAAAATACCTTTATCTACCCGAGTGGTTTCAGGGTACATATGGAGCGTCATCCCGATGCGCCGAGCTGGCGTCTGATCGGCACCCTCGGCGAAGGCACCTTCTGCCATAAACCAAGCACGGTCTCGGGTGGCGGCAAGTCGGAGATATCCAAGTGCATCGCCGGTGCTGTAATTTCCGGCCCGGTCTATGTGGGCGACTTCGAACAGGACATCGCCCAGGTCCGCCAAATCTTCGAACGCGACTACTCTACCCGCTTCCGCACGACCGGATCGCAGGAACCGGACCGACGCAGCCTGCTCAGCAATGAGCGCAGTCTTGGCTCTGTCATCAAGCTGTTAACACCATCCCCCAGCAACTATTCGGATGCGCACAACCAGTGGCTGGAAAGCATTCCACAGCACATTCTTGCGCTAGCCTTCATGATCAAGCGTTTTTACAGGACCGCATGGGGCAGCGACTGGCATAAGCATTTCTCCGTAGACAAGGTGAACGGTCACCCCGGGCATGAGTTGCGTCTCCATGGGCGCAAACTGATGGCAAGCTATCTGCGAGTCGGTTTTGGCACGGATGGCAGCTGGCGCCTGTTCAAGCTGCGGCAGGACTATTTGGCTGCGGACAAATTGCAGATGGAAGACGATATCACCGCATCGACCGTCATTCCGGTGAGCTATGTCAGCGGGCTTAATCCAGAATACGACCACCCCAGCATCAAAGTGGTGGATAACTGCGAAAGGCGTTTGTTCCAGCGCCCCGATGAAGCCATCAACCGAGGCGCGGACCTGCAGACCGAATCCGATCTGTCCGGCGGCAGCAGCTTTATCTCCAACTTTGAACCGATGCAGCGTGACGATGCGCAGGAGATGATCGAGGACGTTGTGCATTTCGAGAAATTCAGTCCGCCGATGCGCCAACTGATCCACAATGCATCGGGTATGGATGAATCGCTGTATTTCGTTTCCTCGGCGCATCCGAGGCTGGTGAACGGCAAGCCCAGCCAGAATGTACGCTATCTGCAGGATCGTCCCGATCTGGCCGATCCGCGTTCCACCTATCTGGCCGAAATAAGCACCCGCCTAAAGCGTGGACTTGAACCGGATCAGCCGGTGCACTTCCCGGTCAATGCCGTACTGACCGGGCGCCGCAACAACCCACCGGCACCGGGGGTTCGCTCACTGGCGGTCTACAATCCGATCCACTTTCAGGAACTACCTGAACTGTTTATGGATTTCATCTGCAGCCTGACCGGGAAATCACCATCCACCACTGGAGCCGGTTCGGAAGGTGCTCTGACCAAAGGACCATTCAATTCGCTTTCGGCCACAGCCGATCTGAACAATGCACTGGTATCCTTCATCCTGTGCGGCTACGACGGATTTTCCACCGCCGCCGGCCATATCGGCGAACACCGGCGCATTGATCACGACATCAGCATGCTGATCCCGGAAATGTGGTGCCGTATGTCGGCCGAAGTACAGAAGCCGGCATACATGATCGAGCATGGTTATCTGGAAAAGCTGGATGATTTTGAATACAAAGGTAAGCCCGTGCTCGCCAGCCGCCTTGGCTACCGCATGACCGAACGCTTTGTGCACGATCACTTCGGCAAGCTGTTCGATACGCCGATGGCGGTGTTCGATGAGGCCATGTTGAAACCGGAAACCCAGGGCATGGATGCCTTTGTCGATGGCATCAATAATATTTGCGAGGCTCAGGAACGTGTGGCCCGCGACTACTTCACGGATGGCTCCATCGAAGATGCCTGCCCGCCGCTTAAGGCCCTGTTACATATCATGGCCAACGGCACATACGAAGGCATGAGCGTGGTTGATCCAGCGATCCGCCGGATGTTCACCCGCGATTATCTGCTGGAGAGCGACTGGTATCAGGAACGGCTGGCCATCAAGCAGGCACGGGACAAGCAGCTCTGGCTCTCGCACCGGGAATATCTCAACGGCCAGTTGCATGAGCTCGATGAGGATGAATCCGGCCGACGCCTGCATCTGAGCGAGCGCATCACAGAGGCTGATCGCATGATAGAAAGGGTATCAGGCAAGGCCTATCTGGATCGCCTGCACGGCACACTGGGAGCCGACTGGATTCATCGCGGACAGTAAGCCTGCCTGCAACGAAATCCTGGAACTAGATGGCCAACCTGCTGAAGTCGGCCATGAATGGTCATTCAACTTTTAATATCTGGCCCCAAAGGCTCACAAAGTAAAGGCAAAGGATTATCTGTTTTGATTGTGGGTCCCACTTGTAGCTGTGCCGGACCGGGTGTAAGACCTGCGGGAATTGCGGAAAAAGAGCGGGATTCATTCGCGGTTTTCGCCCGCAGGTCTTGCGCCCGGGCCGGGAATTCACAGCTACCCGTGGGTGGCTTCTTTGCTTCTTTCTTAGCCATCTAAGAAAGAAGAAGAGTTTGGGCAGAGTGCTTCAGGTAACTGTCCGGGTTCGTGTGGCGGATGAGCGGTTCTTTTCTTCTTCTTTGCGTGCTCAAAGAAGAAGCAAGAAAAAGCACCCGTGAGAAAGCTGTGAATTCCCGGGCTGGCTATTTATCCGGAGGGCGAAAACCGGGAATAAGGCCCCCTCTTTTTGCGCAATTCCCTCCGGATAAGCATCCATCCCGGCACAGCTGTAAACGGGGCCCGAAGGCAACGGCAAAACATCAAGGAAAAACGGGGGCAGCTTACCTATTTCAACAAACAGCGCCGACAGTCTGGCGTTGACCGACATCAGTCCTTCCAGTGAACATAATTGGAGGCTGGTCTAAGTGCTGGATGCAGCAAATGGAAAGGTGTGGCTTCACATCCAGTTCTTCTGTGAATAATCGCCGCGCAACAGGCGCTGCATGCTGATCGCTGTAATCTGACGCCCCCATTTGAACTCTTTGTACAGCTTGAGGAAAGACCAGATGTCGCGCAGCACCTTGATGCGGTCGCCCATCGGCAAGGCGGCCAGCGCCTTGGGGAAATCGGCTTCATGCGGCCTGGCAAAGGCAATCTGCAACGGATTCCACTGATCGGTGGTGCGCCGCACCTCGGAGGCGATATTCTGCCGGTAAATATCCTGCACAGGGCAGTTGCGCAGCATCGCATCCACTACCGATTCACCGGCAATCGCACCGGAATGCAGCGCACAGCTCATGCCCTCGCCTATCATATTCAGAAAGCCGGTTGCCTGCCCGGTGATCAGCACACGCCCCTTGCCAAACACATAGCGGTTAATCAGGGATGGTCCGAAGTTCTCAGAGCAGCCCTCGTGATCGTCATCGGCAGGCTTGAGGCGAACCCCGTGCTTCTCTTCAAAATATTTAGCGACGTACAGATGCCGGTCGTGAAACTTGTCGCCGATCTTGTATCCCACGCCGACAATCTGCCGGCCATCGCGGGCATGACTCCATGTGTAGTGACCCAAGTCCGGATGGAACCAGAAATGGAAATATTCTTCATCCAGCGGGCAATCGATAATCTCGTGAAACTTCTGGCCGACGAAAAACATCGGAATCTGCTTGTGATAATCGGGATAAAGCGAACGTAATACTGGCGATACCGGCCCATCCGCACCGATCAGGTAGCGTGCCTTGAGTTCAAAGGCCTCCCCGCCCCGTTTGCGTGCGGTCACCAGCACATGATCCTCAAGCTGGGTCTGGGCAAGGAAGGAGGTATCATCCATCACCTCGGCCCCACTCTGTTCAATGGCCCAGTGATCGGCATATTTGCGATGCAGATGCGGTGTGGTGCCGCCAAAGAAATCCATCGACATCGAGACCATGCTGGGGAAATGAAAGGTCACACCGCGGCAGGCGGTGGGTTCATGCAATACCTTGCGCGGTAATGGGCCGAAATTCTCCAGCAGGAAGCGGTGCCCGCGTGGTGACAAAATGCCACTGCAAATCTTGTGACGCGGCAGCTGTTGTTTCTCCACAATCACCGTTTCAAGCCCTGCATCCACCAGCCGCTTGGCAGCGGCAGCAGCAGCCAGACTTGCTCCGACGATGACGACATCAACACTACGCATGCCCTACAGCTCTCCTTTTTCCGGTGGCTTCGAAGCCATGGCTATCAACTCGCTCACATGCAATACCGGCTTGCCGGTAATCTTCGCCAGCAAGGCTTTATCGGCCGGGTTTTCAACAATAATCCGCTGCACACTGCGACCCTGAAGCAGCCATTCGATCTGCTCTCCAACATCAAAGCATTGCAGGCTATCACTGCGCGAACCTATACCAGTCGGTATGGCCATACGATTAAGATCAAGATTCATGCTGCAGCCTGTGTGCTGTCTCAGGCTTTCGTAATGCCCCACCCGCTTGGCATGATTGCTGTGGAATGCGCAGGCCTCAATAATGTACAGGTCATCGGCCCTCAAGCCCTGCCGCACAGCAGGGGCACAGCTCAGGGCATAACAGTCGGCAACATAGCCATCACGCGCCACCCTGTCCGGCTGCGTTTTCTGTACTTCTTCGGCAATCCAGGCAGTCAGGCCGATTTTTTCAGGACAGAGCACATCGCAGGCACCGCACTGGATACACGCCGATAGCGCATCAAGCATCCCGGCCGCATCCGCGCCATGCTGCATCGCTTTGGCATAGCCCTGCGCACTGAAGCGAACATCGCGCCGCTGCAGCCATATCGGGCAGGAAAGCAGGCACAGGGAGCAACCGTGGCAATCGGAGAAGGATTTCATCAGAAGGATTCCATCAGAAAACGATTGGCATCAAAAAAAACCAGCATCAGAAAATCACGTCGCGATTCAGGATCATGGCCGGATCTGCCTGCTTTTTCAGCTGCAGATGCTTCTCAACCACGGCATCGCCCAGCGCCCTGCGAATATAGCCCTTCATCATGCCGCCAAAGCGGTAATAGCTGGTCTCAAGCTCGACCCCGACATCATAAATCTCATTCTTAAACGACTGTAACCTATCGCGGCTGTATTCCACCCCGTTATACATCGGCTCGAACTCGCAACCATAGGCCCAGCCCACTGCATCGGCCGGAATACTGGAGAGCTCATAATGTGCCCGGTGATCATCGCGCAGACGAATGCCGACACAATAGAGCGTGTAGTAAGGAAAATACTTGCGGCATACGGCATTGCCGCGCTCAACAGCCTGCACAAACTTGTCCCTGCTGGTTGCCAGATCGGGAATCACCATATGGCGATGCCCCCAGTGCTTCCATACCGCACGCGAGAATACGACGGTACGATCCAGCATCCTGCCTTCCTGCATATGATGCGCCGGTTGCAGGTCGGGGAACAACTCGCGCTTACGGCGCAGCAGAAACAGCGCCTCCTTCCACTTCCAGGGTCGCCATGAAAAGCCAGCCGCCAGACGCAGTGCGAACATCAACTCGCCATAACCGCACAGCTTCGGTTTTACCTGCGCCATAAACTCAGCTTCTCGCTGATCCGAATCAAAGGCTACGAGCAGGGTGATGGCCGAATCCATCATAGTCAGAATGCCGGTATAATCGCATGCCTGTGAGGCATCCAGCATCAACAGATCTTCAACACATGGCCTGAGGGAAGCATAATAAAAATAGTGCATGCGCAGGGGGGTGTATGGGCGGATGTGCAGGCTCGCCTCGGTAATGATGCCAAACTGCCCGTAACCCAGAATGATGCGCTCAAAGAGCTCGCTATTCTCATCATCCGAGCATTCAACAATCTCACCTGTTGGCGTCACCACCTGCAAGGAGATGGCCTGATCGGCACTGCATCCATACCTGGATGAATTCACATCGATACCGCCCACGCCGAGCGTGCCGCCCACCGATGAACTCAGATTAAGGGGGGCTGAGATATAATCCAGATCATCGCGGCGCAGCACTTCGGCCAGAAGATGCCAGAAGATGCCCGCCTGCGTGCGCACAGTCAGCGCTTCTTTATCGACATGCAGCACACGACTCATGCCGGTCATATCCAGCAAGACTCCGCCAAAGGCCACCGACTCACCTTCCGTGGTCAAGCCGCCACCGCGAACCGTAACAGGCACGGCAAACATTTGTGCCGCCTGCATCAGGGCGGCAATCTGCTCAGCCGATTTAGCCAGCACCACGCCATGCGGCATGCCGTAGGCCAGGCCCCCGGCATCGGTGACATAGGTCCCGGTATCCGAACGGGCCTCGCGAATCTCAACGCCCTGCTCTTTCAGCGACCGCACAAACTCAGCCCATTGCTCACCCTGCCAGCGCGACGCATTGGTCTGCTGCCGGGGTATACCGATCAAGGCATCCGCAGCAACCGGATCGGCGGGTAGACTGCTGCGTCCTGTAAGTTCAGATAAGCTCAATTCCTTCCCCGGTGACAGTGTTGTCAGAAACCATGACGCTACAGCCGCGCCAGGTGAAGGTTAAGGATTACATCTCAAGGGACTGCTTGATGGTGACTTGCGGATTTGGCCGAGCTTTAGGCAGACAAGCATGGTGATGGGAAACAACAAAGGGTGCTCTGAGAGCACCCTTTACCTATTTCGTCAGTGAAATGAACACCTCAGGCAATCGTTCCGGCAGGCGATCCACATGATCGATGATGGTGTACTGACGTCCGAAGATATCGGCCACATATTCGTCGGCCTTGGGATCAAGGTTGATGCAATAGGTGTAGATGCCATCGCGATCCAGTTCATTCACAGCCATGCGGGCATCCTGAATCAGCAGCTGCGCATCCTGCACATCGATATCGGCCGGCTCGCCATCGGTGACAATCAGCAGCAGTTTTTTATCGGCCTGCTGCGCCTTCAGATAATGGCCTGCATGCCGCATGGCACCACCCATACGCGTGGAGAAACCGGCTTCCATAGCAGACAGGCGCGATTTCACCTCATCGCCCCATGCCTCGCCAAAGCCCTTGATATGATAGAAACGCACATCATGCCGGGTGTTGGAATGGAAACCGACAATGGCAAAGGGATCGCCCACCTGCTGAATAGCCCAGGCCAGCAGCGACACTGCTTCCTGACTCAATTCCAGAATGGTCTGGTTGCTGCCCTGCGCCCTCTCGCTCAACGACTGCGACAGATCGAGCAGGATGGTGACTGCGACATTCCGACCATCGGTGCGGTGCGACATATTGATGCGCGGATCGGGCGCACAGCCACCCTTGAAATCAATCAGCGAACGAATGGCTACATCCAGATCAAGCTCGGAACCCTCTTCCTGATAACGGATGCGCACCTTGTCCTGCGGCTTGAGCATATCGAGCATGGCCTTCAGGCGCTTGGCCAGACCGCTGTGCTTGGCCAGCAGGTTATCAATCTTCGAGGAATTACCGCGCGGGTGAATGGCCTCATAAACGCTGACCCAGTCCGGACGGTAGTTCTGTGAATTGTAGTCCCACTCATCGTAATGGCGCGGTGGAAGGCCCTGACGATCTTCGTCTTCCTCCTCCTTGCGCTTTTGCTCGTACGACTCTTCTTCATCACTATTCTCGATAAAAATCCACAGATGGCGGTTATCGTCACGATAATCGACCTCCGTATTCTCGAAGAAGGTATTCGATGAGGCATCGCTCTGCTTGCGGGTACGGGCAATGAACAACAGGGCCAAAGAAGCCATTGCGGCGCTGCTGGACTCGCCCTTCTCCATTTCGGCAAAGAAGCGGCCGACAAATTCACGCACGTCCGCGTTTTCATAGACATAGTCCGGATCGAGAATCGCTCTGGAAACCATGGCAAGGCGCAGATTGATCAGCGAGGTGTCCTCTCGTTGCAGATCCGCTTCATTGGGAATCGGATGCAGGGCAAGGAACAGCTTACGCAGGCCCGGATACCTCTGCATGGCCAGATATTCAACGCGCGAATCCTCAAAGGTTTCGACCCCGATGCGCTGGAACGGGCTCCAGTTATCCACCACCATCTTCTGGCTCCAGCAGCGATGCGCCGCCATATGGGCCAGTGTTGCGCGATAGCGATCAATACCCGCAACACCCCGCTCGTCATCGTAGACATCGGGCAGACGAATGCCGACATCGTCGAAATACGGCATCGGTTTGCGCAAGTCATCGAAGGCCAGCGAATACGGGATGAGCTGATCATGATCATTCCACAGGCTGCGCATATAGCTATCCAGCTTGCGCTCGTTATCCACCATCAGGGTACCGTGCCGTTCGCGCTGCATGACAGCCACAGCATCCGCCGACTGCAGGGTGAAATAGTCCACCTGGCGATCGGGATGGTCGTTGTAATATGTGATGCCGTACTCAACCCAGTTCTTGAAGCCTTCCAGTGGCAAGGCAGTCAGCAGGCGCGGTGCCTGTTTGAGCAGGTCGGTCAGGCCGGGACTCGGAAAGGTCGTGTGATGGCCGTGCACGGAACCGGAAGTGCGATCCATCATGTCACGGATAATCTCGATGTACTGCTTGAATACCCCATAGCTATGCAGACGGCGTGCTGCAGCTCCGCTGGTTTGCAGAAACGGTACAATGGCCTTGAAATTGGTATGCGTGGACATGTAATGGGCGAATTCACGCAGATCTACCAGCGCCTCTTCACCAACCTGCGCAGCAACACCCGGCGCTTCTTCCAGATACACCAGCAGCGGCTCAGGCCCGCGCCCCATTTTTCCTATAAAGCGGGCGTTCTCGATATAGGAAACAAGGCCATCCTTGGACAGCAAGGCTTTTGCTTCCTTCATGCAATCGTCGAAGACGGCATCAGCCTGGGCAAAATTACAGCCCAGCTTCTGCCAGTACATCTCCAGCTCCATGTTTCTTGCTTTCATGTCACCCATCGATATCTCCCCGATGTTTGTGCGCAGCCAAACGGTAAACGTCAACCTGCATGCTTAAGCAAAGGTGGCATCAATCGCGTGATCAAGCGTGTCGCGGATATCCGCATCATCGGTAATCGGACGAACCAGCGCCATGCGGCAGGCAGCCTTCTCTTCAACACCGCCCTTGATCAGCGCTGCCGCATAGGTCAGCAGGCGGGTCGAAATACCTTCATCCAGACCATGGCCCTTGAGATTGCGCGCAGCTCCGCCGATAGCAACCAGCTTGGCAGCCAGTTCGGGAGCGATACCCGTCTCCTTGGCAACAATTGAGGTTTCCACATCGGCACTGGCATAATCGAACTCGAACGCGGCAAAGCGCTGCTTGGTCGACTGCTTCAAATCCTTCATCAGGCTCTGATAACCCGGGTTGTAGGAGATCACCAACTGGAAATCCTTGTGCGCCTGAATCAACTCGCCCTTTTTATCCAAAGGGAGTGTGCGACGATGATCGGTCAGGGGATGAATCACCACCGTGGTGTCCTGGCGCGCTTCAACGATTTCATCGAGGTAGCAAATCGCGCCGATGCGGGCGGCTGTGGTCAATGGGCCATCCAGCCAGCGGGTGCCGTTGGCATCGAGCAGATAGCGACCCACAAGATCGGATGCGGTCATATCCTCGTTACAGGCCACGGTGATAAGCGGCTTGCCGAGTTTCCATGCCATGTGCTCGACAAAACGGGATTTACCGCAACCGGTCGGCCCCTTCACCATCACCGGCAGACGGGCGGCATAAGCGGCCTCGTAAAGCTCTACCTCGTCCCCCTGTGCCTGATAAAACGGTTCATCAACAATCTTGTACTGGTTCTTGTCGGTCATCATCACCCTCCGGTTCATATTCAGTGGCTTCAGTATAGCTGTCTTCAGGCGAAAGAAAAATTGATTATTCTTATAAGGTGAATAATTTTATCTAATACAAAAGCGCGGCATTATAAATTCTACTGCAGTCATCTATACTGGGCGCATGCCATTCACTTTCCCACCCGAATTCGAAGCCCGCACGGGGCTCAATGATGAGCTGCACGCGCACCCCTACGAGCCATTAACGCCACCTGAGCGCGTGGTGTCCATCGCCATGCTGGCCGGCCAGCAACACAGCGAAGCAGAAGCATCCCACCTGCAGGCGCTTTGCAAGCATTTCGGCGAACAGGCGCCGACCGACCCGGAGCGTTGGCACATTGACCTCGGGCAGCTGCGGGTGAAGGTCGAGAACCATCAGGAATACACCCGCTACAAGTTTGTCCGCAAACTCGATGCCGCGCCGCTGGAAGATCCCTACGGCGAGTCACCGCTGGCCCTGCTTCCCGAGGGCTGGCTGGCGGCTCTCCCCGGCAAAATGCTGGTGGCAATGGATATCTGCGTCATGCCCTACGCTGAGGGGGCATCGCATCGCGGACTGCTCGATGAATTCAGCCCGCATTTTGACGAAACAACCCTGACGGCCTCACAGGTCGGGCGCAGCGCCAACCTTGCGATGACCGATTTCAGGATTCGCGAGGATGGCATGACACGCATGCTGATCTTCTCCAAGGCCAAATTGCCCTCGCAGATCGGCCGCCTCACCCACCGCCTTGTGGCAATGGAGACCTATCGCATGCTGGCTCTGCTCGCGCTGCCGGAGGCAAAGCGCCTTCTCACCGAATTGCCGCAGGCTGATGCCAGACTGACCGAGCTGACACACGCCATATCCGACGGCGGCGGGGCCGACGACGAAGCATTGATGCACCAGCTCACAACGCTCGCGGCCTTTGTCGAAAAACTTGTTGCCACACACTACCGGCGCTTCTCCGCCACGCATGCCTATTTCGATTTGGTGTTCAAGCGTCTGGACGAGCTTCACGAGCAACAGGTTGAGACCGTTTCTTCCCTGGGCGGCATCCTTGGGCGAAGGCTCGATCCAGCACGAACCACCTGCGATGCTGTGTCCCACTGGCTCGATCAACTGGCCAGCCGGGTGGGTAAAACGACCGGCTTGCTGGGCACGCGTATCGATGTGGAGCACGCAAAACAGAATCGGGAAATGTTGTCGGCTATGAACCGGCGTTTCCAGTTGCAACTGCGCCTGCAGCAGGCAGCCGAGCTGTTGTCCATCGCCATCTTCACCTACTACACCGTCAATCTGCTGGACTATGTCGTACAGGAAATGGCTGTGCTTTCAGGTGTTCCGCTCGAATCGCTGCTGGTCAAGGCAGTTGCCGCCCCCTTACTTGCTGCCTCGGCCTACCTGTTCATCCGCAGGCTAAGGACCAAGCGGGAGATGTGAATCCGGCCGCCTTCCTGCCGGCATCCGAAACGAAAAAGGCCCCCACTTGCGTGGGGGCCTTTCGTTTCTTCGGTTTGAAAACCGAACGCTCGTTTTACTTGTGAGCGCCCAGCTTGTCGCGCCAGCCCGGGAAGATCTTGTCCGCATCCTTCGGGAAGGAATCAAATGCGCGGGCAAACTCTTTGTGAGTCTTGGCGTATTCGATCGGATCGGTACCGGACTTCCAGCAGTCATAGGCCTGATCCAGTGATTTACCACCGGAAGCAGGGCTGTCGATATGACCAAAGGAGCCGCCACCACAGGTGTTGATGACGTTGCCATGACCAAGGTTCTCGAAGAAACCCGGCAGACGCAGTGCATTCATACCACCGGAGATGATCGGAGCTGTCGGCTTCATGCCATGCCACTTCTGGTTGAAGTAGTGACCCATGCACTCATCGCGCTCAATCATATAGGCCAGCACGGTTTCCTTGCCATGGCCTTCCATCTTGCCGTAGCCCATGGTGCCTGTGTGGATGCCGGAAGCACCCTGCAGACGTGCGAGCTTCATGTAGCACAGCGGATCCATACCCATTGGAGACTTGTAGGAGGTCACTGCGCCGTGGCCTGCACGATGGAAATGCAGGAAGGTGTCCGGGAATGCACGACGTGCAGTGGTCACACCGGCTGGGCCGGTCACGAAGCCGTCGATCAGGAAGGCAACATGCTTTTCATTACCATACTTGGCGAATTCGCCGAGGATGTACTCACCGCGTGCAATGCACTCGCCATGGAAATCGGCAGTCGCATTGGCCGAGAACAGCTTGGCCTGGCCGGTTTCCTGCTGTGCTTTGTCCATCATTTCCGCAACCTTCGGAATCACGGTCTTCATCGGGCAGAACGGCTGATTGGCCTGCGGCTCATCGTTCTTGATGAAGTCGCCACCCAGCCAGAAATCAAGACAAGCCTTGGCAAACGGCTCAGGACGCAGACCCAGCTTCGGCTTGATGATCGTGCCGGAGATATAGCCGCCATCCACTTCCGGACGTCCCAGAACTTTCCACAGATCGGCAATGCCGGCACTCGGGCCGTCGAACTTCTTGATCATGCACTCAGGCACCATGAAGTCGAGCATACGCAGACCTTCATGATCGCCCATGCCCTGGTTATTACCCAGAATCAGGGACCACATATGGGAAACATTGTAATGGCCGTCGGTCAGGTTCGGATCGAACAGAGGAACCGGATAAGCAACCTTCATCAGGCCGCCGCCTGTGACTGGGTCATCACCGAACGCGGTCTCGTCGATGTCATAGACCAGTGCGTCAACGCCACGGGTGAAATCATCGGTCGTGGAAACTTCTACGTTTGTACCGGTTGAAGATTCAGCTGCAATGTGTGCTGCTACTTCCAGAAAACCATAGCCCTTGGCCGGTATCAGTTTATATGCAACAAGCAGGTGCTCGCCGCCTGCAATCAGGTCAGCTTCATTCAGACCCAGATTGGCGTAACGATTCGATTGATCCATTGAGAATATCCTCCAGTAGTTTTGTGAGCAGCACCCTCAAAAGCAGGTCCCTCTCCTATCGCGGTCAGACAGTATAATGACGTCCAGCCACATTGGGAAGCCTATTTCGGTCTTCCATAATGTAAAATCAAAGCTTATGATGCATCATATAAATTTTACTTATGCGGGGCCTTTATGAACATCACCCTCAAGCAATTGAAGATATTCGAGACCGTTGCCGAACAGCAAAGCTACACCGAAGCGGCCAAGCTATTGTACCTGACCCAGCCGGCAGTTTCCATGCAGGTTAAGCAACTCGAAGAGCAAACCGGCATGCCCCTGTTCGACCGCAGCGGCAAACAAATATCGCTGACTGTGGCTGGCGAGGAGTTACGCCACCACGCACGTCTGCTTCACCAGCAAATGCGAGATGCACAGCAAGCCATGGAGGAAATGCGCGGTCTCAAACGCGGCCGCCTGCACCTGACCATGGCCTCCACTGCCAACTACTTCGCTCCCCGACTGCTGGCCACCTTCTGTGGACGCTATCCGGATGTACGGGTCAGCCTGAAGGTTGCCAACCGTGACGGCCTGCTGCAGGCGCTTGAAGATAACACCACCGACCTCGTCATCATGGGCAAACCGCCGGCCGACATGGCAGTCGAGAGTGAGATGTTCATGGATAACCCGCTGGTCATCATCGCGCCCCCCGGCCATGCTCTCACCGGGAAAGGCCGGATTCCTCTGAGTGAACTTGCCGCCCACCCGTTTATTGTGCGTGAACGAGGCTCCGGTACACGAGCCTCCCTTGAGCGCTTTCTGGCCCGCCACGACATCGAACGTCCCGGCGGCATGGAAATGAACTCCTCAGAGGCTATCAAACAGGCCGTGCAGGCTGGCCTCGGCCTCGGGGTGGTTTCTCTGGACACGGTGGAAATGGAACTGGCGCTGAATCGACTTGTCATCGTCGATGTCGAGGACTTCCCCATTATGCGTCACTGGCGCCTTGTTTACCGGCGCGACAAACGATTCTCAGCCATCGCTCAAGCCTTCCATGATTATGTGATTGGCGAAGCCAACACCCTGATCCATCCGGATGGCGTGTAGGAGCACTCAAGCGATGCGTTTGATCTCCCGATAAACCTCAACCGGCTCATCGCACACCGGGCATTTCTCGCCGGGCAGTTCGATCAACGTTGAGCCACAGTTTTCACAGACGAAATAGCGCACGGTTGTTTGTCTGAATCTTTCGCTCAGTACACCAAAGAAGATGCCTGTACCGGATAGAATGTCGGAAATCAATTCCCGGTGCTGCTTCTCCGCCTGCCACGACCAGCCAACCTTCTCCATCGCCTTCACATGCCCTTCCGGCTGCAACCGTGCGAGCAGCTCCGGGTATTGCTTATCCACCTCGGCCAACTCGTCCTCGGCTGCATAGTGCAGATTTTCACGCGTACTGCCGATTTTGGTAGCACTCACATCCGGCCGCACCGGCTTCACCCCTAACTGCTGCAATATCTTGCTGTAGTTACGCACATGCACGGCCTCGGATGCGGCCAGCGCACTGAACAGATGCGCAATATTGGGGTGACCATCCCTTATCGCCTGCTGGGCAAAGGCGCGATAATGTTCACGCGAACTGAATTCATTGGCATAAGCAATCTGCAATACAGCGGTGGTTTCCTTATATGACCGCTCCGACTCCGCGCCATAAAGAGATCCGGGCAGGCAAAACAGCAAGCCAGCAGCCCCACACTGCATAAGCACGCGACGCCGTTCGGGCGACACCATATCTTCTTTAGAAAGCTTGTCAGACATACTACGGGTATAGACTGAGATATAATCGGGTGCAAGGCGCTCGGCCCGGCTATTTTTCTTTAGCCGTCCCCGTCGGTAAAATCTGACTCAAGGCAACCACAGCCGCAGGCAATACGAGCAGATTGATGACCGGCAGCAGCAGCAACGCCATAGCCGAACCTCCGAATCCCAGCCAGAAAAAACGATCTTTTGAAAAAGCATCCTTGCGCCGGGAATAATCCCAGGCACGTCTTGTGGCAGGCACATCAAGCAATTCGAAATTAAGAAAGCGAATACCCGCATAACCCCAGATCAACATGGCTGCCACCTGCCCGACCAGCGGCACCCAGATCACGGCCAGCGCCAAAAGACCCATCAGCAGCAAGCCGACGAGCGGGCGAACGACATTGCTCAGGCTGTGCATGACCGGACGCAACCAGCCACCTTCGGGATCGGGCAAGGCTCTGCCCAAATGCAAGCCTTCGGCGCGCACTGCCAGCACCTCCAACCAGGGAGCCACGGCAATAGAACCCAGCACCGTAAAGCTGACCGCACCGGTGAACAGGGCGAGCAGAATAGCCAGCAACCAGACAAGCCAACTCAATATCTGCCAGTACCATGCATCGCCTGCAGGTAACCACAGCCCGGCCAGATACTCGGCCAGACCATACACACCGATGCTAACGGCCAGCATCAGCACAAAAAGCAGCAATACGATGCGCCACAGGATGCTGCGCAGCACTTCCTCAGCCAGAAGTTTTGCAAAGCCACCGAGCAGACTTGACATGCCCTTAATCATTGCTGCCTCCCAAGCCAAGATCGCGCACCAGCTGACGTGCCATATCAAGATCGGCCGCATCAACGAAGACACGCATGTCCATGACATCGGGCAGCGGCATCAAGGCATGCATGCCGGCATTATCAACACGGTAATTGATGCCGAGATCATCGAGCGCATCACCCAGAATCTGCAGGCTGATGGCATCATTTAAGCGTATAAGCATTTGCATGCAGCGAGACTAACGTGGATATTGCGGCAAAACCATGCAAGGACGACTTCCGGGCGGCGCCGTTGTGCAAACGATTGCGATGCCTGTCACATCCGGGCCGCCGGGCCTCATTACCCTGACTGCGCCCGACTCAAAGATTCAAGGCCCTGAACGATTCAAGGCCCCGCATTGTCCAAGGAGACCGACATGACCTCATCAAACGAGATGCTCCCCTACAGCCGTAAAATCCTTATACGCATGCTTATCGCGCTGATCGTGTCTGCGATTCTTCTGCTGCTCAATTACGATCTGTTGAGCATCATCTACCTGAGTAATCAACTGACCCATGTCGGCATCATCATCAATGGCGGTATCTTCGCGCTGTTTATCGCCGGCATGGTGAAGATGGCATTGGGTCTGGCCTATTATGCAAAAGAGGAGCAGGCGCTACGTCTGTTTGTCGAGCGTCTGGATGATGGCAACGATGATCCGGTGGCCGACATCGCCTCCGATAGCGTTATCTCCCGCCGCTACACCACCATGCAACACATGTTCGACCGACACGCACCCATCAACCACGGCGCCATGGCTGCCTCCCTGCTGGCCAGGGAAAGCACGCGCGGCGGCACACCGCGCTTCATCAACAACATCCTGATTCTCGGCGGTGTTTTCGGCACCATCGTGTCCCTGTCCATCGCCCTGGTGGGTGCCTCCGATATGCTGCAAAACGCCATCAGTTCCAGCGGCATGGGCATGGTCATCCACGGCATGTCGACGGCTCTGGCCACCACCATCACCGCCATCCTGTGCTATATGCTGCACGGTTATTTCTTCAATGCCTTCGGCGATACGCAAACCAACTTTCTCGGCAGCATTGAGGAAGTAACGACGATCCGCCTGATGCCGATGTTCCAGGTCGAGCAGAAAACCATCGATTACCGCATTGCCGACCTGCTCAAGGCTATGGCCGAGATGATCCGCCGCATCGATGACGGGCAAAGCGGTGTCATCGGCATTACCGAACGACTGGAGTCGGTACTAAACCGGTTGGATAACGAACACAGTGACGTGAAAGCGGACCTGACCGGTATCCGGCAGCTGCTGCGCGAAGGATTCCGTCTGCCGGGAGAGGATGCCTCGTGAGTCAGCACTTCACCGATCTGCGCCTGAATACGCGTAGCGGCAGCAACGAGGAGTCCTTCTGGCCTTCGTTCACCGATATCATGACCGTCGTGGTGATCATCTTTCTCATCGCCATGCTGGTGCTGCTGCTCAACAATATGGATCTGGTGCAACGCCTGCAGTCAACGCTGGCTGCCGAACGGGCTGCCAGCGAACAGGTGGCCAGCACCTCTTCACAGAATCGCGATCTGCAGGATCAACTGCTGCGCACCCAGACCCAGGTCGACATGTTGCGCATGCAACTCATGGACATGGGCGAGGAACGTGACCATTTGACTGCTCAGCTGGCGCAAAACCAAACGAATCTGGAACAATCGAAGGCTGAACTGGCGCAGGAACGCTCAAGCCGAAACAATCTTGAAACGCAACTTGCCCAGGCCTCCGGGCAACTGGTCGAACTCGGCAACGAACATGCGCAACAGCAGGAACGTATTCGTATATTGGAAACAGAGCGGCAACAGGCAGGCGATCAGCTGGCCGCACTGCAGAACAATTTCGCCACCCTGAAGGTCAAGTATGACAAACTCGTACAGCCGGCACGCAGCGCAAAGGGTAAATATGTCGTCAACGTCCGTATCATGCGTCAGGGCAGCGAAATCACGCGCTTTGTGCAGAGCCCGGAGCAGCATGAGTTTGTCGCCGTCAGCGAAACAGGTATGTACAGCACGCTGGATAAGCTGCATGCCGGACATAAAGACGATATGTATGTGCGCATCATCTTCCCGGATGATTCCGGCCTGTCCTACAGCGAGGCATGGGAAATGACTGAAGCACTGCTCAGGAAATACGATTACTATTATCGCGAGGCATCACTTGACAGAAACAGTGGCAAATGAACGATTGCGCGCCATGAACTCATCCCCTCCCCCCTCATCCGCAAGCAGCTCGAACATCAGCATCCCGGACAGCACCCTGTCGGACATGCTGCATGCCATGACCCCGGCCGGTGCCGATGATGCCGATCTGTATGTGCAATATTCCGAAAGCGAATCTCTGGCACTGGAGGAGGGGCGCGTTAAGCACGTTTCCTCAAGCACGCATCAGGGCATCGGCGCACGGGTCATCAAGGGCGAGGCATCGGGCCACGCCTATACCGACAGCCTGGAGCCATCCGCTCTGATGGATACAGCCCGTGCAGCCCGCGCCATTGCTGCGGACTCGGCATCGCGCGCACCCGTTGCAGTGCATGCCGGCAAATCGGGACATGCGCTTTATCAGGCGACAAACCCGGCCGCAGCGGCACCGATGGCGGAACGAAAAGCCTTGCTGGAAAGGCTGGATGGCTTTGCACGACG
>CAZQTO010000009.1:0-34564 GCA_964596375.1 uncultured Zetaproteobacteria bacterium | reverse complement strand
GCCGGTATCGGCGGCGGTAACGATGAACGTGAGCAGACCCTGAACCAGATGCTGGTCGAGATGGATGGTTTCGAGGCCAATGAGGGCGTGATCCTGGTGGCCGCCACCAACCGACCGGACGTGCTCGATCCGGCGCTGATGCGTCCGGGCCGCTTCGACCGTCAGGTCGTGGTGCCGCGCCCTGATCTGAAGGGTCGCGAGGAGATTCTGCGCGTGCATATGCGCAAGGTTCCTTTGTCCAGCGATGTGGAGGTCAAGGTGTTGGCTCGTGGCACACCCGGCTTTACCGGGGCTGATCTGGCCAATCTGGTCAATGAGGCTGCCCTGAATGCGGCCCGTTTCGGTGCCGACAAGGTGGGTAATGCCGATTTTGAAACAGCCAAGGACAAGGTGATGATGGGTACCGAGCGACGCTCGATGATCATTTCCGAAGATCAGAAGAAAACCACAGCCTACCATGAGGCCGGCCATACGCTGGTGGCCAAGTATCTGAAAACCGCCGATCCGGTGCATAAGGTGAGTATTATCCCGCGTGGTATGGCGCTGGGTGTAACCATGCAGTTGCCGACAGAGGATCGTTTTAATCACGATTCCGAATACCTGAAGGATCAGATCGCGATCATGATGGGCGGTCGACTGGGCGAGGAGCTGGTGCTCAGTCAGAAGACGACCGGTGCGTCGAATGATTTCGAGCGTGCTACCCAACTGGCACGTAATATGGTGACCCAGTGGGGCATGAGTGACGAACTCGGACCGATGGTGTACGGAGAACGCGAGCACGAACCGTTTCTGGGTCGCGAGATTACCCGGCAGACGAATATTTCCGAGGAAACGGCGCATAAAATCGATTCGGTTGTGCGCAAGATGGTCGACGACAACTACAACCGCGCCAAGGAAATTCTGGTTGAACATATGGATCAGCTGCACCTGATTGCTCAGGCCTTGATCGAGTATGAAACCCTTGATGGTGCCGAGATCGATGAAATCATGGCCGGCAAAGCCCTGCACCGTGGTGAGCCGCGCCAGCCGAAAAAGCCGCCGCAGGATCCAACTACAGCCGAAACCGGCACGCCTGTGCCGGGTGAAGAGGCAGGGCAGCACAGCTGATGGTCTCGCGCTGGAAGGCGCCGGCCGAGGGTCATGCATGGATCATGGGGGTGCTTAATTGCACCCCCGATTCATTTTCGGACGGCGGGTTATTTATCGACACTGCAAATCAGGTGGAACATGCCGGAATCATGATGGCGGACGGTGCAGCCATCATCGATATCGGTGGTGAGTCCACGCGTCCGGGTTCTCTGCCGGTTGAACCGCAAGAGGAAATGAATCGGGTATTGCCGGTGATTGAGGCCATGGCGGGGAAGGGAATCCCTGTTTCCATCGATACCTCCAAGGCTCTCGTGATGCGCGCGGCCATTGCAGCAGGGGCTTGTATGGTCAATGACGTCACTGCCTTGGGCGGTGACTCCGATTCAATGGCTGCCGTGGCCGAAAGCGATGTGGATGTCTGTCTGATGCATATGCGAGGCACGCCGCTGACCATGCAGCATCAGGTTCGCTATAATGACGTCGTGGATGAGGTGATCTCCTTTCTTGAATCGCGCGTGGCGGACTGCATCGCAGCGGGGATTGCTGAAGAGCGAATGGTACTGGATCCGGGAATCGGCTTCGGCAAGCGTCTGCAGGACAATCTCGATCTGATTGCTGCTGTTCCGAGGTTAAAAAAACTGGGTTTTCCCGTGTTGATGGGTGTATCGCGCAAGTCTTTTCTCGGCGAGCTGAGCGGGGCCGAGGTGTCCGAACGGGAATTGGAAACGGCTGCGGCCGTGACAGCCTGTGTGCTGGCCGGGGCTGATATCTTGCGGGTGCATGATGTGCGGGCGCAGGCGCGGGCCATCCGCGTGGCTTCGGCCTTGCAGCCATTATTCGCTGCGCGGCTTGCCTAAGACATGAGCTTAAACGTACTATCTTGGCTAGGGTCTGTTAACACTAAATGCGAGTGAAGCGCTGCTGCCCGAAATGTGGCTAGGCAAGGCGCGAGGAGTGTTGTTGGTGAATCCAAATGAATGACGAGCAACGCTGCATGGCCACATTTGGGGCGCACCACGGGCATTTCCTTCGGTCACAGCCCTGCGGGACGGGCTATTTTTCCGTCCTGCTGCGTTATGGTTCGCTTATGTGCAACAAGCACATTTCGCTTGCCATGCCTTGCAGGCCTGCAAAAAATAACCTCGTCGCTGCGCCCGCATTTAGTGTTAACAGGCCCTAATCATGCAGAACTGGGATTTTAGCTTTTTAGACATCATCGACATTGCCCTGGTGGCAGTGTTTGTTTACTACGTACTGCGTCTGATTCGAGGCACGCGGGCGGTGCAGATGCTTATCGGCCTGGCCGTGTTTGTCGTGGTTTACGAGTTGTCGCGTTTCTTCGGTCTGCTGACTGTCGAGTGGATTTTCGGGCAGTTCTTCTCCGCTTTTATCATTATTCTGGTGGTGCTTTTCCAGCATGAGATTCGCCGTGCACTGATGCGGGTGGGAGCTAATCCGCTTGCTTACAGCAGCTCGCCAACCCAAATGGTGGATGCCCTTGTCGAGTCCGCATTTTCGCTGGCTCATTGTCGATGGGGCGCCTTGATGGTGATTGAGCGGGAAACCGGGCTCAAGCATCTGTTCGATTCGGGTGTGGAAATGGATGCACCGGTGCGCAGCGATATGATGCAGGCACTGTTTAACCCGCAGGCTCCGATGCACGATGGCGCCGTGGTGATTCATCCCCATGCCGGAGAGAATGGTCGTATTGTTGCGGCGCGCGTCCTCTTGCCGCTGGCTCAGGCCAATGCCCTGTCCGGTGAATTCGGTACGCGACATCGCGCCGCCATTGGGATTACCGAGGAAAGTGATGCGCTGGTGATTGTGGTGTCCGAGGAAACAGGCAACGTGCGTTTGGCTGATGCCGGCACTGTGGGTGATCCTGTTGATGCAGTTGAGCTGCGGCATCAGTTGATTCGCGGGCTTTCCCAGTTTCCGGGGAGTGGCGGATGATTCCCAATACAGTAAAATTCCTTCGCGCCAGTGCTTTGCAGATTTTGGCTGTTTTCATAGCCTTGGTGCTGTGGGCGCAGGTGCATGGTCAGGGCACCGGCTCCATCAGTATGGATGTCCCGTTGCAGGTTGAGGGGCTGCGCCCTGATATCGCGATTGTGAACAATCTTCCCGATCATGTGCGCGTTACGGTCAGTGGTCTGCAGGCAAGGCTCAGCGGATTGACGCCCGCCGATATCCGCGTGCCGCTGGATGTGTCGCGTATGGATAAACCGGGGGTTGTCGATCAGGCTCTTGAGACGTCCAGCATCCGTACGCCTGCCGGTTTGATCGTGACCAAACTGCAGCCCGACCGCTTGCAGGTGCAGCTGGATCGAATTGTGCAACGTCAGATCAACGTCAAGCCACGTGTGGATGTGCCCCAGGGCTGGGTGGTGCGTGATCTGACCATTCAACCGTTTCAGGTAATGCTGGAGGGCCCTGAAGTGTGGCTGGATACGCTTGTGGAAGTGGAGACGACACTGGTGCATCCGCCGCTTGAGGCCGGTCCTTTCCGGGCCCAGGTGAGTGTGGAGAGCCCGTCGGGCAAGGCGATTCGTGTGGTGGAGCCGCAGAAGAAATTCACCGTGCGCGGCAAGCTTGAACTGTTGCCTGCAGGTGAGGTAGATACTCAGAGGGAGAAGCGATAGTGCGAAAGTATTTTGGCACCGATGGGGTGCGCGGAACTGTTAACGAAGAGCCGATGACAGCCGAGTTTGCGCTGCGCCTTGGCCGGGCTGCAGGTTTTGTGCTTACCCGTCATCTCAAGCATCAGCCGCATATCCTGATCGGCAAGGACACTCGTTTATCCGGCTATATGATTGAATCCGGTCTTTGTGCAGGCCTAACATCCCAGGGCATGAACGTCATGCTGGTCGGGCCTGTGCCGACTCCGGCGGTTGCTTATTTAACACGCAGCTTGCGTGCCGATGCCGGTGTGGTTCTTTCCGCCTCGCACAATCCTGCCGGTGATAATGGCATCAAATTCTTCGGCGCTGACGGCTTCAAACTGCCTGACGAGATTGAACTGGAAATCGAACGCTGTCTGGATGATCTTCCGCCGCGTCCCAAGGCTGCAAAGATCGGCAAGGCTGTTCGTATCGATGATGCACGCGGTCGCTATATCGAGTTTTGCAAATCTTCATTACCGCGCGATTTACGTCTGGATGGTATGAAGGTTGTGGTGGATTGCGCCAATGGTGCTGCCTACGACGTTGCACCGCGCCTGTTCGAAGAGCTGGGCTGTGAAGTCGTAGTAATGAACGCCAAGCCGGATGGATACAATATCAATCAGGGTTGCGGCTCGACCTACCCTGAGCCGATGTGCAGGCGCGTGGTGGAATGCGGCGCAGATGCCGGTTTTGCGCTCGATGGCGATGCCGATCGTCTGATCGCCTGCGACGCAGCCGGGCGCATTGTGGACGGCGACTGCGTGATTGCAGCGCTTGCCGAGCACATGCTGCATGAGGGGCAACTCAAGGGTGGTGGTGTAGTCACCACGGTGATGAGCAATATGGGCCTGGAGCGCTACCTGAATGGCATCGGGCTTGAGATGAGTCGCGCTGCCGTGGGTGATCGCTATGTGCTGGAGATGATGCGCGAGAAAGGCTGTAATCTGGGCGGAGAGCAGTCCGGGCATGTAATTATGCTCGACTGCAACACCACCGGCGATGGCCTGTTCACCGCAGTGGAGCTGCTTGCCTCCATGGCTGAGCGAGGGCGTTCGCTGGCCGAACTGGTTTCCGGTATCAAGCTGTTCCCGCAGAAGCTGTGGAATATCACCCTGCCGCGGCGCATGGATATTTTATCCGATGAACTCGTTGCCGCCGCTGTGGCAGCGGCGGAAAAGAAGCTGGATGGAACAGGGCGTCTGAATGTGCGCGCCTCCGGCACCGAGCCGAAGTTGCGCGTCATGGTTGAGGCCGAGGATGAGGCGTTGATGCTGGAAATCGGCGAATCGCTCAGCGGGGTTATTCGTAAAGCCGTCCAGGACGCTTAATGTCCTTTATTGACGTGTTTAACGGCGATGCGGATGGCCTGTGTGCGTTGCATCAGCTGCGTCTGGCCGAGCCCTGCGAATCCGAGCTTGTTACCGGCGTGAAGCGCGAGATTGATCTGCTGCGGCGCGTTACGGCGGGTGAGGGCGATCAGGTGACGGTGCTCGATATCTCACTGGACAAGAATCGCGATGCCTTGCTCAGGCTGCTACAGGCCGGGGCGAATATTTCCTATTTCGATCATCATTTTTCCGGCGATATCCCCGATCATGCAGGGCTTGATGTGCATATCGATACCAGCCCGGATGTTTGCACCAGCCTGCTGGTCAATCAGCATCTCGGTGGGCATTTCCTGGCCTGGGCCGTAACCGCAGCTTTTGGGGATAATCTGCATGCCGCAGCGCGCGTTGCAGCCATTCCGCTTGGTCTGGGCGAGCACGAGCTTGAGCGCCTGTGCGTGCTTGGGGAATGCCTGAACTACAACGGTTATGGCGTGAGTGAGGATGATCTGTTCTTCCATCCCGCCGCCCTGTATCGCCGCATGCAGCCCTATGCCGATCCCTTTGCCTTTATCGCCGGGGACGATGCCTTTGCCACCCTGGAGGCAGGCATGAATGATGATCTGGCGCAGGCGCGTAATGTGAAGTCCGAATCAGGCGGCGAACATGCAGCGCTGTTCCTGCTGCCCAACACAGCCTGGGCACGGCGTGTTTCCGGCGTGTTCGGCAATGAACTGGCGCGCGATTATCCGGATAAAGCCCATGCCGTGGCCATGCAGCTCGATGACGGCACGTATCGCATCAGCGTGCGCGCGCCCTTAAGTCGAAAGTCCGGTGCCGATGTATTGTGCCGTGCATTTCCCACTGGTGGTGGGCGTGCTGCCGCAGCCGGCATCAATGCCTTGCCTGAATCCATGCTAGAGCAGTTCTCCGCAGCCCTGATTTCCGCCTATTCCTGAGGTGGCTTGCCCTTAGGCGCGTTCAATCAGCTCGATTTTGTAACTGTCCGGGTCTTCGATAAAGGCGAGGAGGGTTGTTCCGTGTTTCATGGGGCCGGGTTCGCGCACAATCTTTCCACCCTGTTCTCGAATCCGCTCACAAACACCATAAATGTCGTCCACGCCGATGGCGATATGCCCGTAGGCGTTGCCGATATCATACGATGATGTATCCCAGTTGTGGGTCAGCTCCAGCACCGCACCGTCTGCTTCATCGCAGTAGCCGACGAAGGCCAGGGTGAAGCGGCCGCCGGGATAATCCTTGCGGCGCAGCAGTTGCATACCAAGCACCCCGGTATAGAAATTTACAGCCCGATCCAGATCGCCGACGCGTAGCATGGTGTGCAGCAGTCGCATGTGTCTCTCCTTTACCAGTGATTACGCGCTTCGCGGATATGTGTGAACACGCTGACCGAGTCGTTGCTGATGGCGTGCAGGTGTGCGTACGTTTTGCGGAAATCCGCCTGCGCCGGCAGCAGCATGGGGTTGGTTTCCTTCTCACGGGCGAGGGAGCCCGGAATGGTCGGCAGACCCTTGCCCAGCATATCTTTACACCACTCAATATATGCCTTCACCGCATCGCTTTGCGTAATCTTTGCAAGGCAGAAATCGAGATTGTTCAGGGTGTATTCGTGCGCGCAGTAAACGCTGGTCCGGTCATCGAGCGCTATCAGTTTTTGCAGGCTGCTCCACATCTGTGCGGGCGTGCCCTCGAATAATCTGCCGCAACCGGCACCGAAAATCGTGTCGCCGCAGAACAGGGCGTTCTGCACATCTCCATGCACGACAAAGGCGATATGGCCGCTGGTATGGCCGGGAATATCGAGAACCGCCACATCCAGCCCGCCCAGCTGCAAGGCATCGCCTTCTGCCACACCCTGATCGATGCCGGGAATGCGTGCTGCATCGTGTGCCGCGCCGATGATGCTGCAGTCGAAGTGTGCCTTCAGCTCATCGTTGCCGCCGGTGTGATCCCAGTGGTGATGGGTGTTGAGGATATGGGTCAGCGGCCTGCCGAGTTTTTCACAGGCTGCAATAACCGGGAGAGCCTCTGCAGGATCCACGCAGGCCAGTACTTTGTCCGTGGCAATGAGATAGATGAAGTTGTCCGACAGCGCCGGAATCTGGTGTACCGTGAAGCCGCCATGTTCGTAAGTCCACATACCCGCAAGCATACCCTCAAATCCACTTGCTTGCAGATGTCAGGATTCGAAAGGCGATTGCCGGCCAGAAAGAGACATTCATGGCAGCTTCCAATATCTGGGGGCTCCATGTATCTATTGCCATGCTTAGGTATAGCTTAGAAGGATAGATCAGATATTTCAGTCTGATCTAAATGGAGTCCCAAATGCCTAGCGCAATAAATATTGCAAGTAAAAAACCGAGGAAGAAAATCGAAAAAAACAACCCCGAGGAGCTCAAGGAAAAGATTTCTAAAGCAGCTTATTTCCTTTCAGAGCAGCGCGGATTTGACGGAAATGATATTCGAAACTGGTTAGAGGCAGAGGCCTCAATCAGCCGCAACTAGGGAAAGGCTTATATCCAGTTGTTATTGATAGCTAAGTGTGGGCTGCGTTTCTCGCAGCCCATTCTTAATCCACTCAATATTTCAGAAGCTTCCAATTTTATAGGCTAACAAACCGTTGAATCGACCACGATATTGTAGATTTAACGTCTTATTTTGCCGAAAAGGCCCTGTTGGATATTGGGCGTAGGGCTTGCCAGATTTATGGATGTGGGCGCATTAAAGCAGGAAAAACCATGAATTGTGCGGGGTGGCAAATGCAGCGCGGCTTGCTAGGCTTACGGACCGATTTTATATCAAGGAGTTTACAATGAGCGTACTGGTAACCAAAGAAGCCCCCGATTTTACGGCAACTGCTGTGATGGCCGATAATTCTTTCAAGGAAGATTTCTCCCTTTCCGACTACAAGGGTAAGTATGTGGCCCTGTTCTTCTACCCGCTGGATTTTACCTTTGTTTGTCCGTCCGAAATCATTGCCTTCGATCATCGCCTCAAGGATTTCGAGGAGCGCGGCGTGCAGGTGATCGGCGTATCTGTCGATTCCCATTTCACCCATCTGGCATGGAAGAACACCGCAGTGAACGACGGCGGTATCGGCCAGATTCGCTACCCGCTGGTGGCCGACCTGACCAAGGAAATCTCCGCCGATTACGATGTGCTGCTGGGTAACGTCACAGCTGAAGACGATTGCGGCGAGCAGTTCCATCTGCTGGGCGGTAACATTGCCCTGCGCGGTACCTTCCTGATCGACAAGGAGGGTGTGGTGCGTCATCAGGTGGTCAACGATCTGCCGCTGGGTCGCAACATCGACGAGCTGCTGCGCATGGTTGATGCCCTGCAGTTCACCGAGGAGCACGGCGAGGTTTGCCCGGCTGGTTGGGACAAGAGCAAGAAGGCCATGGCTGCTTCTTCGGAAGGCGTTGCCGCTTATCTGGCTGCCGAGGCCGACAAGCTGTAAGAGCGCTTGTATCAAGCTTGAAAGGCGGCCTCTATGGCCGCCTTTTTTTTGCCTGCGGCGCAAGCACGCGGTGTCACTGGCATTTACGTGATATGCTTGAGACAATGCGGTATGAAGCGGAACCCGGATAAGGAGAGCGCAGCGTGGACAGTGAACAGATTGATCTGAAATCCCCGGATTATTATGTGAATCGTGATTTAAGCGTCTTGGCCTTCCACCGCCGGGTTTTCGAGATGGCTTGCGATGAGTCCCTGCCGCTGCTTGAGCGTCTGCGCTTTCTATGCATTTCCGCATCCAATCTGGACGAATTTTTTGAGGTGCGTGTAGCCTTGCAAAAGCATCGCATTGCTCTGGGGCAAGGGCATCCCGGGGCCGATGGATTGACTGCCGGTGATTTGCTTGCGCAGGTTCGAGTGCGGGTGAGCGATATGGTGGAGGCGCAATACCAGCTGCTTAACGATGGGTTGCTACCTGCGCTGGATACGGAGGGGATTCGTTTCCTGCGCCGGAACGAGTGGAACGAGGCGCAGGCCACATGGATCAAACGATTCTTCAATCGCGAGCTTCTACCTGTGCTGACCCCGATTGCCCTTGATCCGGCACACCCGTTTCCGCGTCTGCTCAATAAAATCCTCAATTTCATTGTCGGACTGGAAGGCAAGGATGCCTTTGGCCGTGATCTGCTGCATGCCATTGTGCAGGCGCCGCGTTCCCTGCCGCGCGTAATCCGCCTGCCGGAGGAGGTTGCAGGTCCCGGTTATAACTTTGTCTTCCTTTCCTCGATTATTCATGCGCATGTCGGCGAGCTTTTTCCCGGCATGGAGGCCAAGGCCTGTCATCAGTTCCGCGTGACGCGCAACAGCCAATTGCTGGTGCATGAGGATGAAGTGGAGGATTTAAAGAAGGCGCTGTCGGGCGAATTGCTGGAGCGGGGCTACAGCGAGGCTGTGCGCCTTGAGGTTTCGACCAAATGCCCGGAAGAGCTTTCCGATTTCCTGCTGCACCAGTTCAATCTCAAGCAATCCGATCTTTACCGTGTCGCAGGTCCGGTGAATCCCTATCGCCTGGCTGCGGTGTGCGACATTGTCGACAGGCCCGATCTGAAGTTCCCGCCGTTCACCCCCGGTATTCCATCGCGGCTACAGGTGGAGAATGCCGATCTGTTTGCCATCCTGCGCGAGGGCGATGTGCTGCTGCATCACCCGTTCCAGAGCTTTGCCCCGGTCGTATCCCTGCTCAATCAGGCGGCAGACGATCCGCAGGTGCTGGCCATCAAGCAGACCTTGTACCGTGTGGATGTGAGTTCACCGATTGTTGATGCCATGGTACGTGCATCGCGCAACCACAAGGAAGTCGTGGCGGTGATCGAGCTGCGCGCACGTTTCAACGAAGAGGACAATATCGCGCTGGCCGATCGCCTGTCGGCCGCCGGCGTGCAGGTGGTGTATGGTGTGGTGGGCTACAAGACCCACGGCAAGATGATGCTTATTGTGCGCCGCGAGGGGCGGCAGATGCGCCGCTACGTGCATCTGGGCACCGGCAACTACCACACTATCACCAGCCGCTATTACACCGATCTCGGTCTGCTCAGTTGCGATACCGCGCTGGGCGAGGATGTGCACAAGATATTCCAACAGCTCACCGGGCTGGGAAAAGCCTCACGCCTGAAGGAAATGCTGTCGGGTCCGTTCACGCTGCATAAGGGACTGATTCAGCGTATTGCACGTGAGGCGGAGAATGCCAGAGAAGGATGGGAAGCGAAGATTACGGCCAAGATGAACGGCCTGGAAGAGCCGGAAATGATTCGCGCCCTTTATCAGGCCTCTCAGGCCGGCGTGAAAATCGATCTGGTGGTGCGCGGTATCTGCTGCCTGCGCCCCGGCATCAAGGGTGTGTCGGAGAACATCCGGGTGCTCGGCCGCTTCCTGGAGCACAGCAGGGTGTTCTGCTTTCACAACAACGGGCAGGAAGAAGTGTATTGCGCCAGTGCCGACTGGATGAGCCGTAACCTGTTGCGCCGTGTGGAAACCTGCTTTCCGGTGCTGGACGATAAGCTGCGGCGTGAGGTGATGGCTGATGCCCTGCGCACCTATCTGACGCATCACGCCAGCACCTGGCAGATGCAGCCGGATGGAAGCTACAAGCGGGTTAGCGGGCGAGGGCCATTGAAGAGTGCGCAGCAGACCCTGCTGGAGAAGCTGGCCCGGCTATAGAGGGTCTGCCCGCTCTCTAATCAACAACAGCATTTTTCCAACAGATGTGCGGGCTATTGCTCTTTGCGTGGCACGTTGAGATCGATGAGCAGGTTGCGGCCAAAGGCCTCTTTTACATGGCTGGTGACCTTCAGCGCCGCCCAACGCTCCAGCAGCAGATCGTCCTTGCCCTGAAGATGCAGGGTCAGGTTCGTGTCATCGTATTCAAGCTCGACAGCTTGTACCCGGTCGCGTCGGTCCTTGTTCAGGGCGATGGCCAGACGCAGCAGGGTACTCATCTGCCAGACCTTGCGCTTGTCGGCCTTGCCGAGCGCGGCAAAACCCTCATGCGAATCGCTTGGAGCCCCCTTGCGCTGATAACGCACGGTCTGTGCCAGCAGAGCCCTGTCCGTACCAGAAATACTCAGTAGCGGGGCTGCCATGACCAGATAGGCGGCGTGGCGATGATGGCTGTCCACACGGATATACATACCGATTTCATGCACCCGTGCGGCAATCTCCAGCAGCAGCTTTTCGTTCTCTCCCAGTTCATGCAATGGTGCTGTCTGCTTGAACAGATCCAGAGCAAGGCGGGTGACTGCGATGGCATAGCTTTGATCCACCTGATACTTCTTTTTCACACTTCTGGCCCAACCGACCAGATTGGCACGGCGTGAATGTATTTCGTTGAGTTCAGGTGCAACCATATCAAGCAGGATGCCATCCAGCAGGCTGGCCTCGGGGGTTTGCAGCTCCTTGGCTCCGGCAAGCTTCATCATTTGATGCAACACCATGGCAGCAGGCAGGATCACGTCGGCGCGATCCGGGCGCAGACCAAGGTTGCGGATGCGTTCTTCAACGGAGAGCTTGCTCAATTGCGTGATGAGCTTCTTCAGGTTCTTGCGGCTGATCAGGGAGCTGCTTTCGCTTAAGCCCAGCTGTACCCCCAGTTCACCAATGGACAGGCAGTTGCCGCCGGTGCCGATACACAGATCCACCTTGCGTTTGCCAATCTGGGAACGGATTTTCTGGCGTGCGCCTTCAAGGTATTCACGCAGCAGCAGATTGAAGTCCCCGCCGGTACCGAGCATTTCAAGCAGGCGGACCGTGCCGATTTTGAAGCTTTGCGAGGCAATGACCTCGCCATCGTCGCACAGCGTGACCTCCACGCTGCCGCCGCCGATATCGATCAGCAGGGCAAAGTGATGAACCAGGTCGACACGGCTGGCGATGGAGTAATGCACCAGCCAGGCCTCTTCCTCGCCGCTGATGACATCAAGCTTGATATTGGTTTCATCAAAAATACGCTGCACAAGTTCACGGCCATTGCTGGAATCGCGCATGGCACTGGTGGCGGTGGCGCGCAGCTTGCCGACATGATGCCTGTCGAGAATACGGCGGAACTGCTGGAAGGCCATGATGGCCTCGTTCTGTGTGGTCTCACTCAGTGTGCCGGTGGTAAAGGCATCATGACCGAGGCGAACCGGTTCACGGTGACGCAGGATGATGTTCGGCAGCCCTTTTTCATCACGCAGGGCAATACCCAGACGCATGGCATTGGAACCGACATCAATGGCAGCGATGTATACGCCGGGCGTAAAGGAGGCTTCCGCCTCACTTTTCGTTGATATTTCCTCTGTCGTTGTTTCCACTTATCAGCCTGTCCCCGGACTCATCAATTCGTCGCGCCGGAGATGATGCCCTGAATCGGGCAAGCAGCCAAGAAGAAGGGGGGGTATCTTTTCCGATGGCCTATTTTCGTGTACCATGCATTGGCCTTTAAAGGGGGCGTAAAAAAAACCGATGAGGGAGCAGCAGGTAATGAATACGACAGTGAGTTCCGAGAAAGCTTTACAGCAGTTGCCGGATGGGGAGCGTAGCTTTGATGCATTGGCGCAAGAGAACAAGCTGGACGACGACAAAATTAAATCGGTATTGACCAAGTATTTGCAGGAGCAGGAGCTCAAGCCGTTTCAGGCTGAGCTGATACAGATGCAGAAGTATCTCGAAGAAGCCGGCAAACGCATGATCATCCTGTTTGAAGGCCGTGATGCCGCAGGCAAGGGCGGCACCATTCGCAGTGTGACCCGCTATATGAACGAGAAGCACTATCGGGTGATTGCTATGGGCAAGCCTACCGATGAGCAGCGCAGCCAGTGGTTCTTCCAGAAATATGTCTCCCAGTTCCCCAGAGGTGGCGAAGTCGCGATATTCGATCGTAGCTGGTATAACCGTGCCATGGTCGAGCCGGTGTTCGGTTTCTGCACCGATGAGGAATATAAAAACTTCATGAAGGGCGTGGTCGGATTCGAGAAGGATCTGGTTCGTCAGGGCACCATTCTGGTCAAGCTCTATTTCAGCGTGACCAAGGACATGCAGAAAAAACGTTTTGATCGTCGCAAGAACGATCCGTTACGCCAGTGGAAACTGTCTGAGGTGGATGTGCAGGCGCAGGAGCGCTGGGACGATTTCGACAAGGTGAAGTATGAGATGCTGAGGAATACCCATACGGCGGCAGCTCCTTGGACGGTGATTCGTTCAACCAACAAACATCTGGCCCGTCTGAATGCAATCAAGGCCATTCTCAATGCCGTGGACTACGAGGTGGGTGATCCGGAACTCGATTTTGTACCGGATGACAGTGTCGTGATCTCGGGTGCACGTGAACTTGAACTCATGGGCATGGAGAAGCTGCGCAAAAAAAAGAAAAAGGCTGAGACGGCTTGAGGCCTTAAGCGGCCGACCGTTTAATGCCGACAGAAAAGGTGGCCATTGCTAAATAATAAGCTGAGTAGAATCCTGCTGCCGACGATTTTCATCGTTCTGGCCTACGGCTTTTGGCTCAGTCCGGACTTCAAGGCAATTTCTGCAGGCGTGGCCATCTTCCTGTTCGGCATGCTGGCGCTGGAGGAGGGCTTCCGTGCTTTCACCGGCGGTACGCTGGAGAAGATCCTCAGACGTACCACCAACAGGCTTTGGAAGAGCCTGAGTTTCGGCATCGTTGCAACCACCATCATGCAGTCCAGTTCGCTGGTCAGCGTGATTACCATCTCATTCCTCAGTGCCGGCCTGATCGGTCTTTCCGAAGGCCTGGGTATTGTTTTCGGCGCCAATCTGGGCACCACGACCGGTGCTTGGCTGGTGGCCGGTTTCGGGCTGAAGGTGAATATCGCTGCCTATGCCATGCCGATGCTGGTGTTCGGCGTTATTCTGGTTTTTCAGTCGGAAAGAAGACTGAAGGGATTCGGCTACATCCTTGCAGGCCTCGGCTTCCTGTTTCTCGGCATTCACTACATGAAGGAAGGCTTTGAGGCCTTCAGGGGAACTATTCAGCTGGCGGAATATGCGGTTGGCGGCCTGGCGGGCTTGCTGCTCTTTACTGCGATTGGCGTGGCGGCAACGGTCATTATGCAATCCAGTCACGCCACACTGGTGATTATCATTACCGCACTCGCAGCCCAGCAGATCACCTACGAAAATGCGCTGGCTCTGGCCATCGGAGCCAATATCGGCACGACCATTACGGCGATTCTCGGCTCGCTCAGTTCCAATGAGCGGGGCAAGCAACTGGCCGGCGGGCATCTGATTTTCAATGTCGTCACAGGCCTGGTGGCGATTGTCTTTATTCATCCGTTCATGCATGGCGTTGAACACATCAGCGATGTCCTGGGTATTGCTGCGGATGACTACACACTCAAGCTGGCTGTGTTCCATACCCTGTTTAATCTGACCGGTATCGTTTTGATGGTTCCGCTGATTGGGCGTCTTGTGTGGTTGTTGGAAAAAATGATTCGGGTGAAGCCAACCCGTATTGCCGTGCCTAAATTCCTCAACGAATCGGCACTGGTCTTTCACGATACGGCCATTGAGGCGCTGCGTAACGAAACACTGCGGGTATACAAGCATGCGCGCAATATTATCGCGCGCGGCTTGAGTCTTAGCCGGGAGGATATGCTTTCAGATCTTCCCATTGAGGACGTTATCAACAAAAACAACATACCCATTCCCTTTGATATTGATGCGGCCTACGAAAAAAACATCAAAAGTCTGTTCGGCGCTATTCTGACCTTTTCTTCAAGGGTGCCCGGAGAGGCTCAGTCCTCCCATGAAATTTCGCGCATCCGCAATGCCAATCAGAATATTATTGCGGCCCTCAAGGGCATCAAGCATATGCAGCAGAATATGTTTAAATACATTGATTCGGACAACGAACAAATCCGTCATGAATACAACCGCATCCGCACCCGTATTATCCGTGTGATGCGCCGGCTGGAGAAGATCAGTTCCGGTCACGAGGATGAACCCGATGCCGATGTTACGGTGCTCTCTCTTGATGCCCTTAAACTCACGCTGGAAGAGAATTCGGCCACCCTCAACGAACGAATCGAAGGCCTGATCCGTTCGCATGATATAACGGCTGATATGGGCATTTCGCTGATCAACGATAGCAATTATGCCTACGACATTATTAGCAATCTGATTGCGGTGAACAGCAATCTGTTCCATGCTGAGGCCAAGGCTGAAACAGAGGCCGAGCATATGATTGCGCTGGACGACCATGAAATCAGTTCTGTTCTGGATGAGGATGCAAAGTGACGGTTTTATCTGAATGAAAACGGTGAGGGCAGCATGAAACTGAAGAAACTGTTAAAGAAGCTGAACGTGTTTTTGCATGCGGAAGAGCAGTTGCAGCATGACAAGGATGAGGCGCTTGCCAATGTGTTGAAGAAGCTTAAAAAGAAAGAGATGAAGCTTCAGGAGGAGATTGATCTGGAAACGGATGAGGTCGAACGCAAGTTTCTTGAGCAGGAATTGAAGATTGTGCATTCCCAGCGTGAGAAAGGCATCGGCCTGCTTTCCGAGATACGCGGTAGAAACCCGGAGAAGGATTCAAAAGCCTGAGTTGTGGGATGAAGAAATAAAGCAGGGGCCGGATTACTCCGGCCCCTGTTTGTTGCAAAGCTCAGGTGATGCTTGTCAGGTGAACATCCCCTTGAATGTGAAGAAGAAGAAAATGGCCAGCCCTGCACCTGCCGGCAGGGTGACGATCCAGGACATAAAGATCGTTTTGATCACATCGCCGTTGAGTGCACCGATACCGCGGGCGAGTCCGACACCAAGCACACCGCCGACCAGCGTGTGCGTGGTCGAGATGGGCAGACCGATGCCCGAAGCAAGTACAATCGTCACAGCTGCACCGAGTGTTGCGGCAAAGCCGCGGCTTGGGGTCAGTTCGGTGATGCCGGAGCCGACGGTGGCGATCACCTTATGGCCGTAGGTGGCAAGGCCCAGCACGATACCGCCACCGCCAAGCACCAGAATCCATGTGGGCGTGGCGGACTTCGAGACAATCTCACCGGCACTTTGCACAATGCCGACTACGGCAGCCACCGGACCGATGGCATTGGCCACGTCGTTGGATCCGTGGGCAAAGGCGATGGCCATGGCCGTGAAAATCATCAGTACGGCGAAGATTTTTTCCATATTGGTAAAGTGAAAGTCACGGTCGGCATCGGGGTCGATTTTGATGCGCCGGATCATGATGGTGCCGATGAACATAATGGCGATACCGACAGCTGCGGCGATAGCCATATTCTCTTCCATAGGCATTTTGATGCCGACGTGCTTCAGGCCTTTAACCATGGTGACCATGGCGATCACAAAACCCACGATGAAGATATAAAACGGCACATATCGTTTGGCCATGGCGACCGGATTATCGGTATCGATGATCAGCTTCTGGATGCTGCGGAACAGGAAGAAGGAAATGGTACCGGCCAAAAGCGGTGAGGTGACCCAACTGGCGGCAATGGTCCCGACCTTATCCCAGTGCACGGCATCCATGCCGATGCCGACAGCGCCAAAGCCGACAATAGCGCCGACAATCGAGTGGGTGGTGGATACAGGCCATCCCTGACGGGATGCCACCAGCAACCAGATGCCGGCAGCCAGCAGGGAGGCGAGCATGCCGTACACCAATAGTTCGGGCGTGTCGCCCAGCGAAGAGACATCAATGATGCCCTTGCGGATCGTCTTGGTGACTTCGCCACCGGCCAGAACAGCACCGGCCAGCTCGAAGACGGCGGCAATCATCACCGCTTGCCTGAAGGTCAGCGCCTTGGAGCCGACGGAGGTGCCCATGGCATTGGCCACATCGTTGGCGCCGATACCCCAGGCCATGAACAGGCCGAACACGACGGCCATACCGATATAAATTTCAGCGTGGGAAACGAGAACGGATTCCATTTTCCCCTCCCCCTAACGAGCCATGAGCAGTTGAATGCGGGCACCAACCTGATGCGACACATCGGCCAGCTTGCCGATCCAGCCGATCATGCGATAGAGAAACATCATATCCAGCGGCGCATAGTCTTTCTCAATTTTGAACATGGCATGGCGAAGCTTTCTTTCGAGCTTGTCGGTCTCTTTTTCGATGACCTCCAGTTTCTCGATCATGGTTTCCACCACATCCAGTTGCCGGCCACGGAAGCCGGTTTCAACCAGTTCGTCGAGTTCGTTGATGGCGTTCTTGGCCTGTTGGGCCGCATCCACGGCGCGTTGCACAAAGGTGATGAACAGCGGGGCGATTGGTTCGGGGAGTTCTGTTTTTCGACCGGTCATGATGCCGGAGATATCCTGGGAGAGGTTGGCGATTTTGTCCTGCAATCGCACGATATCGAGAATCTGCTCGCGCGGCATCGGCATGAACAGGCTGTTGGGCAGGTGGCTGCGCAGGTCGATTTTTATTTTGTCGGCAGCACCCTCCATTTTGGCAATGGATTTATGGATGCTTTTGCATGCCGGGTAGTCTTTTTCCGCTGTCGCCTTAAAGAACAGCGGCAGTTGATCAGCGCATTCACACACCTTTTCCATGTGCTTCTGCAGGGGTTTGATCGGTGAACCGGCAAACAGGCTGGTGATCGAACTTCTTCTTACCATGGCATCCTCCTCTCGTTGAAAGAGCAGGGTAGCCTAATTGGGCAGGATAATCACCTAGAGGAGAAAAGGTGTTCGTCTGATTTAATCGTTATCGCTGTCACCATCGCGAAGCATGCGTTCAGCTTCATCGTGGTCCACATGGCGGATATCATGTCCCTTGACCATATAGACAACCATCTCGGATATATTGGAGGCATGGTCGCCGATGCGTTCCAGATTGCGTCCAACATTCATGGCAATGATGCCGGATGTAATTTGCCGCGGGTCTTCAATCATGTAGGAGAGATTTTCGCGCTGCACGCCCTTGAACAGCTTGTTGATGCGCTTATCACCCTCAACGCAAGCAAGAGCAGCATGCTCATCGTGTCGGGCAAATGAATCCAGTGCTGCGCTGATTTGCTGGCAAACCGCATCGGCCAACGAGTTCATGGAATCCAGATGGGTTAGCGGGGCATCCCGGCTTTGCAATACGGCTTCGGCAATGCCTTCAGCTAGATCGCCCGCCCGCTCCAGATCGGTGACAATCTTGATGGTGCTGATGATAAAGCGAAGGTCGCCGGCGGCCGGCTGACGCAGGGCCAGCAAGGTCCGGGTCATCTCATCAATTTGCACCTCAAGCGCATTGATAGCCTTGTCGCGCTCCATCACCTTGCGTGCCTTGTCCGCATCAAACTGATTGAGCGCCTTCATCGCACGACGGATGGCACGCTCGACAAGCGCGCCCATGTTAAGAACGCGCTCCTTCAGTTCGTTTAACTCTGCGTCGTAACGCTTGATGGTATGTTCTGCCATGTTTCTCTCCCCTTGTTTCCGATTAGCCGAAACGGCCGGTAATATAATCTTCCGTCTGCTGCTTGCCCGGCGCGGTAAAGATCGTATGTGTGTCCGCCATTTCAATCAAACTACCCAGATAGAAAAAGGCTGTATGATCGGAGACGCGCGCTGCCTGCTGCATGTTGTGGGTCACAATCACGATGGTAAAGCTACCCTTAAGTTCATCGATCAGTTCTTCAATCTTGGCGGTAGCCAAGGGATCGAGTGCCGAGCAGGGCTCGTCCATCAGGATGACGCCCGGTCGCATGGCAATGGCACGGGCAATGCACAGGCGTTGCTGCTGGCCGCCCGAAAGTGCGGTCCCGGGGTTGTTGAGTTTGTCCTTAACCTCATTCCACAGTCCGGCCTTGGTCAGAGCTTCCTCGACAAGCACGTTCATATCAGCTGTATTCTTGACCACACCGTGGATGCGCGGCGCATAGGCAATGTTTTCGAAGATGCTCTTCGGGAAGGGGTTGGGTTTCTGGAATACCATGCCGATATTGCTGCGCAGGTGCACCACGTCCACCTTCGGATCGTAGATGTCCTTGCCATCAATCAGGAACTGTCCCCCGACGCGGCAGTCCTCAATGCGGTCGTTCATGCGGTTAAAGCAGCGCAGCAGGGTAGACTTGCCGCAGCCGGACGGACCGATGAATGCAGTCACCTGATGTTCCCTGATGCCAATGGAGATATCCTTCAGGGCTTGAAACTTGTCGTACCAAAGCTCGACATTGCGAGTTTCAATCTTGAATTGTTCTTTTTTCTTGTCAGCCATGAGTGTGAACTCTCCTACCAGGTTCGGCTTGTATGATGTCTGAGCCAGATGGCCAGACCATTAAGCATTAGCATGATGGTCAGCAGCACGATAACGCCAGCTGCGGTCAATTCACCAAATGCACGAATCGAATCGGAAGACCAAGTGTAAATCTGTGCAGGCAAAACCGTGGAAGCCTGATAAATGGATAACGGTGCTTCCGGAATAAAGGCCATCATGCCGACAATCAATAGTGGAGCGGTTTCGCCGAGTGCGTGGGCCAGACCAATAATACTGCCGGTGAGAATACCTGGCAGTGCCAACGGTAGCACATGATGCCAGACAACCTGCAGGCCGGACGCGCCGACGCCGTATGCGCCCTCGCGAATCGAATTGGGCACTGAGCGCAACGCGGCCCGGGTGCTGATGATAATGATCGGGAGGGTCATCAATGAGAGCGTCATGCCGCCGGCCAGCGCCGAGGAACGCGGTACGCCGAAGAAATTGATGAAAATGGCCAGGCCCAGAAGACCGAACAGAATGGAAGGGATGGCGGCAAGGTTGTTGATGTTTACCTCGATAGCGCGCGTCATCCAGTTGTCCGGAGCGAATTCCTCAAGGTATACCGCGGTGATGACGCCAATGGGGACGGCGAGCACCATGGTGATGAATACAACCACCAGCGTGCCGATCAGGGATGCGCCGACACCGGCGATTTCCGGAAGCTTGGAATCACCATGCGTGAAGAAGCCCCAATTGAAGGCGGTACGAATCATGCCCTGCTTGTATAGATCATCAGCGAGAACCTGATATTTATCTTTCAGGCCGTGGCCTTCGCGGCCCTTGATGTACTGGTTCACACGGAATTCAGCCGGCACCCAGAGGGTTTCGCTGCTGCCGATTAGTTCAGGATGGTCCCGCAAGTGCATCGGCAGGGTTCGCATCCAGCCGCGGCTGGCTATGTGGCGCATTTCCTTGCTTACTGCAAGCCTGTAGTTGCCGTCGGCAACCGTTTGCGAATAGTTGACCTCGACCTGTACTTCCACAGTTTTGAAAGCTGGAATTCCTTTGGAAAGCACATCAAAAAAGAAAAAAACGATAAAGGTGATGGCAAGCCCGATAGCAATCATGCCGTAGGCATGGAAGCGCTTTTCGGCGCGGTAACGCTTCTTCAGCAGGTTCGGGTCGATTTCAAATTTCGTCTGCATATCAGGTCAACGCGTATTGTTTCTTGAAGCGGTAGATAACCAAGGTTGAAACAATATTCAACGCCAGAGTAATAAACAGCAGGACAAGGCCGAGGGCGAAGGCCGACAGGGTAAGCAGCGAATCGAACTGCTGGTCGCCGGTCAGCGACTCGACAATCTTCACGGTCACTGTGGTCATACCTTCCAGTGGGTTGGCTGTCAGGTTTGGGCGCAGGCCTGCGGCCATCACCACAATCATGGTTTCGCCGATAGCCCGGGACATAGCCAGCAGGGATGCGGCAATGATGCCGGGCATGGCAGCTGGCAGCACCACATGACGGATGGTTTCAGCCTTGCCGATGCCCATGGCCAATGAACCATCGCGCATGGCCTGCGGCACGGCATGAATCACATCCTCGGAGAGCGATGAGATGAAGGGGATAATCATCACACCCATGACCAGACCGGGTGCCAGCGCATTGGTGTAGTCGGCCTCAAGCCCGAGCGCTTCAGCTGCATGTACCACCATCGGGCTGATGGTGATGGCGGCGAAGAAGCCATATACCACGGTCGGGATGCCGGCGAGAACCTCCAGCATCGGCTTCACAGCCGCGCGCACTTTCGGTTTGGCGTATTCTGAAAGATAAATCGCTGAAAACAGGCCGATGGGGATGGCAACCAGCATGGCGATCAGGGTGATCATGAAGGTACCGGCAAAAATCGGAACGGCTCCGAAATGGGGTTTGGCAGCACCCTCGGCCCCTCGCCCAGCACCAGCCAAGAAGGCGGTGTCAGCTTCCCATTTTGTCCCGGTGATGAACTCCCAGAGGGGTACGCTGTGGAAGAAGCGTATCGACTCAAACAGCACCGAAAGCAGAATACCGATGGTCGTCATGATGGAAATGCCGGCGGCGAACATCATCAGGCCGCGTGCCCATTTTTCCACCAGCAGGCGGGCGTTCTTGTCCGGATTGATTAAACGAAGGCTGGCTACCAAACCAAGCGCGGCAGCAGCCAGGATAGCGGCGGTCAGCATGGGTAGCGGGGTGTCAAACAGGTGCAGCAAGTGAAGAACGGAAAACAGCATGGCTACTGCCACAGCTGGAGCTGCCATATAGATAACCGAGAGCCAACCGTAGTAACCTGGCCGTGAAAACACGCCAAGGCCGGCAATTTCACGTTTGAGCATGCGATTGCGTGTGGAGAAAAAGGCAATCGTGCACAGCGGCAGCAGGCCGCCGAGTATCCAGAGTATGATATTACCGGAGTCCATCATGCTTGGCCGCCGGGGTGCACCATAGAAGGGGGGGTTGCGCTCATGGGGTATGGCTCCTCTAGCGTTACTTGGAAAAATCTACCTGCTTTGAACTCGGATGGAAACAGCGACCATGGCAGATGTTTCAATCGGAATCCGTACGGATAGCGAAGGATGAGACTGTTGTGTTAAGAGTAAAACGCCGGCCGGTTTCCCGGCCGGCGCATTACATGCTGCGGTGTGTAACTTACTTCTTCTTCAGGTCGTCGATGCTCAGATCAACCAGCTTGGCAACCTGATTGCGATACTTTTCGCGCTCGGATGCAGGCATGGCGATCAGGCCGATGTCCAGCAATGCGCCGGCATCGCCGATCTGCTTCTCGCTCATGAACAGGTCGGCATATTCCTGAATGCCTTCAACCTGGCCGACATGCGACTTCTTGATGTAGAAGAACAGCGAACGGGACAGTGGATAGTTGCCGGAGGAGATGGTCTCAGGATTCGGGGACACGCCGTTGATCAGGGCGCCCGAAATCTTGTCCTTGTTCTCTTCCAGATAGCTGTAACCGAACACGCCGAAGGCATCCTCATCCTTGGTCAGCTTCTGCACGATCAGGTTGTCGTTCTCGCCCGAAGGAACATACACGCCATCCTGACGGATCTTGTGATACTTCTTATAGGCCTTGTTCTTGACCTTGTCGGCATGGTACAGGCTGGTGTACACATCCATCTTCTTGGTGTTGTGCTTGAGGATCATGTCCTCAAATGCATCACGCGTACCTGAAGAAGCCGGCGGACCGTAGATGACGATCTTGCGCTTCGGCAGGTTGGCGTTGATTTCGTTCCAGAAGTGGTACGGGTTGGCTACCAGATGCGTGCCATCGACGCTTGGCACTTCAGCGGCAACAGCCAGCATGATCTCCTTGCGGGACAGGCTCAGCGGCTTGTTTGTCTTGCTCTGGGCAAAGGCGATGCCGTCGAAACCGATCACGGCTTCGGTGATGCCATTGACGCCGTTCTCGGCACACTGCTTGAATTCATTGTCCTTCATGCGGCGTGAAGCGTTGGTGATGTCCGGGGTGCCGAGGTCGTTGCCGGAACAGAACAGCTTGAAGCCGCCGCCGGAACCGGTGGACTCAACAACCGGGGTCTTGAACTTGGTGGTGGCACCGAACTCTTCAGCATTGGCGCTGGAGAACGGGAACACGGTGGATGAACCGACGATGCGGATTTCGCGGGCATCGGAGGTCTGGATGGCAGCCATGGCTGCGACGGCTACGAATGCTGCGGTCAAAATATGCTTCTTCATATGTGATCTCCTATTATGGTTGGATGAATCATTGTTGGTTTATAAAAAACGGGGGCGGCATAAGCCACCCCCGCTGATTGCGTTGCTTAGAACTTCACCTGCGAGTACAGGCCATAACGTGTGTCCCTGCGCTCGTTGGCTGCGGTGTTGCCGCGGTTGGTCAGCTTGGTGTTGTCATACACCAGGGAGAAGTCCACGCCCTTGGTGATGGAGTATTCAGCACCGAGCACGTAGCGGGTGATCTTTTCATTGAGTGCGTTGGCTGTGCCAGCTGCGTTGGTGAACTTGTTGGTCAGGTTCTCGTAGCGGGCGAAGGCGCCGAAGTCGCCGCCGAACTTGGTTGTGCCCCACAGGGACATACCGTTGGACTCGACCTTGTCACCCAGAGCTGCGGTTGCATAGGCACTGCTCACATTGCCACCGTGGGTGGTGGAAGCGGTGGCAGACTGAGCCTTGTCGCGGTTGTTCATGTAGTTGAAGCCGATGCGGGAATCAGCGATCTTGTAGGTAATCATACCCTGCCAGAAGGTGGACTTCACACCGGAAGTGCCGACACTGGCAACATTGGTCTTGGTGCCGCGGTAACCGTCACGGAACTGGAAGTCCAGGGTCAGGCCGTCGACCGGGTAGATGCCGAGACGGGAGTTGAAGTCCAGGCCGTTGCTGCGTGCACCATTACCATAACCGGTACCATTGGTTTCGGTGATCCAGTAGCCGATCATGCCGTCGAGCAGCTTGCCCTTCAGGCCAATGCCCAGATCGGACGAATCGTCGAACTTGTACTGGTCGGACATGACCTTGGCAACATAACGGTGACCCCACAGGCCCTGCTCGTAGTCAATCCAAGGGGTGTGGGACTGGCCCAGACGCAGTACAGCGGCATCGCCTGCGAGCTTGCCCTGAAGGTAAGCATACTTCAGGTAGATGTTCTGCTGCTTGCCCAAGGTGGCTTCAGCACCCATATCGGTGGTCAGACGCATCATCCAGTCGTCGTTGAAAGAGTACTTGGCGGTGAAATAGGCACGATCCACGGCCAGACCGGAGGTCTTGGTGGATGTGGTGCCGGCAGCGGTGGTGGTATCAGCCTTCTGCGAGTAGGTGTTCAGATAGAAAAGGGCTTCCAGCTTCAGCTGGCCATCGTTGTTCTTCTTGATGGCCTTGACATCGGACTTGGTCAGAACGCCTTTCTCCATCAGGATATCGGCCAGGCTTGTGTTATCGATCTGCACGCCACCAGCGAAAGCGGACGGGGCCATGCCCATCAGAAACGCTGCTGCCACAACAGACTTTTTAATATTCATGTTCATTGGTTTATTCCTCCTAAGGAATTGGGTTGCGGCGAACATTAGGAGTCATTTGTGACACCTGTATGACACAAGCCGTCTGTCACAAACCTGTCACATTGATTCAGCACAGTGCGTCGCTATCAGGCAAGTAATGACTTCATTTTATGTGACGGGGTGTGGACAATGGCTCAGGAAAATTTAACGGCGTTTATTGCCTCGGTGGCTGCCAATCCACTGTTTATGACCTTCCGTGGTTTGGCCATCGGCCGGGAGCTTCCGGTGAACAATGCGATGCTCCTGTTCTCCTGCTTCGAGGAGGAAAGTTTCAGGAAGGGCGATGTCCTTTATACGGCAGGCAGCACCTCCGAGCGCACGGTATATATTATATTGCAGGGATGTGTTTCTGTGCGCGATGCATCGGGGAATGTTTTTTCCACGCTCAGGGCAGGCGACATCTTCGGGCTTTTCTCCTTTCTTGATAATCGCCCGCATTCGGTGACGGTGACGGCGCACGAGGGCTTGACCGTGCTGAGTCTCAAGCGTGCTTATTTCGATCTGATTACACTGGAAGACCCTGTGCTTGGCAGTCAGCTGTATCAGTTCATGTTCCGCCGTCTGTCGCATATGTCGTTGAAGCTGGAAAGTGAATATGCGGCCCTGCGCGATTATACGCGCAGCCTGAACTCTGAACCGGCGGATAAGACAGCTACGAATGATCGGAGGTAAATATCTTGTCATATGAGCAGCCTGAATCCATGATAGCCACCATGCTGGATGATACCCGCTCCGTTCTGGTCGTTGAAGACGATGCACCCATTGCCCGCCTGATCCAGATGCATCTGGAGGCGGCAGGCCTGAGGGTTAAATGCTGCGCCAATGGCGACGAGGCCATTGCCCTGTTGCAGGAAGGCAGTTATCGCGCCGTGGTTCTGGATCGCATGCTTCCGGGCTCGGGCGGGATGCGCGTGCTGCGCTTTATCCGCCGCAATACCGAGGAGATGCTCCCCGTGCTGATGGTTACTGCACTCGGGCAGACGGCGGATCGGGTACAGGGACTGAACGAAGGGGCTGATGATTATCTGGCCAAACCCTTCGAGCCGGAGGAACTGGTAGCGCGCCTGTTTGCCCTGCTAAGGCGGAGCATGGCAAAGGCCGAGGCCGCCCTTTCGCATGGCGCCATCTCGCTGGATTCCGATACCTATATGGTGAATGTCGGAGGTCACGCAGTCACCCTGCGGCCGCTGGAATATCGACTGTTGCAAGTTCTGATGAAGAAACCGGGAAAAACCCGCAGTCGCGACTACCTGCTCGACCATGTCTGGGGGCAGGATACCTATGTTGAACCGCGCACAGTGGATGTAACCGTTAAACGCCTGCGCAAGGCGCTGGAGAAATACGGTGCTGGTGATTGTGTGCAGACCATTCGTGGCATGGGCTATCGTTTTCATAGTGAAAACAAGGGTGGTGCCTAGACCATGATTTCAGCCTGGTGGCTGGCAGCGGATATTCTTCTCGTTCTGCTCTTATATCTTTTGTGGGAGAGAAGTAATCGTTTGAAACAAGAGCTATGGAAGGACCAATCTGAAATAGCCAAACTCAGCGAAGCTCTTCAACAACACAGTGATCGGCTGGATGCAGTTTTTTCCACCGTGAATGAGGCCATTATCCGGCTGGACACAGAGGGCAATGTATTATCGGTCAATGCTCAGGCCCGTCGTGTTTTTCGATTGCCGCGCAACCTGCAGATGCCGCAGCCTATGGCGGTGCTGTACCGCGGCAGTAAATGGAATAATACGCTGCGCAAGGCGCTTACTCAGATGCCGGAGCCGATGGAGGTGCCGGATATCATTCTGGGAGAAACCATTCTGGCCGTGCGCCTGGCGCCGCTGGGGGAAAGCGAGGCGCTACTTCTGTGTCTTGATGTCAGTCGGCAGAGGCAGTTGGAGGCGCAGCGCGACCAACTGGTGCGCGATCTGATGCATGATCTGAAAACGCCGTTGACCTCAATCCTTGGTTATGCGCGCAGCATCGAGAGCTTTGGCGACAATAAAGAGATGCGCATTGAATCGGCACAGACGATTGTGCAGGAATCCAAACGGCTGAATCAGCTGTTGGAGTCCATGCTGACCTTAGATGCACTGAATCATGACCGAACCGCTGGCGCCACGCACTGCGATGCTGCGCAGATGGCACGCGAACTGGAGAAGCTGCTCAAGCCCGTAGCCGACAGAAAAGGTGTGAAGCTGCGTATATCCACACAAGGAGCCTGCGATCAGTTCCCCATGGATGGGGCTGATTTCTACCGTGTGCTGACCAATGTGGTGGAGAATGGCATCCGGTATACATCTGCTGGCGGCAATGTCGAACTTGATATCAGTTGTGATGCAAAGGAAGCGATGTTCAGCGTTGCCGATGAGGGCCCGGGCATCGATCCCAAGCACCTGCCGCATGTCACCGAGCGATTCTACCGTGCCGAGGATGATCGTGGCCGACAGGCCGGGGAACATAGCGGCGGGCACGGCATGGGGCTGGCCATCGTGCAGGAAACGGTCAATCGTTATTCGGGGCGCCTGCAACTGACCAACCGGCCACAGGGTGGGCTGGAAGTCCGGGTGCAGTTACCTGTTGTCCAGGAGCTGAGAGGGTCGTAGCAGACTTGCATTCCCGCACCGCCTGGAACATATTTGGCCGGCATCTGAGGGGTGCAAAAATCACATATAGGGGAAATACTATGAATCGCATTGCAATCGCAATGGCAGTCAGTGCTATGTTTGTAGCACCGGCCTTTGCCAGTGATCACGGCGGAGGTCACGGTCACGCTATAGCAACAGAAGCGCATGCCGACCACGAAGCAGTGAGCGACAAGATTATTGCCAGTCAGCGCAAAGAACTTGCGAAAAACACCAAGGGAAAAGGGTTCGGCCCGCAGTCACCGCGTGATATCGACGCCAAGGCAGGCAACAACGAGCGAGCCTTCAGTACCGCACCGGCCTATACAGCCATGAACCTGTGCAACATCCATTTTCACAAGAATGCCGAGCACAAGGGTGGCGAGTTCACCACTTATGCAGGCAACGGTGATGGCCACGGCTATCTGAGCGGTTACAAGTACAACGGCCAGCTCAGTGAAGCCGAAATGGCATCTGCCAAGCACGAGATTTGCCCGAGCCAGCATGGCTCCCTGAGCTCCGGTGATACCATCGAGGTGCACTACGTGCACTCCACGGCCGACATCACGCCTGGCCCGACGCTGGGCTCCTGCCTGGCCAAGGATGTCATCAACAACCCGCAGCTGCGCGTCGAGACCCAGGTATACGTGCTGGTCAACGACAAGCATGCGCTGGATTTTGGCAAGCTGACCGCCATTTCAACAAAGGGTAAAGGCGCCCAGGCAAGCGGTATCCCGTCCAACACAGGCACACCTGTTGAGTATGCAGGTTCGACTACGGGTCCGGGCTACAACGAGGGCGGTTCGCCGTTCCAGGTGACCTGGAGTGTCCGTCCGAAGGTTGCCAAGGTGAATATCGAGACCGTTGGCAAGTGGTGTAAAGGTAATGTGTTTGACGAGGATCATGCCCACGGTGTTCGTAACCTTGTGATGAACAAGGACCTGCTGTCCGAGATCAAGTAAGGCTTAAAACCCGGGTGTGAAGCCCTTCATCATCAAAGGCCCGCCTCAACCGAGGCGGGCCTTTTTCTTCCAGCGATATGCTTGTTTGAGCATCTATCACAGTTTGCTTTGCAGGAAGTAACATCTATATTGTGATGCGAGGTTGGTCTTATGCAAGCAAGTGAAATACATAGCCTGGAACATCACTCCAATCTGGGTAATCGCCTGGGGGATATGGCGCATCTGAGCTGGCAGGAAGCCTTGCAGGGTGAGGGCACCATTCTCCGTCTGAGTAATCCGGATGATGAGATACTCAAGGCCGTGCAGCAGCGTTTTAATCTGGACGATCTGCACATCAAGGACATTCGCAACGCGAACCACCCGCCGCATTTTACCCGTCTGGAGAACGGTGTGATGCATATCATTCTGCGTTTTCCTCTCGAACATTCGGATGCAGGGGTTGCGGCGCATAGCACAAGCATTTCCATTCTCGCCGACAGCCGCATGTGTGCCCTGATCTGGCCGGTCGAGCGCTATCACAGCATTGCCAAAAGCGAGCTTGCCGGTCTTGATGTGGATGAGTGTGTCTGCAAGATCATTCATATTCTGGTCAACCGCTTGCTGCACCATGTGTATGAGATGCGCGATGCCATGGACGAGTTCGAAGATGAGTGCCTGGCCGATGTCGGCAAGGCGGATCTGAATCGCCTGCTCGATCTGCGCAAGGACATCGCAGCACTGGCCCGCATGGCTCACAGCAGCGCCGCAGCTATCGATATGCTGAAGCTGGATCCGGCCTATACCGGCAATGTACGACTGGCCGACGCACATGAGCACATGCAACGCGCTGCGATGCTGGCGGAATCAAAGGCCGAGCACGCGCTTAACGTGATGCAGGCAGTGCAGTCACTGCTCAGTCAGCGGCTGAATGATGTCATGAAATTCCTGGCCGTGATTACGGTGGTTTTGACACCAATGGGTGTGATTGCCGGTGTCTTCGGTATGAACTTCGTTCATATGGAAGTGCTCAATTACCCTGGCGCTTTTGCCATTTCGATCTGGGGTATGCTGTTGCTCGGTTCCGCGCTGGCAATTTATTTCAAAATCCGCAAATGGTGGTGAACAGCGTGAATGACAGTGTGGAAAAGATCATGCTCGGCTGGCGCGAATGGGTTGCGCTTCCGGGGCTTGGTATCAAATGCATCAAGGCCAAAGTGGATACCGGCGCGCGATCCTCGGCGCTGCACACCTTTGAGCTGCAGACCTTTGAGGAGAATGGAGTGGCCAAGGTGCGTTTTTCCATCCATCCCTTTCAGCGCAACAGCACGACCATTAAACACTGCGTTGCCGAGCTGCTGGACGAGCGTTATGTCACCGACTCGGGTGGGCATCGTGAGATCCGTCCGGTGATTCGCACGCCGCTTTGTATGGGCGATGTGGTCAGGGATATTGAGATCACTTTGACCAATCGAGAGTCGATGAAATTCAGAATGTTGCTGGGTCGGACAGCCATGTGTGGTAGCGTTACCGTCGATCCGGCTGCATCCTATCTGCTGGGCAAACCGGACGCCGGGCAAAAAGCCCATGGGGAAGAATCAATATGAAAATCGCAATTTTGTCACGAAATCCCAAACTCTATTCGACCAGACGCCTGGTGGAGGCGGCGAAAGCGCGAGGTCACGAGGTGTATGTCTATGACCACCTGCGTTGTTACATGAATATCACCTCGATGCGCCCATCCATTCGATACAAGGGTGAAAAGGTGGAAGGTTTCGATGCCGTGATTCCTCGTATCGGCGCGTCGGTGACCTTTTACGGTACGGCAGTGCTGCGTCAGTTCGAGATGATGGGCGTTTATCCTGCCAACGAATCCGTGGCCATCAGCCGCTCACGCGACAAATTGCGCTCTGTGCAGTTGCTGGCGCGCAAAGGTATCGGCCTGCCGGTGACCGGCTTTGCCCGCAGTCCGGACGATATCGGCGATCTTTTGAATTCGGTCGGCGGTGAACAGTTCGTCATCAAGTTACTCGAAGGTACGCAGGGCATCGGCGTGGTCTTGGCGGAAAACAAGAAAGCAGCCGAGAGCGTGATCGAGGCATTCTTCGGACTGAATGCCAATATTCTTGTGCAGGAGTTTATCAAGGAGGCCGGCGGTGCGGATATCCGTTGCCTTGTTGTGGACGGCAAGGTGGTGGCTGCCATGAAACGCCAGGGTAAGGAAGGCGAGTTCCGCTCCAATCTGCATCGTGGCGGAAGTGCCGAAGTAGTGCGTATTACGCCGGAAGAGCGCTCGACCGCTGTGCGGGCGGCATCGATCATGGGGTTGAATGTGGCCGGCGTGGATCTGTTGCGCTCCAATCACGGGCCGGTGGTGATGGAAGTGAATTCATCCCCTGGTCTTGAGGGTATTGAAAGGGCAACAGGCAAGGATGTTGCCGGCATGATTATCCAGTGCATCGAGAAGAATGCCAAAGCCGGACGCACCGGCACTCGCGGCAAGGGTTGAACACACCCTTGAATATCTGCGGCCGGGATATCGCTGCCGGCTCAAGGGAAATCATCGAATTCCCGCTGCCACCGCTTTCCACGCATTCGGCTATGCACATGCCGGTGCACGTGATCCGTGGCAAAAAAGAGGGGCCATGTCTGTTGGTTTGTGCCGCACTGCATGGCGATGAGATTAACGGTATCGAGATTATCCGGCGCCTTGTCGGTTTGAAACAACTCGGCAGGATTCGCGGCACCCTGATCGCCATTCCCATCGTTAATGTCTATGGCTTCATTCATATGAGCCGCTACCTGCCCGACAGGCGCGATCTGAACCGCTCATTTCCGGGTTCGGAAACCGGCTCTCTGGCCGGTCGTCTGGCCAATCTTTTTATGAAAGAGGTGGTAAAGAAAGCAAACTACGGGATCGATTTGCACACGGCAGCCATTCATCGGGACAATTTTCCGCAGATTCGGGCCACGCTAGATGATCCTGAAACCCGGCGTATTGCCGAGGCATTTCATGCACCGCTGTTTATCGATGCCGCCCTGCGCCCCGGAACAATTCGTGAGGCTGCTGTCCAAATGAATATCCCGTGGCTGGTGTACGAGGCGGGCGAGGCCTTGCGTTTCGATGAGGTGAGCATCCGCGCCGGGGTGCGCGGTATTATCAACGTTATGCGAGAGATCGGTATGCTGCAGAAATCAAGGCGTAAACAGACCTTCGAGCCACGCGTTGTCAAATCCAATTTCTGGATGCGGGCGCCGCAGAGCGGCATTCTCAGGTTGACTGCTGCTCTGGGCGCTTCGGTTTGCAAGGGAGATACCCTGGGCTATGTTGCCGATCCGTATGGTGAGAATGAGGTGCATATAGCAGCTCCGGATAACGGCATCATTATCGGCCGAACCAATCTTCCGCTGGTGCATGAGGGTGATGCGATGATTCATTTGGCACGTTTCCGTGACAATGTCTCAGCCGGTGAAGCGGTGGATGCATTTCAGTTTGAGCATGATCCTGTGGAAGGGGCCGGTCTTTCCAGCGCTGATCCTATCGCCTGATGCTGCCGGCTGGAAACGCCTGATCAAGAAACTGATAAAGTGGCCGATACATATGTATTGAGCCCCGATGTCAGGGGTTCTGCGGAACAAAAAACCATGCAGCCAAAGTGAGGGAAATCCCCTAGGATGCGGCCAGCGTTTGCTGCGCCTGCCGGTTTCGGTGAAGCATCTGCGCTGGAGAGCATAACAATGTTGTATCGGGGAACTTGTCGGTTGAGCAGGAGTCGAGCAATGCAGCAGTTCAACAACTGGAATCTTCCAGTGCGCGGGCAAGTGCGGATGAGGGTTGCTGCTCTTGTTCTTGTTGTGCTTATGCTTGGTGCCTGTGCCTCCGCTCCCAAAGGGCAGGCCTACGATCCGATTGAGAAGGTCAATCGCGCCACCTTCACCTTTAATGATTACTTTGACCGCATTGTGCTCAAGCCGCTGTCGCAGGTTTATGTCGCAGCTGTGCCGACGGATGGCCGTACCGCGGTCTCCAACTTTTTCGACAACGCCACCTACATTGATACCATTCTCAATGATTTTCTGCAGGGCAAGGGTAAGCAGGGTTTTTCCGATATCGGCCGTCTGGCGATTAATTCCACTGTAGGCATCGTTGGTCTGTTCGATCCGGCAACTTCGGCCGGGCTGGAAAAGCACGATGAAGATTTCGGCCAGACCCTCGGCGTATGGGGTTTCGGGCCGGGCGCTTATGTTGTGGTGCCGGTGTATGGCCCAAATACGGTGCGTGACCTGCCCGATCTGGCAACCAGTACGCTGACCAGCGCGGTCTTCTGGTCCGGTTTCTTCCTTGCGCCAGCGGTGACGATTCCTCTGGCCGTTCTCAGTGCTGCGGACCTGCGCAGTCGAGCCTCCAATGCCATACGTTTCGTCAACGAATCAGCGCTTGATCCCTATGTGTTTACCCGCGAGGCGTGGGTGCAGCACCGCACTTATCTGATCTTCGACGGCAATCGTCCATTGACGGATGCGGACTTCTCCGATGAGGGTTTTGACGATTAAGTAGCGCTTGTTACTGCCTGTTCAGCGTTTACGGTTTCCACTTCAGAAAGGCTTCAAGCAGATCGTGACCGGCCTTCTGGGATTTCTCGGGGTGGAACTGCACGCCGATGAAGTTGTCGCGGCCGATGGCGGCGGCGAAGGGATATTCGCCGTAGGAGCAGGCGGCGAGAATATCGGACGGGTTTGTGGGGGCACAGTAGTAGGAATGGACGTAATACACCTGCTTGCCGGCCAGTGGCGCGACCACCGGATGCGGCGTGCTGCCGCTGGCCAGAACTACATCATTCCAGCCCATGTGCGGAATCTTGAAGCCGCGCTGCGGATGGCTGTCGGGAAATTTCTTAACGGCTCCCGCAATCAGGCCGAGGCCTTTGTGCTGACCGAATTCATATGAGACATCCATCAACACCTGCATGCCGAGGCAGATGCCGAGAAAGGGTTTGCCTGAGGTGATGAAGTCCACAATGGCAGCATCCATGCCGCTTTCTTTCAGGGCGCCAATGCAGTCGCGGAATGCGCCGACACCCGGCAGCACGATGCGCGAGGCCTGTGCCAGTTCTTCCGGCCTTTTAACGAGCACAACCTTGCCGCCGGCTTTTTCCAGAGCCTTGGCGACCGAATGCAGGTTGCCCATGCCGTAATCAATCAGTGCAATCATTGTCGCTTAATCATCCTTTTCATTCATATCAGATGCAACGTACTTCTCATCTTCTTTGAGTGTCCAAAGAAGAAGCAAGAAAAGGCACCCACGGGTAGCTGTGAATTCCCGGCCCGGGCACTTGCCCGACGGGCGCAAACCGGGAGTGATTCCCCCTTTTTTTGCGCTAGTCCGCCGGGTAAGCACCCAGCCCGGCACAGCTACAAGTGGGACCCGAAGGCCAAAACCTTAGAAGCTTACAGAGCACCCTTTGTTGAAGGGATGCCGGCATGACGCGGATCGGGTTCGACAGCCATGCGCAGGGCGCGGCCGAAGGCCTTGAACACCGTTTCAATGATGTGATGGTTGTTGGCACCGCGAATGGCGTCCACATGCAGGGTGATTTTACCGTGATTGGTAATGGCCTGGAAGAACTCCTTGAACAGGTCCACGTCGAAATCGCCGACGCGCTCCTTGGGAAAGTCGATGTGATATTCCAGTCCGGGACGGCCCGACAAATCAAGCACAACGCGAGACAAGGCTTCATCCAGCGGCACGTAGGCATGGCCGTAGCGGCGCACACCGGCTTTATCGCCGAGCGCATCGCGCAGCGCTTCGCCCAGACAGATGCCGATGTCTTCCACCGTGTGGTGATCGTCGATTTCGCGGTCCCCTTTGGCTTCGACAGTGAGGTCAATCAGACCATGGCGGGAGATTTGCTCAAGCATATGGTCGAGGAAGGGGATGGAGCTGTTCAGCTTGGCCTTACCGCTGCCGTCGAGATTCAGGCTCAGGCGGATATCGGTTTCCTTGGTGGTGCGTGTGATCGAGGCTTGGCGGCTCATATCAGCTCCTTCAGTGCATGTACAAAACGATCGTTTTCTTCCGGCAGGCCGATGGTGACGCGCAGGCAGCCTTCCAGCAAGCGGCCCTTGGCATGCAGGTTCTTGATCAGGATGCCGGCATCTTTGAGGCCGTCGAACACAGTGTTGGCATCGGCAACGCGCAGCAGCAGAAAATTGGCCTGCGACGGGAACACCGTAACATTCTTCAGCTTCGCCAGCGCAGCGCTCATGCGCTCGCGCTCCTGGCAAATCACCGAAGCCTGTTCCTCGAATACTGCGTAATGATCGAGGAAGAAGCTGGCGGAAAGCTGGGTCAGGCTGTTGATATTATAGGGCAGGCGCACCTTGTTCAGATCGGCAATAATGCCGGCATCGCCCAGCGCGTAGCCGAGCCTCAGGCCTGCCATGCCGAGCTTGGAGAAGGTGCGCAGCAACATCACGTTGCGGGCAATCATGTCGCTGTAGGTATCCGTAGCGAACGGGCCATAGGCCTCGTCGATGACCAGCAGGCCGCGAAAATTATCGGCAATCTTCTGCACATCCTCGCGCGGCCACATATTGCCGGTGGGATTGTTCGGGCAGGCGAGGAAGGCGAGGCTGGCCTTCTCTCTGGAACACATATTGA
>CAZQTO010000008.1:0-35309 GCA_964596375.1 uncultured Zetaproteobacteria bacterium | reverse complement strand
CCACGATGGACGAGATGGTGTCGTGACGCATATCGACGACCGCATCGTCGACCGCTTCGGAATCCATGATCTCCGCGCGCTGTTCGTAGATGACCTTGCGCTGGTCGTTCATCACGTCGTCGTACTGAACGACGTTCTTGCGCACTTCGTAATTGCGTCCCTCGACCTTCTTCTGTGAATTCTCGATGGCCTTGGTCACCCACGGATGTTCGATGGACTCACCCTTCTCAAAGCCCATCTTTTCGAGCATCGACTGCATCTTCTCGCCGCCAAAGATGCGCATCAGATCGTCCTGCAAGGAGAGATAGAAACGGGTCGAACCCGGATCACCCTGACGCCCGGCACGACCGCGCAGCTGATTGTCGATGCGTCGCGATTCATGCCGTTCGGTACCGACGATATGCAGGCCACCTGCCGCCACGACCTCGACGTGTTCGGCTGCACACACAGCACGGATTTCAGCCTCTTTGGTCTTTTTCTCTTCAGCGGGAAGCTTGTCGGACATCTGCCCGATAAGCATCTCCGGATTACCGCCCAGCATGATATCGGTACCGCGGCCAGCCATATTGGTAGCGATGGTCACCGCACCCTTGCGGCCTGCCTGCGACACAATCTCCGCCTCGCGCTCATGCTGCTTGGCGTTGAGTACTTCATGCTTGATGCCGCGCTTGGTGAGTGTATCGGACAAAAACTCCGACTTTTCGATGGACGTGGTGCCAACCAGAATCGGCTGGCCACTTACATGCGAGGTCACGATATCCTCGATCACGGCAGCATACTTATCTTCCTGATCGCCGAAGATCAGATCGGCTTTGTCGTCGCGGATCATCGGCTGATTGGTCGGCACAATGACCACTTCCAGCTTGTAAATCTTCTCGAATTCCTCGGCTTCGGTATCGGCTGTGCCGGTCATGCCGGCCAGCTTGTCGTACATGCGGAAGTAGTTCTGGAAAGTCACCGAGGCCAGGGTCTGGTTCTCCGGCTGCACGGTGACGCCTTCCTTGGCTTCCAGCGCCTGATGCTGACCGTCGGAATAGCGCCGCCCGGGCATCATGCGCCCGGTGAATTCGTCAATAATGATCACTTCATCGTTGCGCACGATGTAGTCCACCTCGCGGGTGAACAGGGTGTTGGCGCGCAGACACTGGGTGGCGGCATGCATCAGATTCACATTTTCAGGATCGTACAGATTGCCGGATTTCAACAGGCCGGCCTCGCGGAACAATTTCTCCACATGCTCCATGCCTTCCTCTGTGTAGGAAACGGCCTTGTCCTTTTCGTCCTTGTCGTAATCGGATTCGCCAAGCCGCTTGATGATGGCGTCGGCTTGCTGATACAGATCACCGGCCTTCTCGGCAGGGCCTGAAATAATCAGCGGTGTGCGCGCTTCATCGATCAGGATGGAATCCACCTCATCGACGATGGCGTAGTGCAGGTCGCGTTGCACCAACTCCTCGCGGGCAAAGGCCATATTGTCGCGCAGGTAATCGAAGCCGAATTCGTTGTTGGTGCCGTAGGTGATATCGCAGGCATAAGCCTTCTGGCGCTCATCATTGCTGATGCCGTGCACAACCACGCCGGTCGACATACCAAGAAAGGAATACAATTTTCCCATCCACTCGGCATCGCGTTTGGCCAGATAATCATTCACCGTCACAACATGCACGCCGCGCCCGGTCAGGGCATTGAGGTATACAGCCAGTGTAGACATCAGGGTCTTGCCTTCACCGGTCTTCATTTCCGAAATCATGCCGCTATTCAGGATCATGCCGCCAATCAGCTGCACATCGAAATGACGCATGCCAAGGCAGCGAACACTGGCCTCGCGGGCTACAGCAAAGGCCTCGGGAAGCAGCGCATCAACGCTTTCACCATCAACCAGACGTTGCTTGAACTCGCCGGTTTTGGCCTGCAATTCCTCATCGGAAAGGATTTGCATGCGACCTTCCATGGCATTGATCTGCTCCACAACGGGGTACATCTGCTTGAGAATCCGCTCATTCCGGCTACCAAACATTTTTGTCAGAAAATCGAACATGGGGCACTTGCTCCTGGGGGGCGTTAAATCAGGCGGCGCACGCTAACATGCAAGCGGTGATGCGACAAAACAGGAATATCAGCGCCTGAAGAACAGGCCCAGGCCTAGGTATCCGATGCGCCCCATATCAAGCGCAGCATGGAAGTGCAGACATGCTCACTGATGTCTTCATCCATATTCATAATAAAATCTCTGGTTTCAGCCATGTACCTGGTTTTGCGTTTAGCCAGAAGGTCGCGCAGTTCCTGATGGGCCTCATATAGCTCCTGATAATCATCCCCGGGCAATTGCATGAGCTTGCAATCGGAAATAGCGCGCGCAATCGCTGTTCGTTTACCACCAAGCGCTACGGAAAACTCGCCGATCAGGCTTCCGGCAGAGACATCCTTCAGATGTTTCCCTTCTCCCAACTTGAGGTGGACGGAAATTTCACCGCTCTGGATGACATATAGATCTTTTGTGGTATCAACTGCGTCAAACAGCATCTCCCCTGCCCTGAGCGAGACCGGTCGCATGCGGTGGGTAATCTCATTGCGCAGCGGCGTGCTCAATTCCGAGAAGAAATCGTTGACAGCTAACTGGTTGGCCAGCATCCGCGATTGATACAGATGGTCGAGACGATCGCCAAAATCAGGAGCCTTCTCGCGTAGATCATCGAGTTTACTGTATGGCAACTCAAGCACCGTGCTGGCATCTCCGGCAACCACCTCGGCTGTTCGCTTGCCACCCAGAAAGTAGCCAATTTCACCGCATATCTCGCCAGGATGAATGCTACCGATTTTGGTCCGTTCGCCGTTTAAGGTCAGGTAACCATCCAGGCACCCATCCACCACCACAAACAATGAGCTGGCTTCATCATCCTTTTGAATCAGTGTCTCACCGGATTTAAGGTAGTGAAGCTCCATCGCCTCCAGCATGTCATCGAAGGTTTGGTCATCGAAAGTGGTGAAAATATCCTGCGAGCGCCAATGATGGCCGGCACGTTCCTTGGGCGAAAGAAACTCAAGCAAGCGCTCACTGAAATCATCCATATCCCGGCAAAGCCGGAAAATACGCCGGGGGCCTTCGTGTTCATCGGGGGCCATTTTGTGATACAGACGCAATATGGCGATAGCCTTGGTCGGATAATTCTGGCGCGAGTAGCGCTCCGACGAGGCCAGAAACCATCGCATCGTATCTTCACGTGCACCTTCGGCTTTTTCATAACAGCGAGCAGCCTGCAGAGCCAGATCCGGATCGGATGGCGCCTGCTTGGCCATAGCGGCAAAGATGATGCCGGCTTTCTCAAACAGCTTGCCTTGTATGGCATCGCGGGCTTTCTTGCGCAGGGAATCAACGTCATGCAGACCAACACGAAGTTCATCGAACAATTGATCTTCGCGCAGCAAGTTTCTGGACATGCAGTTTCGACCTCCGGGTGGCCCGCTAGCGTATCAGGTGTTCTCAGGGCCCGCTATTATCCATGGGGGGAACACCTGCCATCCCATCTCCAGTTTATGGGAATTGCAACGGAATGCCGGAAGGTTCATATTTTTTGCGAACGATATGCATCCAATGCAACGGCATATCGTGACAATCAAAGAAAGGGGGGAGGAATCAATGAAACATTTGATGTTAAGCATGCTGGTCGCATTGTTCATGGCCATTGGTACGGCCTGGGCAGGTGATGCAGTGAATATCAATACCGCAACAAGCAAGGAGCTTCAGAAGGTGCATGGCATCGGCCATAAAACCGCCGACATGATTGTGGCCTACCGGGATGAACATGGTGCTTTTAAGAGTGTTGATGGTCTGTTGAAGGTTAAAGGCTTCGGCAAGAAAACACTGGCAAAGACCAGAGATGAACTAACTGTCGGGGAAACAAAGGAATAAGGCAGGGTGCACAAAAAAAGCCCGCCTTCCGGCGGGCTTTTTTTTTAGATGTGCATTCTGATTCAGCAAATTGCCGACAGAGCACAGTGGAACTACACTCTGTTCGCAACACATCAGGGAGGGGCGTATGGATATTCCCAGCTTAAGACGCGAAACCCGCTACGGCATGCCGGCGGCGGACCACATCATGTTCAACCGGCACTATGTGCTCGGCTATTCCTATTATTTCCGGCAGGCCAAGTGGGTGTTGGAGATCATTGACCCGGACAACCCCGGCTTGGCAAGGCTGAATAATTTCCGTCCCGATTATCGCGTTCCGGAGATGTTCCGCGCCGATCTGGTGGACTATACCGGCTCGGGTTATGACCGCGGGCATCTGGTTGCCAGCGCCGATCAGCGGGAAGTACCTTTGCAGAACAGCGAAACCTTCCTTTTGTCCAATATGTCGCCGCAGGCACCCCGGTTCAATCGGGGTGTCTGGAAGGATCTGGAAAGTGCTGTGCGCAGCCTTAACGACCAGCCAAAGATACTGGAAACCTATGTGATTTGCGGACCGATCTTCTATTTCGACCAGCCTGTGCAGAGCATAGGCACAAAGGACGGCAACGGGGTTTCAATCCCTGTGCCCAACGCCTATTTCAAATCCGTGCTGGCCGAAAACAACAAGGGTGCATTGTATATGTGGTCCTTCATCCTGCCCAACGAGGAATCTGATGCAGCCCTCGAAACCCTCCTTGTGCCAACAAGCCGGGTGGAGCAATTCGCCGGCATCAAGCTATGGGAACGCCTTGTCGGCAAGAAAATCGAGCGTGAAAAATCCAAGGTCCGCAAGCTGTGGTAGGCCGCCATGGTCGTTGAGCAACTGCATATACCGAGCCCAACAGGCAATTGGGTAGCGTGTCCCCAAAATTTAATGCCGACAGGCAACAACCGGCCATGAAAGGGCATTCGTCAATTTGGCGGAACTGCTCTATAGTACACAAAGATAAGCAAACCATATTCCTTGTTTACTCTGTAATATCCAGCATCAAGGAAAATATGGGTGTGTATGGGAGGGTAATACTTGATAAAGTCGAATACACGTATTACCAAGTTAGGTCTTGCTCCCATCAGGCATGCCTGAAACAAAGTCGAGGCACACCAAATGCTGCTATGGATAATCGGATTCAGCCTTTTGGGCAGCGTGGGTGCTGTCGCTGGCGCTGCCTTGTTTCTGTTATTTCCGGAAGGCATCCGCAAGGTTCTTGTTCCCTGCCTCGTCAGTTATGCCACCGGCACGCTGCTTGGCGCCGCATTCCTCGGCATGATCCCCGCGGGCCTGAAGCTCGCCCCAGCGTTCGCTGTTACATCTACGGTACTGATCGGCATGGTGCTGTTTTTTGTGCTGGAAAAGCTGGTGCTGTGGCGTCATTGCCACGAGAGCGAATGCGAAGTACACAGCCGCGCTGGCCCGCTGATCCTGATCGGCGATGCCTTCCACAACTTTGTGGACGGGGTGGTGATTACGGCCGCCTTCCTCACCTCGATTCCGCTAGGGATTGCCGCATCGCTGGCCGTGATCGCACATGAGATTCCGCAGGAGGTCGGCGATTTTGCCATCCTGCTCGACAATGGATACGCACGTAAAAAAGCGTTGGTTCTTAATACACTTTCAGCCGCCACCACATTGCCTGGCGCTTTATTATCATATTTTTGGCTCGCCGAAACGCACGGGGCAGTGCCTTACATCCTGGCGATCTCCGCCGCGAGCTTCATCTACATCGCTGCAGCCGACCTCATCCCGGGGCTGCACCGACAGGTGAGCGCCGCCGCTTCCCTGCGCCAGCTCGTGCTGCTGCTCGCGGGGATCGGCACGATTGCTATTTTTCACCACGGAGGATGAATTATGAATTCACTGACCGAAATCGAAATCCAAGTGCTCCATGAGGCACTCGACGATGAGTACCATGCCTGGGCGACCTATGACCAAGTGATCGCAGACTTCGGAGAGGCACAGCCTTTTAGCAATATCCGTGAAGCTGAGTCGCGGCACATCGAGGCGCTGTGCACGCTGTTTGCACGCTACGGGCTGGCCGTGCCCGAGAATCCCTGGCCAGAAAAGGTTGTACGCTATGCCAGTGTGCAAGCGGCCTGTGAAGCAGGCATCACCGCCGAGATTGCCAATGGCGAAATGTATGAGCGGCTGCTTGGTTCATCCCTTCGCCCGGACATTGTCACTGTGCTGCGCAATCTGCAGGAGGCGTCGCAGCGGCGACATCTGGCCGCGTTTCAGCGTTGTGTCCGTTCCGCAGGTAGCGGTGGCGGTGCTGGGCGCCATAGAGGCGGAATGGGCCGTTCATGAGCGCTATTGGGGAGAAAGGCGGCGGCTCTTTCGAAGGCATTAAGTTATTGCTGTGTGAAAATCCGCTGCCGCCGATTGAAGAGGCAATCGCCGCGGCCCAAGCCGAAGTGCCACATAGCAACTATTACACCGAGCCCTATTCGGCGCCGCTACGCAAACTGATTAGTGAGCGGATCGGTGTTCCCGAACGGCTCGTTCATATCAACGCCGGCTCCGAACTCATTCTGCGCCAGCTATTCGACCGCTTCGGCCAGCAGGTGCACCTGCTGACACCGACCTATGTACTCTTTCCCGAGATCGCCCGGCACTACACGGAAACACGGCTACTACCTGAAAACGATTTCGCTTTTGACCTTGCCGAGTTGGCGATCCCGCAGGGCACTACGCTCGTAGTCATCGTGAACCCCAACAACCCCAATGGCGGCATCTTCGACATGAGGCCCTTGCCAGAACTGTTGCGCCGCTACCCGGAGACGCGCTTCCTGATAGACGAGGCATTCATCGGCCTGGCTGGGCAGTCGGTGGCGCATCTTGTGCCTGAGCATCCCAATCTTCTGGTGACACGCACCTTATCCAAGGCCCACAGCCTGGCGGGCTTCCGCATCGGCTACGGTATTTTTCCCGAAAACATCGCCGACGACCTGAATAGCCATAACGACGCCTACCCGCTCGCCCGCGCCAGTCAGGCGGCGGCCATCGCCACGCTTCAGTATGAGGACAAGATTCACGCCCGTGCCGTACAGTTGCGCGCCTGGACCGAGGAACTCGCGGCAGAGTTGCGCACTCTGAGCGTGCGTACCTATCCGAGCGAGACCTATTTCTTCCTCGCCGACTTCGCACCACACGACGCCGCGTATTTGACGGAGGCACTGAAGGCAAGGGGAATTCTAATCAAGCCCTTGAATGACCCAATACTGGGTAACGGATTTATGCGGATAACGACGGCGCTACCAAAAGACAACGTCCGCTTTCTCGGCGCGATCAAGGAGCTGCTTACCATGAGCCCTAACAAGACACTTCACACGGGCGCGCCATAATCGGCGCACCGGTTGAGCTATGACGTTAACTGAAATATCGAACGTCCATTCATGGCCGAGAATTTTGGCCTGTATACGGTTTAAATTTTATGTTTCTGGATACTGAATCCATATCAAGTGAAAGGGGTAGCCATGAAAGGTCGTAAACATGTTATGGGGCCGGATGGTTCATGTGTATGCCCAAAGTGCGGAGAGATAACACCGCACCAGAAGGGAGTGCCATGCCATGAACAGAAGTGCCCTGAATGCGGGGCATCGATGCTCAGAGAGGGTTCGGAGCATCACCGGTTGTTTCTGGAGAAAAAGGCGAAAAAAACAGACGCGGATAAATGAGGATTCATCTAGTACAGCACGTTTCTTACTACTATCAGACGAATGTTGAAAAGTGGGCAATAGAGAAAGAACATGCTGTTTCGAAAACATTTATGCAAGAAAACGAAGATCTTCCAGGGCTTGATGAGTTCGACTGGTTGATCATTATGGGCGGACCGATGGATATATACGATGCAAAGAGATATCCATGGCTCGTCAAGGAAAAGAAGTTTATTGCAAGCGCTATCGAAAGCAAAAAGATCGTCTTGGGAATCTGTCTTGGCGGACAACTCATAGCCGACACCCTCGGAGCAAAAGTCTATATGAACTGCTGCAGGGAGATTGGCTGGTATCCGGTATCCCTGACAAAAGAGGCCAAGGAATCAAAAGTTTTCAGGAAGCTGCCTGATAATTTCACAACTTTTTTTTGGCACGAAGACGGATTTGAAATCCCTGAGGGTGGCAAAAGGATGGCTGTAAGCGAGTGTTGCATGAATCAGGCATTTGAATATAACGACAGGGTTATAGGTTTACAGTTTCATCTGGAATCATCCCCCGAAAGTGTCGGTAACATGCTGCATTGCACTAAGTGCATGGAATACATCACTGGGGGTGGCAAGTACATTCAAGGCATGGAAGAGATTATGGAGCACAAAGATTTTTTTGAAGAAACATATAAGGTTATGCATCTCCTGATGGATGCTATCGAAGAGGAATACGCGAAAGAATCCTCATCATATTGATGTTATAGGTGCGGTTTCTCAAGAGAGTGGGATCAGGCGTGAGTTGTTGGTTGATGTTGACAACCTGAATTCGGCCGAGACCTGCCCCTAAGCTCCAGATGTGAGACCTGCCAAGGCCTGACGGATGCACTGGCGGGAACGGCAGAGCACCATTTCCTGCCAGTCCGGGGTGGCGGGGTAGAAGTGGCGACGGATAGCGGCCTTGATGGCTTGCGTTTGCCAGTTAAAGGGGTCAGAGCCCTTTTCTGAATGGCTGCTAATAGGGAAAAGCGGCGATTTGGGGTATGTCTCATTGGTTGACTATGAGAAGGCGTTTTATGGAAGATAGAATGCGTCTGTCGAATCAGGTCCATGAGGTTGTTTATGAACGTTTCCCGCATCGCGCTTTCCCGCCATACCTGCAAGGCCTACGATCCCGGCCGGCAGATTCCGGCTGAGCAGGTCGAGCAGCTTAAAACGTTGCTGCGCTTTGCGCCTTCTTCCGTCAATTCCCAGCCATGGCATTTCATCATTGCCGCAAGCCAGGAAGGCAAATCACGTATTGCCAGGGCAGCCAGTGAGGGCGCTTATGCCTCCAATGGCCCGAAAATTCTGAATGCCTCGCATGTGGTCGTGTTCTGCGCCCGGACAACCATGGATGATGCCTATATTGCCAGGCTGCTCGCGCAGGAAGAGGCGGACGGGCGCCTGCCCACGGCCGAGGCCAGGGAAGCGCAAAACAGGGGCCGGAATTACTACGCCAGGCTTCACCGGGAAGCCGGGGATACCCGGTGCTGGATGCAGAAGCAGGTCTATCTTGCGCTTGGCACATTGCTGTTCGGGGCGGCCGCGCTTGACATCGATGCAACGCCGATCGAGGGGTTCGATCCGGTCAGGCTGGATGCGGAGCTCGACCTGCCCAGTCAGGGAATGAGAAGTGTCGTGCTGGCTGCCCTGGGATACAGGGGGGAGGACGATTTCAATGCGAACCTGCCGAAGTCGCGGCTTCCGGCGGATAGCGTCATTTCGGAGTTATAAGAGCGACGGTTTAGGGACTGGATGTTCCGGCAGGTGGGTGGTGCGTCGATCGGTTGGGATCACTGCCTTGATCCATACAGCGGGCGCTCAGTAATTCAGGCGCATCGTCATATTGATGGCCAGCCCATCGTAGACGAAGCTGGCGGCAGAGAATGAAGGGGCGCCCAGCAATCCCTTGGCGTCGTTTGAAAAGCCGTAGCCTTCCGTGGGAATGCCCACCCAATTGGTATCCAGCTTGCCGTTCATGTTCTCATCATGAACGACGACCATCGCATACTTGCCGGGCGGGATGTCTTCAAAGTCGTAACGCGCCTGGGATTTGCGAATCTTGATGATCATAATATTCGTTGAAAAACGAAGGTATTCGGTAGGGAAACCCTTCGGCGCTTCGAACAGCGCGCACGCTACGGTTCCATTGCTGTTTCTTATATCCAGAATCTTCACATGAATCCCGGGGCACGCTGGCTGGGCAAAGACAAGGACGGGAAGAGTCGCAAACATCAGCATTGCAAAGCATGCTGCGCATCGAACTCTCGTTGAAATCCATATCTGCGGCCCCCAGAGCGTGGAGGCCGCCACTGGCTCCCGAATGGTCGGCTCACTCATCCTGCTCCTCCCGCCCGGCGTTTATCTGACTTGGGCTGACATGCATGACTATTCTAGCATGCGTTGTTTCGGCTGTTCCTGAATTGAACGGCCAAGAGCGAAATGAATGGCTGATGATGGCCCAGGCTGTGTGAAAACAGCGGTCAGGCTTTCAATCACGTATTAGACCAGCGTTAAACCAACAAAGCGTTCATTTTCCGTGTTGTCTGCTTCAAATTGGTCTGTGAAGGAGTTTGGGGATTCCCTTACCCAATATTGCCGGATTCAGGTAGATATAGACCCGATAAGAAGCTCAGGCTCGTATTGCCTGAACCAGTTCCCGGACTCCCATCATATGGATGACCCGTTTCAAATTATATGCGAGCATATGCATGCTCATCTCCGTGCTGACCCGGTCCATCGTTCTGGTTAGGAAGTGAGTAGCACCCATCCATGCTTTGATCGTTCCAAATGGGTGTTCAACCGTTTGCCTGCGTATACGCATAGCATCGTCTTTCAGCTTAAGCCTGAGCTTCATTGCTTCCAACACCGTCTCATGCTCCCAGCGCCGGACTCTGCGCTCAGGGCTGGGAGAACACTGTTCTTTGATTGCGCAGCTCCGGCAGGCAGCGCGATTCCAGTATGAACGCAAAAACCTTCCGCTTTCTTTGGTTGTGAAATGCCAGTACAGGCGTTCACCAGATGGGCATAGATATTCGTCAGTCTCAGGCAAATAACGGAAATCCTGCCTGGTGAACTTTCCATTCTTTCTGCCTCGCGATGTAATTGCTTCCGGGAGATACGTTATGATGCCGGCATCGTCGCATGCTTTGATCTCCTCACTCTTGAAGTAGCCACGATCCGCAACGACCTCCAACTTCTCCAGTCCCATGCTCTGACGGGCTTTCTTTGCCATGCTGGATAGCTGCCCTCGGTCGCTGTCATTATTCGTGACCTCATGTTCCACAATCAGGTGGTTCTTAACATCAACTGCTGTCTGGACGTTATAGCCTACAATGCCATTGCCTCTGGTTTTCATGGAACGGGCATCGGAATCAGTCAGTGAGATTTGCTTGTCCGGCTGTTTCAGCATCTCTGCATTCAGTTTTTTCAGCCGCTTCATCTCGTCTTTCAGCTTGGCAATCTTATCTGTCAGCCTGCCTGTATCAGCTTGCCGTATCCGTTCTTCCTGTCGATCTGCCGTATCAAGCTGACGCATATATTCGTCAATGCTCTTATCAATATCATCCATCCGACGTTTCATTTTGGCTTGGGTAAAGTTCTTGTCTCTGGCATTCACTGCTTTGAATTTACTGCCATCGATGGCCACCATCGATTCAGACAGAAGATTCAGCTTCCGGCACAGCACGACAAACTCACGGCATACGCTTTGTATGGCCTTGCCATTCTCTTTGCGGAAGTCTGCTATCGTCTTGAAGTCCGGCATCAGTCGGCCTGTCAGCCACATCACCTCAATGTTGCGTTGGCTTTCCCGTTCAAGTCGGCGACTCGAATGAATACGGTTTATGTATCCGTACACATACAGCTTCAACAATATCTCTGGATGATAGGCAGGACGTCCGGTTGCACACGGATCAACACCACTGAAACCAAGCTCACCAAGATCCAGCTCATCGACAAAGACATCAATCACTCGAACCGGATTATCTTCTCTCACATAATCATCCAGGAGTTCAGGAAAAAGGGTGCTCTGGGTACGGCTCTCTCCGACAATGAAACGCTTCATGAAACCCTCCCAACAAGGTTACATGATCATACCATACATAATTAACGTTTTCACACAGCCTGGGCCGACTCCAGCAGTTCACTGGACAAGTATGGAACTAAATTGGTTTGGTATTCTGGCTTTCCATTATTATGGCTGCCTCAGTTTCTGCTGCTTTTACTGCCCTATCTGCTATTACTGTTGCAGCCATCTCTGCTACCAATTTAATCTCTCTGGCTACATCTATTTGAGCGTCTAGCGCATTCTTTGCTGCTACTGCAATATGCGCTTTCACCACTTCTAAAAAACCTGGAATCAATTTCACTTCTTCCAATAATGCAAAACCCATCGCATCAGCTTGATTTTTTGCACATTTGGCTGCGATCTCTACGGTTCGGGCAGCCAAACCAGTTGCGTCAGCAGCCATTATAGCAGCCTCCTTAACCCGCTCATCTGCTCGTTCTGCAGCTTGTTCCGCGTGCAATGCATGTTCACGAATCAAGTCTAAATCGTCCATATAGCGCTTATTCGCGATTCGATACTCTTCCCGAAGGTGTTCGATTTCCTTATGCATTTTTGCAATTGTTTCCAATGCTAGATCTAGTTCGTTATTCATAAATACCATCGTTCTCCGATGTAGGGCTACAAATTTGTCCCAAGCGATTATCCATTGTACGCGTCTTTTGGCAGAATCCCTACCTAAATATTCGAGGGTGTTTGGTCGACTTTTAGTAATTTACATAAAATGAACTTAGTAGTGTTAATTATTGTTCTGGCATGGTTCCCATAACGGGCTTGAATGAACGTCCATAGTTGGCCTTGGGCTCAAGGGGTCAACGTTATCAAACCCAAGAAAAAAGCCCGCCGGAAGGCGGGCTTTTAATTTGTTCGCGAAACTCGGAGCTTAAGCTGCGATGCTCTTAACGCGGGCGCTCAGACGGGACACGCGGCGGGAAGCCTGATTCTTGTGAATCGTGCCACGACGGCCGGCGCTGTCGAGCAGCGAGGTAGCCTTGGTCAAAGCTGCTGCTGCAGCTTCCTTATCGCCAGACTCAACGGCTGTAAGCACGCTCTTGATAGCGGTGCGCATCTCGCCCTTGCGGTTGCGGTTGTTCAAACGGCGCTTTTCACTCAAGCGGGCACGCTTTGCTGCGGAAACATGATTAGCCAATCTCTTACTCCTTGCGCGATACTATTCACTGACAGCACCGCCCTGTTATTCGGGTCGCGAAATGTACGCAATCCCATTTTGTTGTCAACCGTTGTCAACACTCGAATGTACGCCCCTTTTTTCCCTGCCAATCTCCCTGCTACCACTGGTAATTGAAACAGCTAGTCTTTGCGCATGGCCAAAACAAACAACATCTATGTTTGTCAGTCTTGCGGGGCTGAACACCGCAAATGGATGGGGCAATGCCCGGACTGTCAGGAATGGAACACCATCAGCGAAGAGGTGCGGCAGGCGGTTGCTCCAGGAGGCTCCACAGGATCGGTACTGGCCACCACCTCGATCAGCAGCATCAGCACATCGGACACGCCACGGCGCAGCAGCGGGCTGCCCGAACTGGATCGTGTGCTCGGTGGCGGGCTGGTTCCCGGCTCCGCCATCCTCATCGGCGGCGATCCGGGCATCGGTAAATCCACCCTGCTGTTGCAGGCCTCGCATCAGCTGGCCATGTCCGGACGGGTGCTATACGTCACCGGCGAGGAATCCGTGCGCCAGGTACGCATGCGCGGCGAACGCCTCAAGGCACTGCACGACAATATCCATCTTGCCGCCAGCTGCGATCTGGAGGCCATCCTCACCACCATCGAAAAAACCCGCCCCGATACGGTGATCATCGATTCGATTCAGACCACAGTGACATCAAGACTTACCAGTGCACCGGGCACCGTAGCCCAGGTGCGCGATTGCGCCGCAGCGCTGATCCGCAGCGCCAAGGTTCTCGGTCATGCCATGGTACTGGTCGGGCATGTAACCAAGGACGGTTCGCTGGCAGGCCCCCGCGTACTTGAACATATGGTGGATGCCGTGCTGTATTTTGAGGGGGACCGCGGGCATGCGCACCGCATTCTGCGCGCCGTGAAAAACCGCTTCGGGCCATCCGGGGAAATCGGCGTGTTCGAAATGGGCGATGCCGGCCTGATCGGCATCCAGGATGCCTCGCGCATCTTCCTTGCCGAGCGTGCCGTGGATGTGCCCGGCTCGGTGATTCTGGCCTGTATGGAGGGCACCCGACCGCTGCTGGTCGAGGTACAGGCGCTGGTTGCACCCAGTGTCTATTCAACCCCGAAACGCAGCTCGGTAGGCCTCGATAACGCACGTGTATCGATGCTGACCGCCGTGCTGGAACGGCGCATTGGTCTGCCGCTCGGGCAGCAGGATGTGTATGTCAATGTGGTTGGCGGCGCACGCATCATGGAACCGGCCGCCGATCTGGCCGTGATGCTGGCCATCATCTCCGCTTATCAGGAGCGCCCGATGCCCGCCAATATGGCCACCTTCGGTGAGGTGGGCTTAACCGGCGAGATCCGTCCGGTGGGTCAGCCGGAAGCGCGCGTGCGTGAAGCCGTGGGCATGGGCTTTACGCAGCTTCTGCTGCCGCGACACAATCATGCGAGGGTGCAGGAAGCAAAACTCGCTGCTACACTGCCGCCTGATTCGAATGCCAAGGTGCAGTACAAGGCCGTACGTAATATGGCCGAGGCTGCGCAAGCGGGGCTTGCTTGAACTTATTCGACTATCTATTGCTGGCTATTACCGGCTTTTCCATGGTGCTTTCCCTGTGGCGTGGCTTTGTACGCGAGATCATCTCCTTAATCGGGTTGGTTGCAGCCTTTATGATCGCCGGACGTGCTTCAGGCATGGCCACCGAACTGGTACAGGGCTTTATACCGAACGCGACTGCTGCGAGCCTGGCCGGCTTCGGACTGGTCTTTGTCTCAGTCATGCTGCTGGTTGCTCTGGTCGGCGCATTGATCCGCAAGCTGGTGGATATCGCCGATCTGACCGCCTCCGATCGGACGCTGGGTATGGTCTTCGGTCTGGCCCGCGGACTGCTGCTCATCGGCCTGTTTTTTCTTATCTACACCACTTATGCCAAGCCCGACGCCGCATGGATGAAAAAAAGCGTGTTAACCCCCTACGCAGTGCAGATGGGTGAAATGCTCGGCAAGGCAATCCCCGAGGGCTATCCGTTTTCGCGTCAGGGCAGTGGCAAACCTGCAAGCAAGGCACCGACAGCCAAAGCCCCGGCAGGCAACAAGGCCCCGGACATCCCGCTTCCGGATAAACAGGCAGTAGAATCCATCATCAAAAAGGTAATGCAGTGAACAAAACGCAGCTTGACCCCTTGGACGATCATTTCCATGACGAATGCGGCGTTTTCGGTGTATTCGATCATTCCGAAGCAGCTAATCTGACCTATCTTGGTCTCTACGCCCAACAGCATCGCGGCCAGGAATCTGCCGGCATCGTATCCACCGACGGGCATCAGTTCCACAGCCATCGCGGCATGGGCCTCGTCGCCGATGTGTTCAGTAAATCGGCCCTCAAAAGACTCAAAGGGAAGCGCTGTATCGGCCATGTACGCTACTCCACCTCGGGCGATTCCGGCCTGCGTAACTGCCAGCCCTTTTCCTATGAATACGCCCACGGCGGCATTGCCATGTGCCACAATGGCAATATCGTCAACGCTCCGGAACTGCGCCATGAGCTGGAACAAATGGGCTCCATCTTTCAATCCACCTCCGATACCGAGGTGCTTATCCATCTGGTGGCTCGAAGCCAGGGTAAAACCATGCGTGAACGACTTGCAGAGGCTGTCATGCGCCTGCGCGGCGGCTTCTCGCTGCTGGTGCTGGTTGAAAAGCGTCTGGTCGGTGTGCGCGACAGGCACGGCCTGCGCCCGCTGGTGCTCGGCAAACTGGGCGACTCATGGGTGCTTTCCTCCGAAACCTGCGCCTTCGACCTGATCGGTGCGACCTATGTGCGCGATGTCGAGCCGGGCGAAATGGTGGTCATCGAGAAAGACAGTATTGAAAGCATTAAGCTTTTTGAGCATCCCGAACCGCGTTTCTGCGTGTTTGAATATGTCTATTTCGCCCGACCCGATTCCAATCTGGAAGGCAAGAATGTGTATCAGGCTCGCTATCGCATCGGCATGGAACTGGCGCGTGAAGCACCGGCCGATGCCGATCTTGTCATTCCTGTGCCGGATTCGGGCACCCCGCCAGCCATGGGTTTTGCCGATGCAGCAGGCCTGCCCTTCCAGATGGGCCTGATCCGCAACCATTATATCGGCCGCACCTTCATTGAGCCGAAGCAATCAATCCGCAACTTTGGCGTTAAACTGAAGCTCAACCCCAACCGCGAGTTAATCGAGGGCAAGCGCGTGGTGCTGGTGGATGATTCCATCGTGCGCGGCACCACCAGCCGCAAGCTCGTGGAGATGGTGCGCAAGGCAGGGGCCAAAGAAGTGCATATGCGCATCTCCAGCCCGCCGACCAAACACTCCTGCTACTACGGCATTGATACACCCGATGAAGACCAGCTGATGGCCAACAAAATGGGTATCGATGAAATGTGCAAGGCGCTGGGTGCCGATTCACTGGCCTTTGTTTCATTCGAAGGGCTGTATCGCGCCATCGGCAATCCGCGCAGTGCGCATTGCGATGCCTGCTTCTCCGGTGATTATCCGGTGCCCATCGAAGCCCCCCGCTCACCGCAATTGTCGCTGCTGCACTTTACCAACAAACGCAACTAATACTCGACACGGAATTCCCTGTGCTGCAACAGAAGGACAGCTACCCCAAGGACAGGCGGCCGCATCCCGTGCAGCGCGTCTTGAAGGCAACCATGTTCTCATTGCAGGGCCTGCGCTGGGCATGGAAATATGAGCAGGCTATCCGGCAGGAGATGATCATCCTGTTGATCGCCATCCCTGTCGTCCTGTGGCTGGACGTCAGCCCTCTTGAGCGACTCCTGTTGCTGGGAAGCTGGGGGATGGTGATTATTGTCGAACTGCTCAACTCGGCCGTGGAAGCCACGGTGGACCGTATCGGCATTGAACATCACAAGCTTTCGGGAAGGGCCAAGGATATCGGCTCGGCGGCTGTCTTCTGCGCTATCCTGCTTTCCTTTGCCACATGGCTTGTCATTTTGCTTGGATAATCATTGACTCAACTGTCACCCGCCTGACATAGGGCTGACACACCTCTGAAACAATGCATGGGCAACATGATTGCCATGTTACCTGCCGATCTGGGGTCCATCTCTCCTGAAAATCCACTAAAGCTGCGCACTGTCTGGCTGTCCGACATACATCTGGGAAACAACGGCTGCCAGGTTGATTTCCTGCTCCACTTTTTGCGCTGCACCGAGACAAACTATCTTTTTCTCGCTGGCGATATTATCGATATGTGGAGCATGCAGCGCAGGCTCTACTGGCCGCAGAAACACAACAATGCCATCCGCGCCTTCCTCGGCAAGGCCAAGCACAAGACCAGGGTGGTGTTTATCCCCGGCAACCACGACGAAAAGTTGCGCGAATACTGTGGCCTTGAACTGGGCAACATCAGCGTTCAGAAGCAGGCTGTGCACACCCTGGCCAACGGCAAGAGGATGCTGATCCTGCACGGCGATGAATTCGACGGCGTCATCGGTGCCAGTCGCTTTATCGGCAAACTGGGCAGTGTGGCCTACGATTTTCTGCTGCGCATGAATATTGTGCTCAACTGGGCTCGTCGCATTCTCGGCAGAGGCCACTGGTCATTGTCTGCGTACCTCAAGCTGAAGGTGAAGAATGCCGTCAAGTTTATCAGCAACTACGAAGATGCCGTCACCTGGCAGGCAACCCGCCAGCAGGTCGATGCGGTGGTCTGCGGGCATATTCACCATGCCGAACTAATCCCGCTCAACGGCCTGCTGTACTGCAACTGCGGCGACTGGGTGGAGAGCTGCTCCGCTCTGGTGGAAACCATGGATGGAACCCTTTCACTGCTGGTGTGGAACGATAAACCACATGTTCTGCGCCAATTTGTCCCATCTCAATGGGCTGAACTCAACGGCGCAACAAGCGCAACCATCAATCCGTCCGGGATGGAAATCTATGACGCTATCGGGGAGAGAGTATGAAAATTGCAATCGTAAGTGATGCATGGCAACCGCAAATCAACGGGGTGGTCAACTCCATGCTGAATACCCGCAGATGTCTGCTTCAGTTCGGACACGATGTCGAAATGTTCACGCCTCTGGATTTCAAAACCGTGCCTTGCCCGACCTACCCATCCATCAGGCTTTCCGTCGCGCCGGGGAGCAAGCTCTCGGACATGTTGAACACCTACGACCCGGACTCCATCCACATTTCCACCGAAGGTCCGCTGGGGCTGGCTGCCCGCAACTGGTGCAAGCGGAACAATCTGCGTTTTACAACCGCCTATCACACGCAGTTCCCGCAATACGTCAATCTTCGCGCCCCGGTTCCTCTGTCGTGGTGTTATCGCATGATGCGCTGGTTCCATGGCCCGTCTCATGCTGTCATGGTGCCTACCAACTCTGTAAGGCGAGAACTCGAAGCGCAGGGATTCAACAACGTAAAGCTGTGGTCGCGCGGCGTGGATACCAAACTTTTTTACCCGCAAGCGGGTGTCGACCTCGGGCTGCCTCGGCCGATCAATATGTATGTCGGACGCGTGGCCGTGGAAAAGAATATCGGTGATTTTCTCAATCTCGATCTGCCGGGAAGCAAGCTAGTGATCGGCGATGGTCCGGATCTGGAAAAGCTGAAGAAGGAGCACCCTGAGGTATGTTTTGTCGGCTTCAAAACCGGTGAGGATTTAGCCGCGCACATCGCCTGCGCGGATGTGTTCATATTCCCCAGCCGTACCGACACCTTCGGCCTGGTTATGCTTGAAGCGCTGGCCTGCGGCGTGCCCGTCGCCGCCTACCCGGTCACCGGCCCGATTGATGTGATTACCGACGAAAAAGCCGGCTGTTTGGACGAAGACCTGAAGACCGCCGTGCAGGGCGCGCTGAAATGCAAGCCCTCCGACTGCCGCGAATACGCCCTGCGCTACACCTGGGAAGAGGCATCGAGAACCTTCGAGCGCCACCTTGTGCACTGCCGGGAAACCATGCAACGCGCTCCGATAGAATACGGTTGGTAGCAATTCTGGGGTAAGCCATACAGACTGGTGACATCTCATTTTCCAACCTTCATGCTTGGCTCGCACAACCCGTGTTTTGGCAAAACAGTGCGCACGGACATCTGTCGGCATGGCCAGCTTCCGGTGCGCACAGAATAACCAGGCGAGGATTTCTCAATGAAATCTGCTGAATATGAACCGAGCGAGCTGCTTACAGGACTGCGACAATGCCTGCGGCATGTGCTTGCCAATCCCGATGATATCGAGGCGCTGCATGCCATGCGCGTGGCGACACGAGGCATCCTGGCCCATCTGGACAAGGACTCTTCCGCTTTCGAACAACTCAAGACACTGATCAATCTGAGCAACGATCTGCGCGATCAGGACGTGTTTCTTTCAAAGGGTATTCACCGCCTGCCTGAGAAGTTTCTGCCGAATGTCGAAGATGGCATTCGCTATGTTCAATACCTCAGGGGCGAGAAGATGCGTGAATTCCTGCCGCAACTTCAGACGATTCATGCTCAATGGGGAACATGGTCTTCCTGCATCGAAAAAGCACTGGCCAACGCAATCGCGGCTGACAAATCCATAGAACCCTCCGGGACAATATTTGAAGTCCGCATACAGTTAAAAAAGGCCAGAAAACGGCTAAAAAAACCCATGCCCAAGGAGCGCGCGGTACACAAACTGCGCATTCGGCTCAAAAAGGCTCGCTACCTTCTCAATCACTTACAGCCTGATCACCCGTCCAATAAATCGCTCAAGAAACTTCAGGCACTGTTGGGTGAACATCATGATATTACTCAAATGAAAAGAATGCTGTTTCACTCTCTACCTGTCGCACATACCGGGCATTTCGAAGAGGTGCGACAAACGCTCAATGCCCAACAGGAGAAACTCTGGCGAAAAGCGGGGAAAGTGATGGATAAATCCATTTGAGACATCTGGCACAAGCTTGAATCCTGTTTGCTAGGGATGCTCTGAATAAGTCAGAGCATCCGTGCGGCTCATGGACGGGCCGCCAAAATCATGCACGCAAGTGTTTGATTTTGTGAGCAAAGGCAAAATCACACTTTTGCCTTTGCGTAATGAAAAACACCATGGAGGGTGTTTTTCAGAGGATCCCTAGACACCCATGGGAATTCAGGGAACAAACGACCTGTTTTCTTCCTGACTTGCTGAATGACCGGCCTTTGTTATACATACCATTTAGGTAGAAAGTGACATAAATTCCAAGGAACTGCATGCTTGCCTGATGAGTTCGGGGGTTTATATGGGTCAGGGTTGTTGATGGCGAAGACGACGATTGTGCTGCTGCGCGGCATGCTGGGGTTTTCGCGCATGCTGTGGTGGGAGTATTTCCACGGCGCGCCGAAGATGCTGGAGAGCATGAGCTTTGAGGTCATTGTACCGGAATTGCCGTGGGGGAAGCCGGTCGCAACGCGCAGCGTATTCCTGGCCGAGTCGCTCCGGGATCGGGCAGCGCCGTTGCACATCATCGCGCATTCGATGGGCGGACTGGATGCGCGGCGCTACATCACACATCTGGGAGGGCATGAAAAGGTCGCCTCGCTGACCACGGTCTCGACGCCGCATCGTGGCTCCACACTGGCCGATCATGCCATGAGCACAAGCCTTGCCCCGTGGCGGCATATCCCTGCCGTTGCCGACCTTACGCATGCGGCCATGCTTCGCTTTAACAAGAGCACGCCCGACATGCCGGGTATCGTCTACCGCAGCTATTCAGCGGCACGACCGCTTGCCGACCAGCCGTGGCTGGTTCGCCGCTTTGGACGGCTGCTCCAAGAGGCCGAGGGGAAAAACGATTCGCAGGTTTCTGTTGCTTCGGCCCGCTGGGGGGAGCACATCGCCACCCTGCCCTGTGATCATTTTGAGCTGATTGGACTGAATCTCTGGCTCAACCCCCTGCAACACAAAACTCCGTTTGACCATCTTCCCGTTTATCGTGCCATCGGAGAGTGGGTTCAGCGTTTCGAGGGCGCATGACAGACGCCCTGATTTGCCTCAGGCTGTCGCACCTATGACGACCTTGTACGCTCAGCATTTCCGTCTGAAGGAAGCTCCCTTTTCCATCGCGCCGAATCCGCGTTTTCTGTTCATGAGCGAACAGCACCGCGAGGCGCTCGCACACCTGCTCTACGGTATCGGCCACGATGGCGGTTTCGTGCTGCTCACCGGCGAAGTCGGCACCGGCAAAACCACCCTGTGCCGCTACCTGCTGGAGAAAGTCCCCGAGGACACCGATATCGCCTTTATCATCAATCCGCGTCTGTCCGTCGTCGATCTGCTGGCCAATATCTGCGATGAACTGGGCATCAGCTACGCCGCCGACAATCTGAACAACCGCCTGCTGGTTGATGCCATCAATCACTACCTGCTGGCCCGCTATGCCGAAGGCCGGCACACCGTGCTGGTCATCGACGAGGCGCAGAATCTGGATACTGATGTGCTGGAGCAACTGCGCCTGTTGACCAATCTGGAAACCGACGAACGTAAGCTGTTGCAGATCATCCTGCTGGGCCAACCGGAATTGCAGGACAAGCTGGCACGCGATGACCTGCGCCAGCTTTCGCAGCGCATCACCGCCCGCTACCACCTGAAGGCACTGAGCCACTCGGATATGCAGGCCTATATCACGCACCGGCTCGCCATTGCCGGCTGCGACCAGGCGATCTTTTTGCCGGCGGCTCAACGCTTCGTTTACCGGCAAAGCAAGGGTATCCCGCGGCTGATCAATCTTATCTGCGACCGCGCCATGCTCGGCGCATTCGCTGGCGGCGTATCGCACATCAACAAGGCCATGGTGCAACAAGCCACCCGCGAGGTGCTTGGCGAACAGGCGACAGAAGGCAGCGCTACAGCCTGGAAGCCGGCTCTCGCATGGATCGCCTTCGGCATCCTGCTGCTTGCCGCAAGCACATGGGCGACCGGCCGCTGGACGGCGCCGGTAACACCAGTGCCAGAAGTTATGAGCACATCATCTGCACAGATTGAACCAAACGCTGGTGAAATCCTGAATGACAAAATGCAGAACGCCTCCATTCCGAATGCAGTAATCCAGACCCCCTCAGCTGAGGAGCACGAAGGACTTGCCATGGTGAATCCTGCCGATGGCGGCATCCTGCAAGGCCGGCAGGCAGCCTTTCGCGACCTGTTTGCCCTCTGGAAAATCACGCTGCCGGAAGATGTCGACGCCTGTACCTTTGCCAGCACACAGGGTCTTGCCTGCCTGCAACAGGTGGGCGATATGGGCCGACTACGTTTGCTGAACCGCCCGGCTGTACTTCCCTGGCAAAGCGACGACGGCGATATTGTGTTTATCACCATCATCTCACTCAGTGGATCGACTGCCCGAGCCATTGCCGGTGATGTGCAAATCGAACTACCTCTGGAGCAGCTCAGCCAGCACTGGATGAGTAAATTCACATTACTCTGGCGCACCCCGCCGGCCTATCAGAACGACATCCTGCCCGGCACCGCAGGCCCCTCCGCCAAGTGGCTGAATGAACGATTGTCCATACTTGATCCTGTTTCTGCCGCAGAAAGCAAAAGCACGCGTATTTCGGGCATCTACCAGGGGGCTTGGGTTCGCAAGCTGCGTCAGTTCCAATCGGATGCCGGCCTGTTTCCCGATGGCGTGGCCGGCCCGCAGACCCTGATCCAGTTGAACACCCAATTGCATGAGCCGGGACCGCGCCTGATGATGGCTTCAGAGGAAAGCCAGACGGCGACCCCACAACAGGCTGTAAATCACTAATGTCCTTTATTCTCGATGCTCTGAAAAAATCGGACATGCAGGCCCGGCAGGGTGAGCTCCCTTCTATCCACAGCAGCCATTCCAAAAGCAACGGCTACCAGCATCGCCGCGGCTGGCAGTATGCGCTGTTCAGTGGTGCGGTAGCAGGCCTTGTCCTCGCTGCCAGCTTCCTGCTCCTTCCCGACAGAACGAATGTTCAGCCACAGACACCGGCCGCAATACAACCTGAATCTGACAAAACACCAGCCTTGCAAAATCAGCCCAGCAACGCAGTCAGCGAGCCAGCCCCTGGCACTGCGCCCATGGTTAAGACCTCTCCACACATGACGGAAAACAGCGAAATCCGCCCTTCCGAAAACCAAGCTGCATCATCGGTTCAACCGCCCCCGCAGACAGAAGAACCGGCAGCTCTGGCACTGCCCGACTTTGCTCCCCAGGGCAATCTTCCACCTCCGCTAAAGAGCAAGCTGCCGCTGAATCTGCAACAGGCAATGCCGCCTATCGACATTTCAGGGCATATCTTTGATGAGCGCCCGGCAGCCCGCATGGTATTCATCAACGGGCACATCCAGCGCGAGGGCGATACCATCTCGCCAAGGCTCAGGCTTGTTGTCATCACCCCAAGCGGGGTGGAGATGTCATTCCACAACACGCTCTTCCGTATCGACCTTTTTGCCAACCGTGTGCCGCGCGGCAACAACTGATATGCATCCACCTGCTGGATGCAAGCCCGGTTTACATCATCAGGCTCTTGCGTGCATGATTGCATCTTCACATAGTGAAAGATTGTCGGGGAGGATGAAAAGAAACATGCAAACCCATGAACCATGCGCACTGGGCTGATATTCTCCCTGATGGGACTGATCCCGGCGGGTACGCTGGGCGCTATACTGCTGCTCAGCGGAACCTCTCCTGATCCGCTAACGGCCGGGCTGGGCGCAACTGCCCTGATCAGCATGCTGGTCGGTTTTTTTGTGCTACGGGCACAGGGTGGACATATTCGCCGCCTGGCAGAGTCAACCGGCCACCTTGCAGCAGGTAAGCGCAAGGAGGCTGAAGCACTAGCCAGGAGCGCAGCCCCCGAACTGCATCAGATCGAGCAACATATTCGCACGCTGGTTAGCGAGATAGATAAGGGAAAACGCTTATTCTCCGAACTGGTCAATCGCTTCAAACAGCATTCAGAGAAAATGAATGTGCTGACCGAAAAACTGAAACGCGAATCGGTATTGCGCGACTATCTTGCACGCTATGTCGGCAATGATGTGATTGAGCAGATGATTCTGTCGCAGGATGCCGACCCGCTGAAAAACGAACGCTGCGAGGCAACTTTGCTGTTTGCCGATATACGTTCATTCACCAGCATGTCCGAGGGCATGTCGCCGGAAGAAGTCATCACCATGCTCAACGAATACTTCGATGCCATGGTCGGCATAATTTTCAAACACGGCGGCATTCTTGATAAGTTCGTTGGCGATGAACTGATGGCTGTATTCTCTCCGCAGAACGATAAAACTGCGGCACCCCTGGCTGCTGTGCGAACGGCGATTGATATGCAGAAAAAGATTTCGGAGCTGATGCAGGAGCGCAATGCCCGAGGCCTGCAGGTTTTTCAGGTGGGTATCGGCATCAATACCGGCAGCGTCGTGGTCGGCAATGTTGGCGCCAGGAATCGCATGGACTACACGGTGATTGGCGACACGGTCAACGTCGCGGCTCGTCTGGAGCAGATGGCCGAAGGGCAGGAGATTATTGTCGGCGAACAGACATATGCCTACTGCAAGCATGCCATAGCCATGCGTGAAAAAGGCGCCATCAAGGTGAAAAACCGCGATGAGCCGGTGAAGTGTTATGAGGTGGTCGTCAAGTCCGCCAGCTTCAACTAAACCCTGTTAGCAGAGAGAAGGTAAGACTGTTTCGAAGATAAAGTTCGGGCAGGGCTTGTGACTTACACAGGGTGCTCTGTAGCATCGATCCTGATTCATTTCTGAACGCCGTCGCAGCGGATGACCTTGTAGCCGTCGCCGTCGAAAAGGGTGTTTACCTGCTCAAAATTTTGATATAGCAATAACTCATAAGGCAGATGCCGATTAGCCACCAGAAACAGGCTTCCCGACAGCTGCATGCTGCGCTTTGCTGCCATGATCATGGCCTGGCCGAGAGACACAAGATCGGCTTTATCCCTGTGAAATGGCGGGTTCAGCAGAATCACATCCATGCCTCCGGGCATTTTCTCCTGCGTTGCATCCATCCAGTGCGTTTGCACGCTGCGCCCGCCCCTTTGTGCCTGCAAATTCAGCCCCTGCAGATTCTGCGCCGCGCAATCCAGCGCCACGGCATCGACATCCACGGCATGCCATTCCCTGATACCGGCATAACGGCTGAGCACATGGCGGGACAGATAACCGTTACCACATCCGAGATCCATGCCACGTCCGCTCAACTCAGCCGGAAGATGCTCAAGGAGCAGGCGCGAACCGGTATCGGGATGATCCCAACTGAAGACCCCCGGACAGGAAATAAGACCGCTGGCCAATTGCCTTGGCACGGCTGCAGCAAGCCACGCATCCAGCACTTCCGGGTGCTCGATGTTGTCACCGTGCAGCGAGGCAAGACGGCACTTCGCCTTGCTACTCACACTGATCTCGCTGCTCAATCCGCTTAGCCGCTTCTCATAACCTCTGGCCCCCATGTCATTGGCTGCGCAGAAGAGCAGGGCACCTCCGGCAGGGGCCTGGCTGCCAGCCAGCAGGCGCACACCGCCGGCAACCCAGCCCATGGTCTGCTCGCGCTGCCGTCCGGCCAGCACCAATACGATATCGAACGGCCCCTCATGAATGTCACGGCGAATCACATGGCCTGCGCGTTGCAGCTCCAGACAGGTGTCACGACGGTGTTGCTGCACCACCAAGTCGCCGGCCAGATCAGCCAGAAAATCGAGTGCAGGATCCTGGATACCATTGATAACGGCGATGCGCGGCTTGCGGCCTTCACCTGCCATGCGGGTTGCCAGTTCAGCACCCCGCTCATACAGCAGGCCAGCAGCACGCTGCATCATATCCGGAAAGGAGGGGCCGCTTATTTCCGGCCGGAACTGCCGAAACCGCCGCTACCACGATCGGTATCATCAAGTTCGGCCACCTCAATGAAATCCACCGCCGGCAGCGCAGCAATCACCATCTGGGCAATGCGGTCACCCCGCTGGATATGAAAATCCGTATCGCCATGATTAATCAGAATCACCCCGACCTCGCCACGGTAATCGGCGTCAATCGTGCCGGGGCTATTGAGCACGCCGATGCCGTGCTTGAGTGCCAGGCCCGAACGCGGTCGCACCTGCGCCTCAAAACCGGCCGGCAGAGCCATACTAAAACCGCTCGGGATAAGCTTGTGTTCATCTGGATGCAACACCACATCTTCACGCACAGCAGCACGGATGTCGGCACCGGCAGCCAATGCACTGGCGAAATGCGGCAATTCAATGCCCTCGCCATGTGCCAATCGGCAAATTCGAATGTTTACCTTTTCCTTACCCATCACTTAACCCCTTCCTGCATGTTGATCACGCGTTCCACCAGCCACGCTGCCAATTCCGCCTTATCCATCTCTTCAGCCTCATGGGTCAAATCTCCGCTCATCCACCAGCCGGCACCCCTGCTTGCTCCCATGCGATTGATGTCGTTGGCAAAAATCGCATCCACACCCTTGGCCTGCATCTTCTTGCCGGCCTGTTCGCTATGCGCCGTGGATTCGGCGGCAAAGGCCACCACCATGCGCGGGCGGTCTTCCATACCGGCAATATGCGCCACGATGTCCGCATTTTCTTCAAGCTGCACAGTCAGACTGCCTGCACCGCGCTTGAGCTTGCCGGCATGTTGTTCGGCAAAGCGATAATCGCTGACCGCCGCCGTAGCCACAAAGACATCGCTACCTGCCGCTGACTTTTCGCAGGCCAGTAGCATCTCTCCTGCTGTCTCCACATCCTGGCGCAGGATGCCTGCGGATGTGCCGGGGGTCCCGGGCCCGGCGATAAGCTGTACCTGTGCACCGCGCATCGCAGCTGCCTCGGCAAGCAGCGCACCAAGTCTGCCGCTGGCACGATTACTCAAGGTACGTACACCATCCCAGCTCTCGCGCGTGGGCCCCGCATTGATCACCCAGCCTTGTCCGGCAAGCGATTGCTCCATCAGCAAGGGGTAAAGTGCTGCCAGGATATCCATCGGCTCGCTCATGCGCCCGAAGCCCGTTTCACCACAGGCCAGATCACCCTCGGCAGGGCCGACGACATACACGCCATCCTGTTGCAATAGTTGAAGATTACGCTGGGTTGCCGGTGCTTCCCACATCACGGTGTTCATGGCCGGTGCCAGCAGCACAGGTCCGCGACGTGCCTGAAACAGGGTGGCCAGAAGATTGTCGCAGATGCCATGCGCGAAGCGTGCAATGATATCAGCAGTGGCCGGCGCAACGAGCAGCACATCCGCCCAGCGCGCCAGCTTGATATGACCCATTTCCCGCTCACTGGTGAGATTGAACAACTCCGTGTACACCTGCTGGCCGGTCAGGGCCTCCATGGTTAGCGGAGTAATAAATTCGCAGGCGCCGCGCGTCATCACGCAGCGCACTTCCGCTCGCTGCTTGATAAGCAGGCGCGCCAGTTCCGCCGCCCGGTAGGCGGCGATGCCGCCACTGACAGCGAGCAGGATGCGCTTGCCGGCCAGCATGCTTAGCCCCGGAGTTCCTGCAAACGCGCCTGCACAGCGGCAACATGCCCATCCACTTTGACCTTGCGCCATGCCTCGCGGATCACACCCTCAGGATCGATCAGAAAGGTGGAGCGCTCGATACCGAGATATTCTTTGCCATAATTCATCTTCATCTGAAGCACATCGAAGCCCTTACATAAGGCCTCGTCAGCATCGGAGATCAGCGGAAAAGGCAACGACTGCGCCTCGGCAAACTTCTGGTGTGATTTCAGTGAATCGCGGCTCACACCGACAATAGCCGCATCGATACCGTCAAAATCCGCCTCGGCATCGCGGAATTCACAGGATTCCTTGGTACAGCCCGATGTGCTGTCCTTGGGATAGAAATACAGCACCACCCAGCGGCCATGCAGATCAGACAACTTCAGCGTTCCTGTCGGCCAGACCGGGAGTTCGATATCGGGGGCTGCATCGCCCGGATTGATTGCATATGCCATACGGAAATCTCCTTGTTTCTACCCTTTGCGGCAGGCCATACTAGGGACTGTGCCCGCGAATTGCGAGCCAGCCGCCATGCTCGCATTTCATGTTAACAGCCCCTATTGTTTGGTAAATTTCGTCGAGGAGTATGAACGCCATGCGAGTGCGATTGATATGAGAGTGATACTGGCTGAACCACGCGGCTTCTGCGCCGGTGTCGACAGGGCTATCGCCGTGGTTGAACAGGCTATCGAGCAGTTCGGCGCGCCGGTGTATGTGCGCCATGAAATCGTGCATAACAAATATGTGGTAGAGAACCTGCGCCGCAAGGGTGCCATCTTCATCAACGAGGTATCCGATGCGCCGGACGGTGCACTGCTGATTTTTTCCGCGCATGGTGTCAGCAAGGCAGTGCAGCAGGCGGCAAAAGAGCGCGATGTACAGGTGATCGACGCCACCTGCCCGCTGGTTACCAAAGTGCATATGGAATTGATCCGCCACTACCGCAAAGGCGATCAGGTGATTCTCATCGGTCATGCCGGCCATCCCGAGGTGGAGGGCACCATGGGGCAGGCTCCCGACGGTGCCGTGCTACTGGTGGCCGAGCCCGCCGACGTCGATAAGCTGGAAGTACGCAACACCGAAAAACTTGCCTACGTCACCCAGACCACGCTCTCCGTGGACGATACCCGCGATGTGGTGCAGGCACTGAAGCAGCGTTTCCCGAACATTGTCGGCCCAAAGCGCGACGACATCTGCTATGCCACGACCAATCGGCAGGAAGCTGTGAAGGCCATGGCCGAGCAGTGCGATGTGGTGCTGGTCATCGGTTCGAAGAACTCCTCGAACAGCAACCGTTTGCGTGAGGTCGCAGAACGACAGGGAGCACATGCCTATCTGGTTGATACGGCTGAGGATGTTGATCCGGACTGGCTGGAAGGAGCAACATGCGTTGGCGTTACGGCAGGTGCATCGGCACCCGAAGAACTGGTGCAGGGCCTGCTGACCAGGCTGCACGAGCTTGGTATAGATGCGCAGGTAGAGAAGCTTATAACCGCCGAGGAACATATTATTTTCCAGCTGCCAGAAGCACTAAGAAATTAAACTTCTGAAATCGACTTCCGTTATGCAACAGCCAGTAACGCGCACCCTGTCCTGCAACGATTATGGGAAAAGACTTAGCAACTCCGGGCAAGATGTAGCGCCGACACCCCCGTTGATGCAAGCACGCTCCGCCCCATACCCGTGAATCTGAAACCTTCCCCATTCGGTAACTCACCTGGCAATGCCGCATGGCTTGGCTTTGCGCTGCTCTCGGCAGCAGGCTTTGCCGCCATGGCTGCCTGCGTGCGCGTAGCAAGCAGCGATTTGCCCCAGACCGAGGTGGTGTTCTTCCGCAATTTCATCGCCCTGCTGATGCTCCTGCCCCTGATGCATCACAATCATGTTTCATTGCGGACAAACTGTTTTCACCTGCATCTGCTGCGTGCCCTCTCGGGGCTGACAGCCATGTATCTCTATTTTTACGCCCTCAATGGCCTGCATCTGGCCGATGCGCTGATGCTCAACTACACCTCGCCGGTGTTTATCGCGTTGTTTGCCGTGTTCTGGCTGAAGGAGGACTGGACCGTAGCCCGACGCTGGGGACTGGGCCTGAGCCTTGTCGGCCTCGGCCTACTGTTTCACCCCTCTGCGGAGCTTGTTTCCCTTCCGGGCATGTGCGGTCTGGCCTCGGGCGCCTTGGCAGGGCTCGCCCTGACCGTGACCAAGCGGCTTTCGGACACGGATGATCCGGTCAGCATCGTCGTCTGGTTCGCACTGATTGCCTCGATTGTTTCAGCCATTCCCCTGCTGTGGTCCTTTGTCTGGCCGCAAGGCATGGACTGGGTCTGGCTGCTCGCCGTCGGCCTGTTCGGCAGTCTGGGGCAGCTGGGCCTGACCTGGGCCTACAGGCGAGCTCCGGTCACTCAGGTATCGCCGCTGGGCTATACCGGCCTGCTGTTTGCCGGCCTGATCGGTTTTCTTGCCTGGAATGAGCTGCCCGATCTCATGGGGCTTGGCGGCATGTTATTCATCACAGCCGCGGGCATTATCGTCGCCCGCGAACGTGCCATGCCGGCACCGCTACCACCAAGCGGTGTGCCGATTCTCCAGCCGGAATCGATCGGGGATGGCTCCCACAAGCCGTAACTCGTCTGCATCGGCGACTTTCCAAGACCTCCAAGAAATAAAACTTCCGGAAAACAGCGCTATCCTCAGCTATAATCGTATTGGGATTTGTGATTGACAGGAGGTGCCTATGCAAACCATCTGGATTCTGGCCGCAGGTAATGCCGAGGCGGTCATCTATGCAAGCAGTGGAGGGAAAGACAGCTTGTGCGAGTACGAACGTTTCGATCACCCGGAGGCGCGTCTGCATGACCGCGAACTGACATCGGACCTGCCCGGCCGGACCTATGATTCTTCCGGTCAGGGACGACATGCAATGGAACAGGCACTGGACCCGAAAAAGAACGAAGGCCTCACCTTTGCGAAGCAACTCGCGGACTATCTGCATCATGCCTGCAGCACGGGTACTTGCAGCAAGTTATATGTAGCTGCAGCACCCGCCTTTTTGGGCGTTTTGCGTGAGCACTACAGCACACCGGTACAGAAGGCTCTGGCTCTGGAGCTGAACAGCAATCTTGTTCCACTCAAGGCTGATGAGCTTCGCGCTTATTTTCCGGAATATCTGTAGCCACAAGCAAAAAAACGAGGGGTGCGTTACTGCACCCCTCTCGCTTAATACTTCTGGCCAAACGATCAATAAACCTCAGGCAACTTCCTTGACTGCTGCACGGTCGGTGGCCAGCAACATATACACAGCCGGAACCACAAACAGGGTGAACAGCGTGCCGATGGAAAGACCGGTGAAGATTACAATACCCATGGCCTGCCGCCCGGCAGCACCGGCACCGCTGGCCATGACCAAGGGCAAGACACCGAGCACCATGGCTGCGGTGGTCATCAGGATCGGCCGCAAACGGATAGCCGAGGCCTCTTCGATGGCTTCGCGCTTGCTCTTGCCGGCCAGTTGCAAATCGTTGGCGAATTGCACAATCAGAATGCCGTGCTTGCTGATCAGACCCATCAGCGTCACCAGCCCGACCTGTGTATAGATATTGATCGTCGTGAAGCCGAGATTGATAAACAGCAAGGCTCCGAGCAGGGCCATCGGTACCGAGACCAGAATGACGACAGGGTCGCGAAAACTGTTGAACTGAATCGACAGGGCCAGAAACACAATGACGATGGCAAACATCATGGTGAAGACAAAACCACCGGATTCCTGCATGAACTGGCGCGACTGTCCGGAATAATCCACTGAATAGCCGGACGGAGCGACGTCCTTCACGGCATTACGCATGAACTCAAGCACCTGCTGCTGCGAAACACCCGAAGCATACACGCCCTGAATGGTCGCCGAATTCAGTTGCTGAAAACGGTTGATGGATTCGGGTACCACCTCATGTGACAGGCTGGCCACGGTCGAGGCAGGAATCACCGTTCCGTCGGCAGCCCTGATGTAGTAGTCCAGCACCTGCTCCGGATTCTGCCGATGCGCCTGCAGGACCTGCGGAATCACGCGGTAGGAGCGGCCTTCAATGGAGAAATAGTTCACATAGCCGCCACCAAGAGCTGCACCCAGGGCATTGCCGACGTCGCGCTGTGTGAGGCCCAGTGTGCTGACCAAGTCGCGGTCCACCCGCAGTGTGGCCTGCGGCTTGTCGATTTTGAGATCGCTGTCGACAAAGAAGAACATGCCCGAGGCCTGCGCCTTGCCCACCACCTGTTGCGCGACTTCATTGAGGTTTTCAAAACTCTCGGTTGTTTTAATCACAAACTGAAGCGGCAGGCCGCCGGCACCCGGCAGCGAAGGAAACTGGAAGGCTGCAATATGCGCGCCGGCAATAGTGCTCCACTTCTGCTGCAGAATCGGCATCAATTCCTTGGCACTGCGTTCGCGTTGATCCCAGGGTTTGAACAACACGCCGCCAATGCCCTGATTGATGGTCGGCATACCGGTGAGCTGGAACATCTGGTCGTATTCCGGCAGTTCCTTGGCCAGATCGAAAACCTGTTTGGCATAGAGCTGCATCTGCTGCGCCGTAGCATTCGGGGCTCCTGCCATATGCGCCGCCACCAAGCCCTGATCCTCCTGCGGGGCAAGCTCGGATTTGGCTGTGGTAAACAGATAAATGACACCGAACAGCAGCAGCATGCCCATCACCACCTGCACCAGCCAGGTGTCCAACGAACTGTGCAGACGACGCTGATAGCTATTGTGCAGCCTGCCGAAAACCGCATCGATCTTATGCACCAGCCAGGTGTCTTCCTGTTCTTTTCGGAAAATCCGGGAGGCCATCATGGGAGAGAGGGTCAATGCGATGATGCCCGAGATGGTCACGGCACCTGCCAGGGTAAAGGCAAATTCGCCGAACAAGGCACCGGTCAAGCCGCCCTGGTAACCGATCGGTACATACACGGCAATCAGAACCACGGTCATGGCGATAATCGGCCCGCCCAGTTCACGTGCCGCCAGCAAGGCTGCATCGAAAGGTGATTTGCCCTCCTCCCTCATATGCCGGTCCACATTTTCCACCACAATAATGGCATCATCGACCACCAGGCCGATGGCCAGCACCAGCGAAAGCAGGGTGAGCAGATTGATGGTGTAGTCCAGCGCCTGCATGATCTCAAAGGCACCGATCATGGATAGCGGAATGGCAATCACCGGCACCACCACGGCGCGGAAATTACCGAGGAAGAGAAAGACCACGGCAGTCACGATGAGCAGGGCTTCGATCAGGGTCTTCATCACCTCATCAATCGAGCTGTGAATGAATTTGGTGCCATCGTAAACAATCTCGCCGGTAAGCCCTGAGGGCATCTGCGACTGGATATCCGGGAATACCTCACGCACCCGGTCAATCACCTCCAGCACATTGGCATCCGGCGCCACTTTCACGCCGATAAACACCGAATCGCGCCCACCGAAGGCCGTGGTCAAGTTGTAGTCCTCAGCTCCCAGCACGACATTGGCTACATCCTCCAGCCGCACGATGGCATCGCCCTGCTGACGGATCACCAGCTGTTTGAACTCATCCACCGAATGCAGATCGGTAGCCGCAGTCAGCTCCACACTGACCATCTGCCCCTTGGTGCTGCCGAGCGCGGTTAAATAGTTGTTGCCGGCCAGCGCTGCGCTGACATCCGCAGCGGTCACATTCAGAGCCGCCATACGCTCCGGATCGAGCCATGCACGCAGTGCGAACTGGCGCGCACCAATGATGTCGGCGCGCTGTACGCCCTCGATGCCGTCAAGCTGCGGCTTAACCACGCGCAGCATGTAATCTGTCAGATTGTTGTTGGGCAGATCCTTGCTGAAAAATCCCATGTACATCGAGGCCACGGTTTCGCCAACCTGCACCGAAATCACCGGCTGCTGCGCCTCGGCGGGCAGCTGATTGAGCACAGCATTCACCTTGCTGCTGATATCGGTGAGTGCTTTATTCGAATCGTAGTTCAGGCGCAGGGTGGCGGTGATGATGGAGCTGCTGCTTACACTCACAGAGGACAGGTAATCGATACCACCGGCCTGCGCAATCGCCGTCTCCAGGGGCTGGGTGATAAAGCCGGCTACGGTTTTGGCATCGGCACCGTAATAGGCCGTGTTCACCGTGATCACGGCATTCTGCGTTTCCGGAAACTGCCGGACAGGCAACAGTGAAATCGCCTGTAAGCCGAGTACGAGGATCAGCAGGCTGATCGTTGTCGCCAGCACAGGCCGGCGGATAAACAGGTCGGTGAAATTACTCACGAGTCAGGGCCTCAGTGTTCCTGCGGCTTCGGATCGGCGGCAAAGGCCGGCTGCACACTGTTGTTAACAATCAGCGGCGTACCGTTCTTCAGCTTCATCTGGCCGCTGGTCACCACCACATCGCCTTCGTTTATGCCGCTTTCCACAGCGATCTGATCGCCGCGCGTCGGGCCGGTTTTCACGAATATCTGCTCGGCCAGCGGTAAGGCAGGCTTGCCATCCGCCGCAGGCTTTTCTGCAACAGAGACGGGCTTGGCAAGAAAAATGGTCGAACCGTATGCATTAAACGATATCGCTGTTTGCGGCAGCGTCAGGTACGGCTTGCTCATTCCCGTGGCCACGCGCACCTCGGCATACATGCCGGGCAACAACTCGCCATTCGGATTATCAACCTTTGCCTCGACACGCACATTACGCGTGGAGGCATTCACCCGGCTATCGATAGCGCTAATTTCGCCGGCAAAATCGCGCCCGGCAAAGGCATCGCTGCTCAAGCGCAGCTTCTGCCCGACCATCAGCTCGCTCAACTGCCGCTGGGGCACATTAAAATCCACCAGCAGCGGATTGACAGCCTGCAGACTCACCAGCACTTCGCCCTGGCGGATATACTGCCCGGGGCTGATGGCACTCACCCCGAGGCGGCCAGCAAAGGGTGCGCGAATATGCATCTTATCCAATACAGCACTCAGCTGGGCTGCCTGCGCCTGCTTCACCTGCACATCGGCCTTATCCATGTCGAGCTGGGCCTGACTGACCGCCTGCACCTTGAACTGGGCCTTGTCGCGTCGGTATATGCTGACCGCAAGCTCGGCTGCGGCCAGGGCCGCATCGAGTTGCGCCTGCTCTTCATCGGCATCAAGCTCGATCAGCAAATCGCCGGCCTTCACCTCATCACCGGATTTAAAATTCAATTTCCGCACGATACCGGCCAATTCGGCAACCACATCCACGCCATTTGCGGCGCGCAGCGTGCCAATCGAGCGAAGCTCCGGCTGCCAGTCCTGATAAGCTGCCACCATGGTTGTCACGCTTGCCGGTGGCAGGCCGTTACCGGCCAGCCATTTTTTCATCATATAAGCACCGAACTGCTGATACGCGATGAGCAGTGCGAAAGCGATGCCGACAATGGCCAGCATAATCATCATGCGCTTTTTCATGGTCTGTTCTCCGTCCTTGCGTCGTTTTGTGTAACAGCCTGCTGTTCAGCCGGGCTATCCGACTGATTCCACCAACCGCCGCCAAGGGCATGGATAAGGGCGGCCGAATCGGCAAAGCGTGCGGCTTCGGCCTGCGTCAGGCTGATTCTGGCTTGATGGTACTGCTGGCTGGCATTGAGTAATTCGAGATAACTGGCCGCCCCGGCCGCGTACTGCTCCTGCACCAGCTGCAGCGTGGCATGGGCCGCAGCCGCAGCATCCTGCTGCAGATTCAGACTCCGTCCGTCCATTTCCAGTGCCAGCAGCGTGTCGGCCACATCGCGGAAGGAATTGAGCACCACCTCGCGATAATTGGCTTGCGCCTGATCATAGACAGCCTCTGCACCGCGTTTTTTGGCGCGCAACTCACCGCCGTGAAACAAGGGCTGCACCAGCCCCGCACCAGCACCCCACACCGTGCTGCCTGGCTTGAACAAGCCGGCGATGGTGCTCGATTCGCTGCCGTAGCTGC